>NZ_CP119789.1:2700000-3000000 GCF_029338275.1 Haloarcula ordinaria | reverse complement strand
GCGTGAACCTGGGCGAGGTGGGCTTCCTCAACGCCATCGCGCCGGAGGAGGCGGTCGAGACGGTGGTCGCCGAGGTCGAGCACATCCAGAAGACCGGGAGTGCCCGAACCCGAGCGATGCCGCGCCTGCGCGCCAGCGGCCCGGACTGGGACTTATCGCCCGCGCTCAACGAGGTGGTGGTCCAGGCGGGTCACCGCGGGAACGGCGGCGGCGCGACGTTCGAAATAACTGTCGACGGCTCGCGATACAACTGGGGTCACGCCGACGGGGTCCTGGTCTCGACGCCCACCGGGTCGACCGCGTACAACCTCAGCGAGGGCGGGCCGCTGGTCCACCCCGACGTCGCCGCCCTCGTCGTGACGGAGATGGCCGGTGAGGCGTCGATGCCGCCGCTGATCGTCGGCTCGGACAGCGACGTGAGCGTCAGCGTCAGCGACGCGGACCGCGCCGTGGTCGTCAGTGACGGCCGCATCAGGAAGGAGATAACACCGCCAGAACGGGTCACGCTCTCACGCGGGAGCGAACCGGTCAGGCTGGCCGGGCCGCCGCTCGACTTCTTCACCGCGCTCAACAAACTGGGCTAGCGCCGGCCGACGGCGAACAGCACCGGCGCGAGGACGAGCAACACGAGGCCGAACAGCTTGTACTGGAAGGAGGACGCGAGGATGCTCCCGGCGTTCGGCTCCATCGCCGACGCGGGCGTCAACAGCAGAATCACGCCGATAGCGATGGTGTGCAGGCCCAGCGTCCGGAGCGAGCGCGTCGGCAGGATGCCGACGGCACCGAGCACGAACCCGAGCAGGAGGAAATCACCGATGGTAAATCTCAGCAGAAAGCTGTCGATGACCTGGAGCGGTAGCGCGAGCATTCTTTGGTCAGAATTCACCCTGACGCAATCTTTAAAGTTCCGTTACGCGCCTACCGTGGCGGGTGCACAGAGCCACCGCCGAGGTGGGAGCGGCCAGCAAGTGCCCCAATCGGCGAACTGTTATATACGCACGTAGTGATAGACGCAAGCGTGTCAGAGCCAGCAAGTGACGCGACGGTGCTCGTAGCGGACGACGAGAAGGACGTCGCCGACGTGTACGCACTGCGTCTTCGAAGCGAGTACCAGACGGAGACGGCCTACGGTGGGGCCGAAGCCCTCGAGAAGGTCGGTGACGGCGTCGACGTCATCCTGCTCGACCGGCGGATGCCGGACATCTCGGGCGACGAGGTGCTCGCGGAGATCCGCGACCGCGACCTCGACACGCGCGTCATCATGATCACGGCGGTCGACCCGGACTTCGATATCCTCGACATGCCGTTCGACGACTACCTCTGCAAGCCCATCGACAAGGACGACCTCGTCGCCGCCATCGACCAGCAACTGGCCGCTCGCCGGTACGACGACCGCCTGGCGGAGTATCTCGAAGTGACCTCCAAACTGGCGCTGCTCGAGGCCGAGAAGACGGCCCAGTCGCTCGACGAGCACGAGGACATCGCCTCGCTCAAAGAGCGCGCCGAGACGCTGAAACGGGAGATGGACGACGCGCTCTCGGAGTTCCGGGACATGGACGCCGCGTTCAAGGAAATCGACCGCCACCCGAACTGACGCACCGACACGACCGGGGACTGCACCACCCGGGACCGCTTCTCGTCCGCAGCACCGTCACGAATCCGCTTCGCTCGCCGTATCCATCGACAGTTTAGACGCTTCCTGACAGACCGCTCTCCGGGCCGGAACCGGCGAGTCGCGAGACTCGGCTCTGGGCGCGACGTGCAAATCGTGCGTTCCATCGCGACAACAGCGAAAACTCGAGAGAACCCTCGATAAAACGTATAACGCCGTCTAAAAACGTCTCGGTGAACCGTGAAACGAGTAATGAACCACCTGACCGCACGAAAAAGAACCCAAACAGCGCGAATTATCCGGAACGGTCTGCTGCTTATATTGGGGTATGGGGCGTACTGAGTGCCGAGGAGGATACCAATGTCAAGCGCCACGCCCTTCGAATCACCCACTGAACCGGTCCCCACCGAGAACCTGTCGCTCCGCTCGCTCGTCCACTCCGTCGCACTGCGCCCGCTGCGGTTCGTCGGCTTCTGGACAGGCGTCCTCGCGCCGCTCGCGTATCCGCTGCTCCTCTACGGCGGACTCGACGCGCAGTCGCTGTTCGTCCTCCTCGGCGTCGTCGTCCTCAACATCGCCGGCCTCCTCCTGGGCCGGGGGTACAGTCGACACGCCTGACGCCTCCGCCCGACGGCCCTTCTCGGTTTTCGGCTCGGCCGGTCACGCACGCCGGTCGACCATGACTTCGCGTTCGATGTACTGCTCGAAAGCATCGGTGAGCGACGGGCCCGGGTCGTCCGTCCGGGTCACCTTCTGGAAGTTGATGCCCTGCGCGATGGTCAGGAGTAGCTTCGCGGTCTGGTCGGGGTCCTCGTCGGCGAACACACCCTGCTCGATGCCGGTCGCCAGGATCTCGGCGAGCTGTGACGTGAACTGCTCGTCCATCTCGGTGAACTTCGCGCGGAAGTTCGGGTCCCGAATCGCCTGCGCACGCAGCTCCAGGAACGCCGAGCGCACTTCGACGGCCTCCGGAACCTCGGCCATCACCGGGTGGTTGCCCAGCAACAGGGCGACGTAGGTCCGGAGGTCTTCGACGGGGTCGCCAGTGGACTCGAGTTGGAAAATTTCGTGGAACTCCCGGAGCATGAACTCGACGAACGACAACAGCAGGTCCTCCTTGCCGTCGAAGTGGTGATAGAACGTCGACTTGCTGAGGTCGGTCTGGTCGGCGATGCGCTGGATGGAGAGCCCGGCGTAGCCGTGTTCCTGCAGCGCACAGAACGTGGCGTACATGATCGCCTCGTTCGAGTCGACCGGTTCGCCGGTGAAAGGGGACCCGTCTCTCATCCCGAACGAATATTCGGTCGGGGTGTAAAAGTTCTTTCCGATTCCCCCGCCGTATCGCGTCCGGTGGGCTAGCCAAGCTGCCTGACCGTCGGCGGGTCGAACCACAACGTTGATACTTGAACCGAACGTTCGTTCGATAGAAATGGTTGAACGGTTGTTCGCGCCTCGCAACCGACGAGGAGTGTCGGCGTGGTCGCCCTGGACCCCCCTACTGAGGACTGAGGCATCGACGAGAGCTGTACCGATTGACGGAGTGTGTGTATGAGGACACGAACGGTCGCCCTGACGCTGACCGTGGCAGCGCTGGTCGTCCTCTCCGGGACGGCGTTAGCTGCCGTCACAGGGAGCCCCGACATCGACGCGACGCTGGTCGACAACACCGTCGCACCCGGTGAGGAGACGACCCTCGACGTCGTCCTGGTCAACAGCGGGACTGTCAACTCCGGGTCGACCAACGACAACCTGAACAACGAAGTGACGACCGCCCGTGGGTTGACGGTCAACATGAACACCGGGGGTGCGCCCATCACGGTCCAGACGAACAAGCAGGCTATCGGCACGTTCCCCGAGGGGACGACCGAAGTGCCGTTCGACATCTCGGTCGACGACGATGCCAAGCCGGGCACCTACACCATCCCGGTCCGTCTGGAGTACGAGTACACGGACTTCATCTCAGAGGAAGACGGCGGCCGTGACGAACAGAGCACCACGGAGACCATCGACGTCAGGCTCAAGATTTCCGAGCAGGCGACGTTCGACGTCGTCAGCGTCGACTCCAACGCCCGCGTCGACTCGACCGGTGCGGTCGCCGTGACCGTCGAGAACACCGGGAAGGAGGCCGCCACCGACGCGTCGGTGACGCTGACCTCGCGGAGCCAGGATATCACGGTCGGTGGCGCCGAGACCGGCTCGCGGTTCGTCGAATCGTGGGACACGGGCGAACAGCGCACGTTCCGCTACCGCGTCGGCGCGGCCAATGACGCCGAACCCGACGCCTACGAGTTCGGCCTGGCAGTCGAGTTCGACGACGAGGAGGGCGTGCGACAGACCTCGCCCGAGTCGTCTGTCGGCATCACCGTCGACCGGGCCCAGGCGTTCACCGTCACGGACATCCAGAGCGACGCGCCCATCGGGTCGAGTGGCACCTACGAGGTGACGTTCCGTAACGAGGGACCGGTCGTGGCGAACCTCGCCACGGTGAACATCGTCTCCGAGAGCAGCGACGTCTCCTTCGGCCGGTCGTCTTCGGCCAACCAGTTCATCGGGAC
The DNA here is from genome assembly GCF_029338275.1 of Haloarcula ordinaria. Lineage (NCBI taxonomy): Archaea > Methanobacteriati > Methanobacteriota > Halobacteria > Halobacteriales > Haloarculaceae > Haloarcula > Haloarcula ordinaria. Next base: position 2,995,833 of record NZ_CP119789.1, on the reverse strand, counting down.
CTGGGAACCCGGCGAAGAGCGAACGGTCAGCGTCGAGGCCAACGTCAGTAGCGACGCCAGAGAGACCGTCTACGCCCTCTCGGCGACTATCGGCTACCAGGACAGCGAGGGTGACTCGGCCGCCAGCGACCCGATTCCGCTCGGGCTGCAGCCGGCACCCGAACAGGCCTTCGAGCTCAGCGACGTCGACGCCTCGCTCCAGGCCGGTACCGACGGCCGCATCCGGGGCACGCTGACGAACGTCGGCGACCGCCCCGTCCAGAACGTCGTGTTGCACTGGGAGAGCGACCACAGCAACCTCTCCCCACAGGAGACCCAGTACGCCGTGGGTGACCTCGACCCCGGCGAGTCCGCGACCGTCGAGTTCGGCGTGGACGTCTCGGATAACGCCGACGCCGGTCCCCGGCAGTTCGACTTCAGCACGTCCTACCGCGCGCCGGACGGCGAGCGTGAACAGGGCGACACCATCGAGCTCCGCGCGGCCGTCGAGTCCAGCACTGACGAGTTCGACGTCGACGTGGGTAACACGACAGTCGGGGCCGGTCAGTCGACCACCATCGAACTGACCATCACCAACACCCGCAACGAGCGCCTGACCGACATCTCGGCGAAGCTGTTCGCCGACTCGCCAATCTCGGTGTCCGACGACGAGGCGTTCGTCCAAGGCCTCGACCCCGGCCAGTCCGCGACCATCAGGTTCGGTATCAGCGCCAGCGGCGGGGCGATGGCCAAGTCCTACCCCGTCTCGCTGGACTTCCAGTACGAGGAACCCGACGGTGATACGCCCATCTCCGACACCTACCGCGTCCCCATCGAGGTGACCGAGCGCGACGGTGGCGGCGGGCTCCCGCTCGGGACCATCGCGGTTGTCGGACTGGTCGCAGTGGTGGCCATCGGCGGGTACGTCAGGTTCAGATAAGATGGATTACCAGCGGTACATCGACTGGGCGGACGACCGAATCGTCAACGATTCGCGGAAGGTCGTCCTCACCTTCCTCGTCGTGACGGTCCTGTTCGGCGCGGGCCTCGGCGCCGTCTCGACGGAAGCCGGGACCTCGCAGTTCACGACCGGTCTCCCGGCCGAGGAGGCGTTCGAACGCGTCAACACGGAGTTCTCGCCCGCGTTCTCACCCGACACCGGTGCCACCCAGCTCATCCAGGAGGGGAACAACGTCCTCGCGAAGGACCACGTACTGCGGATGCTGGAAGCCCAGCACCGCCTCGAACAGCACCAGGACCTCCGGGTGACGTCGACGTCGAGCGCCGCGGGCATCGTCGCCCGGCAGCTCGACCCGTCGGCGACGACGACCGAAGCCCAGATTCGAGCCGTCGAGTCGGCGACCGAGCGCGAGATAGACGCCGCCGTCCGCGAGGCCGCCGACACCAACCCGCAGTTCACCTCGCTCGTGAGCAACGACTTCAACCGCGGGTCGGCGTCCGCCTCGGCGACCATCGGGCTGGTGACCCACGAGATACCAGCCGGCATCTCAAGCGGGTCCGGCCAGGGCGGATCGAGCCCGCTGACGAGCATCCAGCGCCAGGCCGAGTTCACGGTGTCGTCGGTCGACCAGGGGACCGTCAGGGTCTTCGGGTCGGGCATCATCGCCGAGGAGTTCTCGAACGTCGTCGGCGACTCGCTCATCCTCACGGTGCCGGCCGCCGTCCTGTTCATCCTCATCTTCCTCTCGCTCGCCTACCGCGACCTGGCCGACATGGCGCTGGGCCTGCTGTCGCTGTTCATGACCATCGTCTGGACGTTCGGGTTCATGGGGCTGGCCGGCATCGCCTTCTCGCAGATGCTCATCGCCGTCCCGCCGCTGTTGCTTGCGGTGGGTATCGACTTCGGCATCCACGCGGTCAACCGGTACCGCGAAGAACGGGAGGAGGGGGCCGACATCGCTCAGTCGATGCGCATCACGACCGACCAGCTGCTGGTCGCCTTCTTCATCGTCACCGGAACGACGGTCATCGGCTTCCTCGCGAACGTCACAAGCGACCTCCCGCCGATCCAGGACTTCGGCTACGTGGCCGCCATCGGCATCATGTTCACCTTCTTCATCTTCGGGGTGTTCCTGCCCGCCGCGAAGGTCGAGCTCGACCGGCTGCGCGAACGGTACCCGATACCGACCTTCAGCCAGTCGGCGCTCGGTTCCAACGAGTCGTCGGCGCTCGGCGGAGTCCTCCGTGGCGGGGTCGTCATCGCCGACCGGGCACCGGTGCTGTTCCTGCTCGGCATCGTCGTCGTCTCGGCCGGGGCAGGCGCCTACGCGACCGGCGTCTCGACGTCGTTCAGCCAGGAGGACTTCCTGCCGCCCGAGGAGAACCCCGAGTTCATCGACTCGCTACCGGAGCCGTTCCGACCCAACGACTACACCGTCACGGGGAACCTGAACTTCCTCGAGGACAAGTTCGCGACGACACAGGACAGCCAGGCGACTGTCTACGTCCAGGGGCCGATGAAGAAGGACTACGCCCTCGAACAGCTGTATCGCGCGGGCGACGACCCGCCCGACTCCTTCGTCCGCGAGGACGGGCGCGCCTCGGCGACGTCCATCGTCACCGTCATCCAGGACCAGGCGGCGCGTGACCCTGAGTTCCGCGCGCTCGTCGAGGCCAACGACCGGAACGACAACGGCGTCCCCGACGACAACCTCGGCGAGATATACGCCTATCTGCTGGACTCGCCGGCCCGGGGCCAGACGCTCAACTACCTCAACGACGACTTCCGGAGCGCCCGCGTCGTCTACACCGTCGAGTCCGACGCGACCGACGCGGAGGTGGCCGCCGATGCCCGTGAGGTGGCCGAGGACTTCCGCTACGAGGCGACCGCTACCGGCTCTATCGTCGTGTTCCAGGCCGTCTCCGACGTCATCTTCGAGTCGGCCATCCAGTCGCTGGCAATCGCCCTGGCCGGCGCGTCGGTGTTCCTCGTGTTCATCTACTGGGTGCTCGAGGGCCAGCCCTCGCTGGGCATCGCCAACATCGTGCCCGTCATCGTCACCGTCGCGCTGCTCGCGGGGACGATGCGACTGCTCGAGATTCCGTTCAACGCGCTGACGGCGACGATGCTCGCCATCACCATCGGACTGGGCGTCGACTACTCCGTCCACGTCACCCACCGCTTTGCCGACGAGCGACACGACAAGGACCTGGTGACGGCGCTCGACCGCACCGTCCGGGGGACCGGGGGCGCGTTGCTGGGCAGCATGCTCACCACCGTCTTCGGCATCGGCGTGCTCGCGTTGGCGGTGTTCCCGGCCATCGGCCAGTTCGGCATCCTCACCGCGACCTCCGTCGCCTACGCGTTCCTCACGTCGCTGCTGGTGCTCCCCTCCGTGCTTGTGGTCCGCGACCGCATCCTCAAACGCCGCGGGCTGGTCGGGTCGCTGCTCGACGCCGATCGCCCACAGGGACCGCGGCCCGTCGAGAGCAACGACGACTGAGGCGGTCCGCGGCGACTCGCGATTCGGGGATACGCACGCACTGAAGCCTTTATCCCGGCGCACCACTTTGCCCCGGACATGACTCACGTCGTTATCATCGGTGCCTACGGGAGTGCCGGTGCCGCAGTCGCCGGTGACCTCGTCGACGAGGACGGTATCGAACTCACGCTCATCGACAACGGCGACCCGGGCGGTGGCCTCTGCATCCTCGAAGGGTGTATGCCCTCGAAGGAAGTTCTCTCCGCGGCAGCCCACCGCTTCCAGGCGCGTCACGACCACCGCCTGACGGGCGACCCGCCCGACGTCGACCTGGAGGCCGTCGTCGAGCAGAAGGACGACCACACGCTCGGGTGGGCCGGCCACCGCAGGGACTCCATCCACTCGATGGCCGAGCGCGAGGACGTCGAGTTCGTCCACGACACCGCGACGTTCGTCGACGACCACACCGTCCGGGCCGGCGGCGAGGAGTACGACGCCGACTACGTCGTTATCGCCACCGGGTCGTCGGTCGACGTCCCGGACATCCCGGGCATCGAGGATGTCGGCTTCATGACCAGCGCGGACATGCTCGACGCGACCGAGCTCCCCGACTCGGGCATCGTGATGGGCTTTGGCTACATCGGGATGGAGATGGCCCCGTACCTCGCCGAGGCCGGCGGGATGGAACTGACTGTCATCGAACACGACGAGCGCCCCATCGACGAGGCCGACCCCGCGTTCGGCGACGAGGCGCGGCGAATCTACGAGGACAACTGGGACATCGAGATTCCGACCAACTGCTACGAGTGCGGGCTGGAGGAGACCGACGACGGCAGCGTGCGCCTGCACGTCGAGTTCGAGGACGGGAGCGAGACGACCTACGAGGCCGACCAGCTGTTCTGTTTCACCGGCCGCCGGCCCACGGTCGAGGGCCTCGGCCTGGAGAACACCTCGATATCGGTCGAGGGTGACTGGGTGCGAGACACCATGCAGACGGAGGACGCTGACCACGTCTACGCCGTCGGCGACGTCAACGGCAAGGAGCCCATCCTCCACGTCGCGAAGGAACAGGGCTTCACCGCTGCCGAGAACATCGTCCGACAGGAAGCGGGCGGCGACCCTCAGCCCTACGAGAACGTCCACCACCACGTCATCTTCTCCGGACTGGGCGTCTACCCCTTCGCTCGCGTCGGCCACACGGAGGCGTCGGCCGACGCGGCGGGCTACGACGTGGTCGCGGCGACCCGCCAGGCCAGCGACGACGGCGTGTTCAAGTCGAAGGACGTCCCAGAAGGCCTCTCGAAGCTCGTCGTCGACGCCGCCGACGGGACCGTGCTCGGCTGGCAGGGCCTGCACTACCACGCCGACTCGTTCGCGAAGATGCTCCAGATAGTCGTCGAGAACGGGATGGACGTCCGGGACATCCCCGACCGGGCGTACCACCCGACGCTGCCGGAGAACTTCGACGGGCTGGTGCGGGACTGCGTCGCGCAGTTCGAACCCTAGTCAGCGGACCGCGACCCCACTCACTTCCAGCCGTACCCCGCCGGACGCGCTCTCCGTGATTCTGAATTCACCGCCGTGGGCATCGACGATCTCGTCGATGATGCTGAGGCCGAACCCGGTACCCGTCTCGCTGGTCGTGTAGCCGCTCTCTACGACCTGCTCGCGCTCGTCGGCCGGGATGCCGGGGCCGTCGTCGGCGACGTAGAACCCGTCGTGCTCCGCGAGCGGGCCGACTCGGACCCGCACGTCGGGTCGCCCGTGCTCGACGCTGTTCCGGAAGCAGTTCTCGAACAGCTGTTGCAGTCGGTCGCTGTCGCCCTCGATGGTGGCGATATCGTCGTCGACGGACACCCTTCCCGCGTCGCTCCCGGCCATCTCCCAGGCGGCCGTCACGACCGTCCCGACGTCGACGCGGGTCGCATCGACGACGTGGTCGCCGGAGCGAGCCAGCACGAGGAGGTCGTCGATGAGCGTCTCCATCCGTTCGAGCGCTCCCTCGATGGCTTCGAGGTGCACCGAGTCGCCGTCGTACTCCTCGCTGGCCAGCTCGAGGCGGCCGACCGCGAGGTTCAGCGGGTTGCGCAGGTCGTGGGAGACGAGGCTCGCGAAGTCGTCCAGTCGGTTTCGCTCGCGGGTCAACTCCGCCTCGCGCCGCTGGCGCTCGCGCTCGTAGCTGACCCAGTTGCCCATGAGTTCGACCAGCGTCACGTCCCAGTCAGAGAACGGCTCCGTGCGAGCGTCGCGGTCGTAGAAGCAGAACGTCCCGGTCACCGACCCGTCGACGTAGACGGGCGTCCCGAGATAGCAGGCGATGCCCTGCTCGGTGAACCCGCCTCGCTCGGTGAGGTCGGGGGCCTCCGTGGCGATGTCTGCCAGGACGAGCGTCTCCTCGGTGACGATAGCTCGCTCGCAGTTGGTCGACTCCAGTGGGACGACGTCCCCCGGTTCCGTGTCGCCATCCGGGTCGTAGACGACGTCGAAGATGTAGTCGTCCCCCTCGACAGACGAGAGCGCCGCACAGTCCGTCCCGAGGACGTCCCGCCCGACCTGGAGCATGTGTTCGACCTTCTGTTCGAACGACGTCTCCTTCTCCGAGACGACCCGGTACATCTCCTCGAGCACGCGCTCGCGCTCGGCCATCGCTGCCTCCCGTTCGTGGCGGCCGGTGACGTCGTGGAGGTACACCGAGAGGCCGGAGGGCGACGGATAGGCCCGGACCTCGAACCACGTCGCCATCGGTTCGTAGTGGGCTTCGAACGACCGCGGTGTCTGGTCGGCCATCGCCTGCCTGTACTCCGCTTCGAACTGTGTCCCGACGGCGTCGGGGACGACCGTCCAGATGTTCGCCCCCAGCAGTTCGTCCACAGACCGGTCCCCGTCCGCTGCGCGGTTGATAACATCGCGGCCGCGCTCGTTGAGGTAGGTGAACCGCCAGTCCTCGTCGAGCGCGAAGAACGCGTCGGTCATCCGGTCGAGAACCCCCCGGCGCTCTGTCCGTGTCGAGACGGCGTCGACGACGCGTGTGACGAGTTCGGCCGTCTGCTCCGGGAGTGGTGCTTTCGGGAGGTAGTCGGTCGCGCCTGCCCCGAGTGCTTCGCTGGCGAGTGCTTCGCTCCCTCCGTCGGTGAACAGCACGAACGGGAGGTCAAGCCACCGACCCCTGACCGTCCGCAGGAGGTCGACACCGGAGCGGTCGGGGAGCGTGTCTTCGCTGACGATACAGTCTACTGCCGTCGATTCGAGCGTTTCGAGCGCCGCCGTGGCTGACGAGCCCTCGACGACGGTCACGTCCGCATTCGACTCCAGGAACACCGTCCGGATGCGGGACCGGACGTCCGCGTCGGCATCGACGACCAGGACTCGGAAGCCGTCCAGTTCGGCCTCGGTCTCCTGTGCGACGCGCTCGTCGACGGCGTCATCCATTGACTGTAATAACAAGTTAGCATATAAAGAGCTGACGCGTGAGGGGCTCAGCGTGGGGCCCGCTCGGCCAACACCGGCATGGCCTCGATGCGCTCGTCGGAGAGCGCGGTCCAGTCGACGCCCGTGGGACGGTCGTACGGCGTCGCCGTCTCGATGCGGCGGTCGGGCGTCACTATCAGGTCCATCGGGACGTCGTGGGCGTCCACCGGCACGTCGTCTGTCGTGACCGCACCTTCGGGCCCGCCGACGACCTGGCGCTCGTGGACTGTCGTCGCGACGGTCGTCTGCTCGTCGACGAGGTCCAGTTCCCGGAGCACGGCGAACTCGAGGTCGCTGTACCCTTCGCCTTTGCCGACGCGTGCGCCGGCCTCTGTGACCGCGACCGATCCCGAGACGACGAGGTCGACCGTGTCGACCGCCGCCGGCCCGACCTGCCTGGCGTGGTCGGCGACGTGCGAGACGGTCGGCGCGGCATCGAGGTCGGTCAGTCGCTCGGGGTCGAGTTCGTAGAAGCACTCCGCGTCACGGAGCCTGGGGACGGCCATGTAGAGGGTCTTGTCGGCCCGGAGCGCCGCACGACGGACCGGAAGCTGCGGCGCGTCCGGGTTGGCCTTCACCGTCTCGGCTGCCCGCCAGGCGTCGGTGTCGGCGAGTCGGGCCCCCGCGTCGTCGGCCCCGGCGAAGTTCGGGATGCGGCCGTGGGGCGGGAACGGGAACCGGGCCTCGCCAGACGCCTCCAGCGCGTCCCACACCCGTTCGCGAATCGCCTGCTTGTCCATCGATACCGGGCTGTTCGGTCCGGAGCCTCTTCAGCGGGATGGTGCCGGCGTGACGAGCACGCGCTCAGGGCCGGCGCAGTGCCAGCACCGAGGCCGCGAGCGCCGCGACGAGCGCAGCCAGCGACGTGAAGCCGGGCCCGCTCTGCCCGGCCGTGGTCGTCGGCTCCGTCGTCGGTTCGGGGGGCGCCGGCGTCACTTCTTCCGTCCGTGTCGCCGTCTGCGTCTCGGTGGCGACCGCCACGTCCGACCGCGAGACGTATCTGTCCGGGTCGTACTGCTCGGGGTAGAGCTGACGCGTCAGGTTGTGCGTGGCGAACACCACGCTCCGGGGGGCCGGCTGGTTGAGCCACCGGCGTTCGACGACGACCGTACTGTTCGTCTCGCCGGCCGTCGTGCTCGCGTATGGCTCCTGGGTCACGAACCCTTCGTCGCCGGCCGCCAGGACGAGCACCTCGGGGTCGAGCTGGAGGAGGACCTCGTCGCTCAGTTGCGGATAGCCCGTGAGGTTGCGCGCGGCGACGTTGTCCGCGCCCGCGAGGTCGAACAGGTCGTTGATGAACGTCGCGCCCCCGACGACGTAGCCGCTGCCGAGCGGGTAGAGGACTCGCTTCCGGTCTTCGATGTCGGCGGTCTGTCCGCGGACCGCCTCGACGTTCGCGTCCATCCACGCGTTGGCCTCCGTGGCGCCGTCGCAGTTGCCGGTGATGCGACCGATGGTATCGGTCTTCGAGCGGACGTCGGCGACAGTCGCCGAGGACCGCAGGTGATACACCGTCAGCCCGACCTCACGGAGCGCCTCGACGTCGCCCGCGCTCGCGTTGGGTGCGACGACGAGGTCCGGGTTCGCCCCGACGACCGTCTCGACGCTCACGCCGAACCCTGCAGAGACGTTGGTCCGGCTGTCTGCGCCCGCCAGATACGAAGCGTACTGGGTGAGCCCGACGACCTGGTCGCGGCCACCGATCTCCCACATCGTCTGGGCGGCCGAGGGGTTCGTGGTGACGATACGCTCGGGCCGTTCCTGGATAGTGACCTCGGTCCCCGTCGCGTCGGTCATCGTCACCGGGAACGAGCAGTGCTCGCTCGTCGCGGCCGTCGACGCGCCTGCAGCGGGCGCGACACCGACCAGCGACGTCACGAGAAGCAATCCGACCAGTAGCGTCGCGGACCGTCTCATCACCTACACCGCAGCCCAGGAACAATAAATATTTATCTACTCCAAGTGGCGTTTCAATAATGCGACCCAGCGGACGCCTGCTCACCTGGTCGGCCGGCCTCTTCACCCTGTTGAGTGCCGTCGTCACGGTGAGCGCGGGCATCGGGCCGGTGTGGATTCCGCCGGCTACCGTCGGGAAGGTGCTCCTGAACGCGCTCGTCGTCCCGACGGGCGTCGGCCTCACCGGTGGCACCCCACAGCTGGTCACGGAGTCGCTGTTCTCGTACCCCGTCGAAGACGTCCAGCGCCAGATTGTCATGCAGGTCCGGTTACCGCGCATCCTGCTCGGCGCCGTCGTCGGCTTCTCGCTGGCGGCGGCGGGCACCATCATGCAGGGCATCTTCCGGAACCCGATGGCCGACCCCTCCATCATCGGCGTCTCCTCCGGGGCGGCGGTCGGGGCCGTCGGGTTCATCGTCGCGCCCTTCGCCGTCCCGTTCGGCCTCGGACTTCGCGGCGCGGCGTTCGTCGGCGCCATCGTCGCCGCCTTCGCCGTCTACCTCATCGCGACCCAGAACGGCGAGACGCCGGTCGCGACGCTGCTGCTGGCCGGCGTGGCCGTCCAGACGTTCCTCGGGGCCGTCGTCTCCTTCCTCCTGCTCCAGGCCGGCGAGAGCATCCGCCGGGCCCTGTTCTGGCTGATGGGCCACCTCAAGAGCGCGACGTGGTTCGACGTCTCGACGAGCCTCCTGCTCGTCGCCGTTCCGTTCGTCGTCTTGCTGGTCTACACGCGGGACCTCAACGTGATGCTGCTCGGCGAGGAGGACGCACAGGGCCTGGGCATCGAAGTCGAGCGGACGAAACGCGTCCTGCTGGCCGTCTCGGCGGTCATCACGGCCGCCGGCGTCGCCGTCGCCGGCATCATCGGGTTCGTCGGCCTCATCGTCCCACACGTGATGCGGCTGCTCGTCGGCCCCGACCATCGGATTCTCCTGCCGACCGCTGCCCTCGCCGGGGCGTCGTTCCTCGTCGCCACGGACACGCTCGCACGCTCCGGCACCGCGGAGGTGCCGGTCGGTATCGTCACGGCCGCACTCGGTGCCCCCTTCTTCCTCTACTTGCTGCGCCAGCGGGAGGTGCACGAGCTGTGACCGGCGAGTCCCCGATGCTCGACGTGCGGAACCTGTCGGTGTCCTTCGGCGACGTGCAGGTCCTCTCGGACGTCGACTTCAGCGTCGAGCGCGGGACGCTCGTCGGCCTCGTCGGGCCGAACGGGGCCGGCAAGACGACGACGCTGCGGACGCTTCGGGCGACGCTGCCCCCCGAGGACGGACGGGTCCGCGTCGCGGGGAACCCGCTGTCCGACCGCTCGGCGAAGGCGGTGAGTCGCCTCGTCGCGAGCACGCCCCAGGCGACGACGCTCTCCTTCGACTTCACCGTCGAGAAGGTCGTCGAGATGGGGCGGACGCCCCACCTGAGCCGGTTCGAACGCCCGGGCCAGGCGGACCGCGACGCCGTCGAGGCGGCGATGGCGCGGACCGACGTGACCCAGTTCGCCGAGCGGCAGTTCACTTCGCTCTCCGGCGGTGAGCGCCAGCGGGTTCTGCTGGCTCGCGCGCTGGCCCAGGAGACGCCTGTCCTCCTGCTCGACGAACCGACGGCGAGTCTCGACATCAACCACGCCGTCCGGACGCTCGAGCTCGTCCGGGACCTCGTGGCAGACGGCAAGACGGTCGTCGCGGTCATCCACGACCTCAACCTCGCCGCCCGGTACTGCGACGAACTGCTCTTGCTCGCCGACGGGGGTGTCAGGGCCGCCGGCGACCCCGCTTCGGTCCTCACGACCGAGACGCTCGGTGACGCCTTCGACGCGGAGACGCTCGTGACGACGCAACCAGGCACCGACGCGCCGCTGGTCACGCCGCTCGCCGAGCGCGACCCGACGGACGTCCGGGTCCACGTCGTCGGGACCGGACGACAGGCGGCCGCGACCGTCGCCAAACTGGTCGCAGCGGGCTTCTCGGTGACTGTCGGCGTCGTCCCGGCCGGCGACGCAGCGGCCGAACGCGCCCGTGAACTCGACTGCGACGTCGTGACGGTCCCGCCGTTCGCCGGTGTCGATGCTGGAGCACGCGACCGGGCGACGGAGCTGTCGAGGACCGCAGACGCAGGGGTCATCGCCGGCGACGTCGGCGACGCCAACCAGTCCGTCGTCGAGGCCGCCCCGCGGCTCGTCGCCGTCGAGGGAGACGGCGTCCCGTCCGTCGAGTCGGCGCGGACGACCGTCGCCGCCGTCGAGGCCCTGCCGACCGTCGTCACCGACGTGGTCGGCCGGTCCGGGGGTCGTCTCGTCCCCCGTATCCAGCGCGAACGATAGCTCGGCGACGCGCCGTGCTACCCACCCGCGTCCCACGTAGTTACCAATCTAGTAAGGTAGTCCCTGTAGTTCCGTTGCGAACCACGGTGTGAATATGTCCAACGACACCATCCCCGAACCGCTCGACCTCGACCAGTACCGCGAGAACACGAAGCAGCTCGTCGAGTCCATAGACCGGACCGCCGGACTCATGACGGAGCTGTCCGACAACGTGACCCGGCTCGAAGACAGCGTCGCGACGTTCAACGAGAGCGAGACGGCGCTGCGCGACGCCCGTGACGAGATGGCGGCGACCGACTCGACGCCCGCGACGACAGGTCAGGCTGCGGACTGATTCCGGTCGTGTCCTGTGGGGCAGTCCTTTCTGCGATAGACCGTGCGCCGCGCCCCCTCGTGACAGTGGCACAAGAGCCGGTCGGAGGGGAAAAGCGATACCCGTCCCCGCCATAGCACGCCCGTGGACGACACCATCGCCTGGCTCCGGGAGCGGCCCTACTACGAGGGGCAGATTGTCGACCGCCGGACGGTCCCCGGTCGTGCCGCCGAGTTCGCCGACCTCGACGTCGACTCGCGACTCGCCAGCGTCCTCGACGCGGAAGGCATCACCGACTGTTACGCCCACCAGACGGCCGCCGTCGAAGCCGTCCGACGGGGAGAGAACGTCGTCCTCGCGACGGAGACGGCCAGTGGCAAGAGTCTGGCCTACACGATTCCAGCCTTCGAGCGGGCGCTCGACCGCCGGGCGACAGCGCTCTACGTCGCGCCGCAGGTCGCGCTCATCAACGACCAGACGGAGACGCTCTCCGAACTCGCACAGGGACTCGGGTTCGCCTCGGGCGTCTCGGTCGCCCAGTACACCGGCCGCCAGTCCAAATCGGAGAAGGAGGCCATCCGCGAGCGCCAGCCCACCGTCCTGCTGACGACGCCGGACATGCTCCACTACGGCATCCTGCCCCACGCCCACCGGCTGTGGGACTGGTTCTTCCAGCGCTTAGAGACCGTCGTCGTCGACGAGGTCCACGGCTACCGGGGTATCTTCGGCAGCCACGTCGCGCTCGTGATGCGCCGACTCCAGCGCATCGCCGAGCGGTTCGACGCCGACCCCGAGTGGGTCTGTTGCTCGGCGACCATCGGCAACCCCGTCGAGCACGCCGCCGGCGTCACCGGTCAGCGGGAGGCGTCGTTCGCGCTCGTCGACGAGGACACGAGCGCCAGCGGGCCGCGCCACTGGCTGCTGTGGAACCCACCTGAATACGAAGGGGGAGACGGCTGGGGCAGCGGCCGCCGGAAGTCCAGCCACGTCGAGACGAAGCAGCTGTTCGTGGACCTCGTCGAACGGGGTCTCCAGACCGTCGTCTTCGCCGGGTCGCGCCAGACCGCCGAGCGCTACGCGGGCGACAGCGCCGACGAACTGCGCAGCCGGGGCCGCCACGACCTCGCGGACGGCGTCGGCGCCTATCAGGCTGCGCTCACCGACGAGCGCCGCCGCGACCTCGAATCGCGCCTCCAGTCGGGCGACCTCCGTGGCGTGTGGTCGACCAGCGCGCTGGAACTGGGCGTCGACGTCGGCGGTCTCGACGCCGTGCTCATCGATGGCTATCCCGGCACGCGGATGCGCGCCTTCCAGCAGGCCGGCCGAGCGGGCCGTGGCACCGATCCCGCTCTCGTCGTACTCGTCGGCGGCGAGGACCAGCTCGACCAGTACGTCCTTCGCAACCCCGACGCGCTGTTCGAGACGGGCGCCGAGCGGGCCGTCACGAACCCCGAGAACGACCAGCTGCTCCCCGACCACGTGCTGGCGGCGGCCAGCGAGAACTGGCTCTCGCCCGACGACGACCGCCACTTCGGCGAGACGTTCCCCGACGTGGTCGCGGACCTCGAATCGGCCGGCAAACTCGACCGGCGGACGACCGACCAGGGCATCCGCTGGCTCTCGAACGGCCGGCCCCACCACGACATGAGCCTCCGGACGGTCGACGACCGCGAGGTGAAACTGGTCGCGAAGGGCGACGTCATCGCGCGCCTGCCCTTCGAGGACGCCCTGCGCGACGCCCACCCTGGCGCAGTCTACCACCACCAGGGCCGGCGTTACGAGGTGACCGACCTGGACCTATCGGCTGGCGTCGCCGACCTGTCTCGGACCTGGGCGGACTACTACACGCGCGTGCTCCACGACAAGACCATCACCGTCGAGACTGATCTCGACGAGCGACCGCTCCCGGCCCGCGAGGAGGTCCCGGTGCGCTTCGCGTCGGTGACGATGCGCAAGCAGATTACGGGCTACGAGCGCCGTGACGGCTCCTCGGGCGAGGTGCTGGGCCAGCGGACGCTCGACCTCCCCGAGACGACCCTGGAGACGAAGGCGCTGTACTACACTGTACCTGAAGACCTCGAAGGCCCGATTCGGCGGGGTGAGTACGAGCGGGCCGGTCCGGCTGAGACTGCCACCGACGGCGGCCTCGCGGGGGACTTCCCCGGGTCGATTCACGCCGCCGAACACGCGATGATATCGATGTTCCCCTTCGAGTACCTCTGTGACCGGAGCGACATCGGGGGCCTCTCGACGCCGCTGCATCCCCACACCGGCGAACCGACCATCTTCATCTATGACGGCTACCCCGGCGGCATCGGGCTGACACGGGCCGCGTACCACGAGGTGGCCGGGTTGATGGACACGACCCTGTCGATGCTCCGCTCGTGTGACTGCGCCGACGGCTGTCCGGCCTGCGTGCAGTCGCCCCACTGCGGGAACGCGAACGACCCGCTGGACAAGTATGGCGCGATACACCTCCTCGAGGGGCTGACTGGCGGCAGGTGAGTCACTCGGGCACGTCAGCCACCGGGTCGTGGACGGCCAGGTCGCCCGAGAGCGCGTGCTGGCTCGTCTCACTCAGGTCGATACCCTCCTTTCGACAGGCTTCGTGGACCCCGCGGATGAACGCCGACCGGACGGCCGGGACCCGGTTGCGCCGGTTGTTCGGCACCCAGACCCGGCCGATGACGACGACCGCGGTGGCCGCGAGGTCCTCTACCGCCACCATCGGCTTGGGGTCCTCGGTGACGTGGTCCAGGTCGCGGGCGACGTTTCTGACGATGGCCTCCAGGTCGTCCAGGTCGGTGTCGTAGCCGACGCCGAACTCGTAGGAGACGCCGATGGGGCCGGTCGAGGTCTCGTTGATGACCGCGCTGGTCGCCAGGTCGGTGTTCGGGACGATGATGCGCTCGTTGTCTGGCGTCCGTACCCGCGTGACCCGGAGGTCGATGTCGACGACGACGCCCCGATTGCCGTTCCACTGGATGGTGTCGCCGACGTTGACGTCCGGGTCGGTGACGATGAAGGCTCCGGAGACGAAGTTGCCCAACACGTCCTGTGCGGCGAGACCGACGGCGATGGTCACGCCGGCGGCCACGAGCGTCGATCCCGCGAGCGTCCCCTGGAACCCCGCGAGACTGGCCGCGACCACGACGGTGAGGACGACGACCAGGAGATGTGAGGAACTCACGAGGGCACTCTCGAGCGTCCGGTCGATGTTCGACCGCCCCAGCGTCCAGCGGACGGTCGGGACGACGACGAGCCGGCCGACGGCGTAGATGAGGGCCGCGGCGATGAGGAACTCCGCGCCGTCTTCGGCGAGTTGCCCGTAGGTCGAGGCGAGGTCACCCGAGAACGGGTCCGGAATCTGCATGGCGCTTCTTCAAACCGGGGCTACATGAATGTCAGGCGGCACGTCCCGACCGAGAACCGCGAAGCGACGCGAATCACACGACGGTACGTCGTCTGTCGAACTATCGACCGTCGTTTGACGCAAGGAGGGCATTTTTATTCGGTGGGTGTCACCTCCTGCTATGGGACTAGACGAAGACGCTCTCGACTATCACAGCCAGGACCCACCCGGCAAGATTGAGATTGCGACGACGAAACCGACCAACACACAGCGCGACCTCTCCCTGGCGTACTCGCCGGGCGTCGCCGCTCCCTGTTCGGAGATCGCGAAGAACACCGAAGACGCCTACACCTACACCGCGAAGGGGAACCTCGTGGCCGTCGTCTCGAACGGCAGCGCGGTCCTCGGCCTCGGCGACATCGGCCCCGAGGCGTCCAAGCCGGTGATGGAGGGCAAGGGCGTCCTGTTCAAGCGGTTCGCGGACATCGACGTCTTCGACATCGAACTCGACGCCGACGACGCCGACGGGATGGTCGATGCGGTGAAGGCGATCGAACCGACCTTCGGCGGCATCAACCTGGAGGACATCGCCGCCCCCGACTGCTTCGAGGTCGAACAGCGGCTCAGCGACGAACTCGATATCCCCGTCTTCCACGACGACCAGCACGGGACGGCCATCATCTCCGGGGCGGCGCTCATAAACGCCGCCGACATCGCCGGGAAGGACCTGGAGGACCTGAAGATCGTCTTCTCCGGGGCCGGCGCGTCGGCCATCGCGACCGCCCGCTTCTACGTCTCGCTCGGTGCCCAGAAGTCGAACATCATCATGTGTGACTCCACGGGCATCATCACCGAGGAACGGCAGCGCACCGAGGACCTGAACCGGTTCAAGGAGGAGTTCGCCCGGGACATCCCCGAGGGCGACCTCGCGGACGCACTGGAGGGCGCCGACGTGTTCGTCGGCCTCTCCATCGGCGGCATCGTCTCCCAGGAGATGGTCCAGTCGATGGCCAGCGACCCCATCGTCTTCGCGATGGCGAACCCCGACCCCGAGATCAGCTACGAGGACGCCAAGGCCGCCCGCGACGACTCGGTCATCATGGCGACGGGGCGCTCCGACTACCCGAACCAGGTCAACAACGTCCTCGGGTTCCCCTTCCTCTTCCGGGGCGCACTCGACGTCCGCGCGACCGAGATCAACGAGGACATGAAGGTCGCCGCTGCGGAGGCGCTCGCGACGCTCGCCCGGCAGGACGTCCCCGACGCCGTCGTGAAGGCCTACGGCGACACGCCGATGCAGTACGGGCCGGACTACATCATCCCGAAACCGCTCGACCAGCGCGTCCTCTTCGAAGTGACGCCGGCCGTCGCCCAGGCGGCCGTCGACTCCGGTGCGGCGCGAAAAGAGATCGACCTCGCGTCCTACGCCGAGCAACTGGAGGCCCGCCTCGGGAAGTCCCGCGAGATGATGCGGGTCGTCCTCAACAAGGCCAAGAGCGACCCCAAGCGGGTGGTCCTGGCGGAGGGCCACGACGAGAAGATGATTCGGGCCGCCTACCAGCTCGTCGACCAGGGTATCGCCGACCCCGTCCTGCTGGGCGACGCCGACCAAATTGAGGCCACGCGGCGTCGGTTCGGCCTCGAGTTCGAGCCCACCGTCGTCGACCCGGAGACGGCGGACGTCGAGGCGTACGCGGACCGACTGTACGAACTTCGACAGCGGAAGGGCATCACTCGCCGCGAGGCGGACGAACTGATCCGGAACGGGAACTACCTGGGGAGCGTGATGGTCGAGATGGGCGACGCCGACGCGATGCTGACCGGGCTCACCCACCACTACCCGTCGGCCCTGCGGCCGCCCCTCCAGGTCATCGGGACGGCCGAGGACGCTGACTACGCGGCCGGCGTCTACATGCTGACGTTCAAGAACCGGGTCATCTTCTGTGCGGACACGACGGTGAACCAGGACCCGAGCGCGGAGATTCTGGCCGAAGTGACGCGCCACACCGCCGACCTGGCTCGCCGGTTCAACGTCGAGCCGCGAGCGGCAATGCTCTCGTACTCGAACTTCGGCAGCGTCGACAACCCCGGAACCCGGAAACCCCGGCGGGCCGTCGACCGACTCCGAAACGACTCCCGTGTCGACTTCCCCGTCGACGGCGAGATGCAGGCCGACACGGCCGTCGTCGAGGATATCCTCACCGGCACCTACGAGTTCTCGGACCTCGACGACCCCGCGAACGTGCTCGTCTTCCCGAACCTCGAAGCGGGGAACATCGGCTACAAACTGCTCCAGCGACTCGGCGGCGCCGAGGCCACGGGTCCGATGCTCGTCGGGATGGACAAGCCGGTCCACGTCCTCCAGCGCGGCGACGAGGTCAAGGACATCGTGAACCTCGCCGGCGTGGCTGTCGTGGACGCACAGCAGGAGTAAGGCCGCCCTCGGAACCGGTCTTCGGACCACCGACGCCCCGATTACGTAGACCGCCGACCGCCAGTCGGCGGATTGAGGAAGAGCGCGTCGACGACACAGAGTACCCCGACGATGGCGCCACCGGTCAGCGCCGTCGGTAGCGGGACGTCGAACAGTCCTGACACGGCCACCGGCAGGACGAACGCGACCGGGATGAGCGCGAGGACGAGGTCGTATCTGCTCACCGACGCAAACGGGGACGGCTGTCCGCGATACTCGGTTCCGCGGTCGTATCGTCTGTCACCGGTACGCATCGGTCCACCTCCCGAACTCTGCTAGGGGTCGATTCGTTCTAAATTTTTCTCTCGTGACCACGAGGGAACCTTCCACGACTCTCCATCGAGTTGTTTCAGACTATTTCGATAACTTATCGACCGGATTATCGCTCACGGGCGGCTATCCTCCTCACTGGTACTGTGCCACGTACGCGTCTCGTGAATCGACGATAGCAGAACAGCGTGCCCGTCGAACGTCAGTGGCGAGGGTCCCCCAGCGGGGGGTCGCCGACGGCCGGCAACCGGGCGGTCAGTCTGAGGCGCCGCGTTCGGCCCTGGACGGAGGCGGGACCTGCTCGTCGGTGGCTCGCAGCCCAGGGCGGACACAGCGGTCCGCCTCGCCGTTGACGTGGGCGTACTGTTCGGGGGCGTTCGCGAGCGGGTGTGCCGGGTTCCGGTCGCCGGAGATGCGTGCGGCCCGAATCTCCCGGAACCCGTTGATACGCGCCTGGATGCCACGCCAGTGGAGTCCGGTCCCTCGCGGGACCGACACCGTGTGCGGCGGGTCGTACGCGGACCCGTGTGTCGCCAGGACCTCGGCGTTGACGTTCGCCGCGAGCTGGTCGTGGTCGATGAGCAGTCCGACCCGAGCGTCCGGCGGCGCACGCGCCGCGAGGACGTCGAGTCCGAGGTGGAGCGCGCGGTACTCCGCGACGTTGTTGTCCGGGGCGGTGTCGGGTACCGACAACCGGACGACGCGCTCTCCGTCTATCGTTTCGACGACGACACCGAGGCCCCCGGAGACGTCCTCCGTGCCTGTTGTCGAGACGCTCCCGTGCGGTCTGAACGACCCGTCGGTCGCGATGTAGAAGTCTCGGTGATGGCTGCGCGGCGGGTGCGCAATGTGAGGGGTGGGTGATTCGTCGAACAGGTCTCGAAGTGACGGCCGGCCGTATGCGGCCATACGGCTACTTACTCCACCGACATTATAAATATTCCCCGAGCGGGGGTCAGTTCCCGCGGTGGGCGTGACCGACCAGCAGCGCGACGGCATTACAGGCGACCAGGGCGACGAACGCCGTCCGCGTCGACGCTGACCCCAGTCCCGAGAGGAGGAGCGGGACGTAGAGGAAAGGGAGGGCGATGGCTGTCCAGAAGGCGATGCCACGGATGGGTACCAGGAGGGACTCGCTCGAGGCCGGGACCGACCGGTCGAGCAGGGCGAACAGCTCGTTTGCTGAGGAACTCGACATGAGGGCTCACTCAGGTGTTGCAGTGGGATTATCTTATAACGGTGTGAGAGTTCGATACGTTTCGCCTCGTTTCACGTTCGCGGAGTGGGGAACACGACCTTTCATCACCGATAGAGGCACGTCGAGACGTTTTACGAAGGTGTCTCAGGCGGTAATCTCGCTCCCACAGTCCACACGCTTGCCCCGTTCAGGGCCCGAGTATCGCGACCTCGACCTCGTGGCCGACCGCCGGAAGCTCGACGCTGTCGACCACGTGCTCGGACACGGCGTCGCGCCACTCGGCGACACGTTTCTCGTGGTAGGTGCGGTGGCGCTCGACGCTGTAGGACTCGTCTGCGTGCTGGCGCAGTTCGTCTTCGGTCACGTCCGGGTCCGGGTACGGCGGCGCCGACTCGCGGAGCAGCGCCTCGGGCTGGACGTGGAGCGTCCCGTCGTCGTCGGCACCCTCGTCGACCACGTGCAGGCGTGCTCGCATCCGCCCGCTGTACGGTGGCGTCGCCCGGAGGACGACTCGTTTCGTCTCGCGCTCGTTCGCCTCGACCGCCGCGACGAGGTCCTCGGCGTGAATCGCGAGCGCGCGAATCGCTGCGGGGTCCGTCATGGGTTGCCAGTACGGGCCCGGGGTACCAAAACTACGCGCTTCGCGCTACATCCGGTCGGTGTAATCCCACGAGTGGAGTCGGTCCGGCGAAATCGTGATGGCGACCTCCCGACGGTCCGGCGCGAGCAGTCGCTCGGCCAGCGGCGACTCGGTGTCGTCGAGGTAGCGTTCGATGAGCCCGCACAGTACCGTCTTCTCCCCGTCCACCGCGATACTCGCGGTCCCGTTACCCCTGACACCGCGGTACGGCGGCTCGTTCGTCGACACCTCGAAGGAGACGCGTGTGTCGGCCTCCAGGTACTGGACGACGTCCGCGTCTGCCGACGTCGCACACACGAAGCCGTCGTCGGTGTAGCGGTACCACAGCGACAACATCCACAGGTCTCCGGTCGGTCGCCGACAGCCGAGCCGGAGCGGCACGGTGGTCTCCTGGAGGAACGCCGTCACCGCCTCGGACGTCCACGGACCCGTAACGGTAACCATTATGCGTTCATTACGGACCGCCGCCACGTTAACCCCCGTGTTACCCCTGTTCGCCGTCTCCCGCTGACGGCTCTCGCTCACCGATACTCCCACCCGATAACCGGGACCGTAGTTCGATACGGTCCGCCGTGTGGTTTTCACCTCCGGGAGACGTTGGGTGCGTGTCCGCGCGCTGCCTGCCGACGGCGGTGGCCTGGGACCGAACAGTTGGTGTCCGTCCCGCCGCGGTCACTCCGCCACACTCGGGTCTTCTTGCCTCGTGCCGGCCTCCGTCGCGGGTCCGACGACCGTCTCACTGGGAATCTCCACCCGCTCCGTCGGCGCGCGGGTGAGCAGTCGCTGGAGGAGTGTCTCCTCCCGAGGGTCGGGCTTGTCGAGCACCTCGTACTCGACGAGCACACGCCCGTCGTCGGTCGGGTTGACGCGGACGTAGTTGAGTTCCGAAGTCGGGGATCCGGTTGTTCGGGTCCTCCTGCATGCCGTGTTCGACGTGGAGGACGTGCTTACCGACCGGTCGCTCGATAGAGACCGTCTGCTCTAAGGTCACGTTGTACTTCGCGAGCAGGTCGACGTACTCGTCGTAGGCCGCGAGTTCGTAGTCGTGGTTGCCGGGGATGAGCGTGACGGGGGCCCGCTCACCTGTCGACCGCAACTGTGCGAACAGCTCCGGGTACCGTTCCACCAGCGCGTCGAACTTCGCCGGGCCCTCGACTTCGGTGAACTCCCAGAGACCGAACGCGTCGCCGTTGATGATGAGCTCAGCGTCCTCGTCGCTCGCCTCCAGGTCGCCGAGCAACGCGAGCAGTTCGTCGAGACAGTCCACCTGTCCGAGCTGCTCATCGCCGCCGATGTGGAGGTCGCTGATGAGGTAGTACGTCGTCGCCATCTACGACCCACCGCCCGGGGGTGACTCGTCCTGTGCCACCGCCGTGATGGACGGCGCGGAGTCTGCCTGGCTGGTCTCGACCGACTCGGTGGACGTGGATTCTTCGGGCCGGGCGTCCTCCGCTGTAGACCCTGGATTCGCGAGCCATGGCGCGACGACTCGGCTGAACTCGAAGACCACCACGAGAATCGCCGGAGCCAGGAAGATCCCATACCAGCCAAACAGTATCGGGCCGATGGTGTACGCGAGCATGACGGCGCCGATGTGCAGCGTCCGGCCGCTGACGTACGGCCGGAGCAACTGGTCCGGGATGTAATCTACGACCACGAACGAGACGAGGAAGAAGACGACCGGAAACCAGACCGCGGTCGGGTCGAGGACCAGCGCTCGCACGAGCAGATAGCCGCCGATGGGCCACGTCACGAGTTTGATGCCGATGACCGGGACGAGACTCGCGGCGCCGACCAGGAGCCCCGCGAGTGCGGGTTCGGGGATTCTGACCGTCGCCGGGGCCATGGTGTTGAGAAGGAGGTACGTGAAGACGGCCAGGAACCCCGTGAGGAGCGCGTTCAGGATGTTGCCGAAGAAGACATTCTTGAGGTCGCGGTCGACGGCGACGAGGTAGTCTTCGACGACTCCGTCGGGAGTCAGGAAGGTCCCTCGTGCCCAGCCGGCGATGCGGTAGTCGTCTCTGAGCAGGTAGAACGTGATGATGAGTACGATGAACGCATGCAGGCCGATGGTGAACAGTTCGACGACGACTGCGCTCAGCAACGAGAACGAGCCAGCGAGCACCGATTCGAGTTCCATCTGGGTGAGCAGCAGCGGGTCGGCGATGACCGCCTCCACCGTCCGGGTGACGTCGGCCCCGATGGCCGTCAGATCACCGTACGGCTGGATGAGGCCCGCGACCTGGTCGCCGATGTCGCTATCGACGACGTTCGAGAGCGACCGGACCGCGACGTAGAGCGTCCACCCGATGAGGACGAGGACCGGCAAGGCGACCGTCACCAGCGCGACAGCCACTGCGAGGGTCCGCGACTCGATCCGGTCGTTGATGCGGGCGAAGACGGGACGGGTGACGTAGTAGGCGAACACACCGACGATGAGGGTGCCCACGTACCGCCACGCGACGTAGGCGACGGTGAGGGACAGCACGATAGCGGCCAGCCAGAGCACGATGCGGTCGCGGCGGACCGGTTGGCCGAGCAGGCCACCTGCGAGCACCTCGGCGGGACTCGACGGTGTCTGGCTGTCGCCCGGGTCGTCCCCGGTCTCCTGGCTGCCCGTGGTCGGTGCTGTTGCACTCTCGTCGTGGTCGCCACTCGACGCGTCGGGCGCATCATCCGCTGAATTGTTATCTTCCATCGTTGTCGGAAAACGGGTCGTGTCGCCGCACGTTACCCGGTCTCAGGCTCGCCAGTAGACATCTCTTCTATGCTCGGGGCCACGGGCTCCCGATCGCTAAGGGCGACAGCAATCAGCGTAATACCGGTACTCAGGAGGTTGATTCCGAAGAGGAGGCCGACGGCCCACACGGCGGTGCTGGGAAAGCCAACCCAGAGGAGCCCCGCCAGGACGAACGAGAGCACGCCGCTCCCGACGAACCAGGCCCACTGCGACTCCGGCCGGAGGCGCAGGCCCATGACGGCCTCGACGGCCCCTTCCATGGCAAAGTAGACGACCAGGAGCAGCGTCAGGGTCACCAGGCCGAGAACGGGATTGGTCAGCGTCACGATGCCGGTCCCCGCATAGAGCACCGCCAGGACGACCTGCCACAGCGAGCCGGTCCAGCCCGCAGCTCTGAACGCGTGGGCGATGTGGCCGAGTCCGCCGATGACGAGGAGCGTCCCGAGCAGGAGCGAGAGCCGGATGCCCGTGACGAAGGGTGCGAGTATCGCCACGAGACCGAGAACGGAGATGAGCACCCCCGCGCCCGCGAGGAGGCGCCAGTTCACGCGCTGGGCGTCCACCGCTGTTGACTGTTGCTGTATGTCAATACTCATTAGTTTTCGAGCAGTTCTTTTCATTGGCGAGATGATAGTTGTACTCGTGACACAACTGTATCATGTCCTCGACCTACTCGCCAGCTGCTCCCGGTTCTGTACAGACATAGTCACGTTGCCGATTCGCTGGGTGACCTACAACGATTCGCCATCACGGACCGACGGAACGGTTTGCGGGCTGCTACCGCAGATATAGTAACAAAGTGTAGAGAAATTGACTTGGCAAGGTAGCTCTCGCTTTCTATCACTCAGCCATCTAGTTGTGGAGAGGCCCTATGACGCAAAACGTAACTCCTGACTGGATATTTGGCACCGGGTGAACGAACGCGGTACTCTGGCTGCTCCTCACGGCGCCGCTCCTCCTCGTCAGAATCGGGAGCCTGCTCGCGGGCCGCCCGTTCGAAGCGATGCTCGCGAACGTGACAGTGCCGACACGGAACGTCCGGTTTCGTCGGGTACTCGGTGGCACCAGCACCGGACGGCCGGCGCGGTGCTGGCGCATCTCCCACCGGCCGAAGGCCACGAGCGTGGCCAGACCCACCCAGAGACACCATCTCGCGGGCGAGAGACCGAGTGGCTGGAACAGCATGCCGGGGAGTACGAAGGGGCGAAGCAGCCGAACCCAGCCGTATTGCCCGGCGAGTAAGGACCCGACGATTCCGAGGACTGAGAGGAGCATCCCGCCCACGTCCAGCGAGAGCGACTCGCTGCGGGACGGGGTTGGCAGATACCGAATCGTTAGATAGGCGACAATTACGACGAGGACGAACTCGCCGAGGAAGCCCCATGCCGTCGGTGGTGAGCGTCTCGCCGATCATGGGTCCGACGGCGACGCCGACAGCCGTCACGCCACTGAGCGCCCCGAAGGCCTTCGCGCGGTCGCACCCCGTGTCGTTCTCGACGATTATCGAGTAGGTTATCCGGAGCAACAGTGCAGTCGCTCACTGTCGCGAGTGAGATCGATTTCCAGGGAGGGCTCCGAACCACGGTCAGACTTCGTCTGACCTGCTCCACGCTCACTGGCGTTCGCGTGGACCCTACCGGGTTCTCCGCCTCCCGCGGCATTTTCGTGGCTGTCGCTCACACGAAGTTCGCGACGGATTGAAAATGCCCGGGGAGGGCTCCGAACCCTCGATCTCCGCATGGCCCAGGTCCGGGGTGTGACGAGCACCCCACGGGTCATGTCGGGTAGGTACCGCATGAGTCGTAAGACCCTATGAGTGCGGCGCTATGTCCAGCTAAGCCACCCGGGCGCGGGTGCAATCTGTCGTTGGCCGCTTTCCGTCTTGAAGGTTCTCATCTGCCTGCAGGCTGTGGCCCTCTCACACGGACACCGTCACCCGAGTGACCACCTGACCCCCGGATTTAAGCCATCGGGCAGAAATTTCCCCCCATGGACATTCCAGACCTCGTCCGACAGGAGCTCGGGGACGAGGCTGTCCGGGCCGGCGTGAAACTCGGGGACGAGGACGTCGTCTGTTTCACCCCGACCCGGACGCTCGTCTACCGTGGCGAGGGGTTGCTCAGCGACGAGAAGGTCTCGGCGTACCCGCTCGACTTCGAACGCCTCGCGGTCTCCGAGGGCCGGCGCAAGACAAAGTTCACGCTGTTCTACGTGGACGAGAAGCGCGAACTCACCGTGCCGCTCAACCGTGGTGAGGCGGTGCTCGAACGGGTGCTCGAGGGCAAACTCCAGACGTCGGGGGTCCTCGAGGCCGAGGAGAGCGTCACCGGCGTCTTCCGCTTCAGCGAACTCACCCTCGTTGTCACCGAACGACAGCTGCTCAAGCACATCGGGAACGCCACCTGGGACGCCGACTTCGAACAGTTCCACTTCGACGATATCACCAGCCTGCAGTTCGAGGAGGGGAGCGTCGCGACGGCCATCGTCGTCGCCTTCGGCGACCGACCGGAGCGGATCAAGGCGCCGAACGAACAGGCCCGCGCCGTTCGGAAGGCCCTCGAGGACTCCGTGTTCGCGTACCACGACGTCTCGTCGCTCGACGAACTCGCCGAGAAGGTCGGTCCCGACGAGGACGAGGACGCCGACGGGGCCGGCGGGCTGGGCCTGGAGAGCGGTATCGACCCGCTGGTCAGTTCGGACGATGAAGCCGACGCGGACGAGTCAGACGAAGTCGCCGTGTCGTCTCGCCCGTCAGGTGGTAGCGCGACCGAGTCCCAGGGGCCCGCGGCGGCGTCAGCGACGACAGAGACCTCGCCGGCCCGGTCGACGGACGACTCGGACGGCGACCACGACATCGCGGCCCTCGAGTCACAGGTCGCGGAACTGACCGAGGCGGTCGAGCGGCAGGGCGAGCAGATCCAGCAACAGGAGCAGACCATCAAGCAGCTCATCAAGGAACTCCGACAGGGCCGCTGACGCCCGGTCACTCCTCGTCGCGGCCGAGTACCTTCCTAATACAGGTCGAGCCGAAGGCACCCAGCTCGCCGC
The DNA here is from genome assembly GCF_029338275.1 of Haloarcula ordinaria. Taxonomy (NCBI): domain Archaea; kingdom Methanobacteriati; phylum Methanobacteriota; class Halobacteria; order Halobacteriales; family Haloarculaceae; genus Haloarcula; species Haloarcula ordinaria. Next base: position 2,970,636 of record NZ_CP119789.1, on the reverse strand, counting down.
CGTCGAACTGCACGAAGTGGCCCGTCGAGATGTCGGCCCCGCAGCGCCGGCAGGTGAACGAGCCCTCGCGGACCACGACGTCGGCGTCGAAGTTCACGTAGGTCCCGCCCGAGCGTGGTCGGACCAGGCCGTCCTCGCGGTCGATGACGCCCCGCATCACGGCGGTGTCGAGAATCTCGCGCTGGAGCTGCGGGTTGGCCGTCACCGTCTCGATGCGGTCGATGGCGTCGGCGACCGACAGTTCGGCGTGTTCGAGATGGGCGAGCAGCTCCACCCCGAGTTCGACGGGGTCCCGGTCGGCGTCAGGCACGCCCACACCTTCACAGGCCGCCGGATTAACGCTTACCACAAGAGGTTTGTCGCTGTACCCCAGTCTCGGAGGTAGATGGACCGCCTCGCGAAACGGCAGGTCGTCGGCTCGGCGGCGCTGGTCGCGTTCGTCGCTGCCGCGACGGCGATTCTCTCCCCGGCGCGAGTCGTCGCGGAGGTCATGCACCTCGCCGACCACCCGGTGTATCTCGCGGGCGTCATCGTCTTCCTCTATCTCGTCCGGCCGCTGTTCGCGTGGCCGACGATGCCGCTCTCGGCGTTCGTCGGCTTCGTCCTCGGCTTCGAGTACGGGTTCCCGGTCGCGCTGATGGGCGCGCTCGTCACCTGCCTCATCCCCTACCGGTTCGCGCGCCGGGCGGGCGAGCAGGGCGGGATGTTCGGCTGGCTCGGTGACTCCGGTCGACAGATAATCGAGGTGACTGGCGAGACCCGCGGTGTCCTCGCCGCACGCCTCTCGCCGGTCCCGGCCGACCCAGTTTCTTACGGGGCCGGCTTCGCAGGGGTCTCGACGCGGCCGTTCGTGGTCGGGACCTTCGTGGGCGAGATTCCGTGGGTCCTCGTCGAGGTACTCGCCGGGGCTTCGATGCGCTCGCTGTCGCTGTCGGGGCTCTCTATCGACGCCCTCCCGCAGCTGGTCGCGCTCTTCGGGGCGATGGCCGTTCTGGTCATGGCCGGGCCGGCCTACCGACACGTCACTGGTCGTCCGGAGTCGTCCTGATCTCGAACCTCGCGCCACCGCCGGCGCTCGTTTCCACGTCGATAGCCCAGCCGTGTGCGTCGACGATATCCGAGACGATGGCGAGCCCGAAGCCCGTTCCGTCGGGGTTCGTCGTGTAGCCACGCTCGAAGACCTGGGCGCGCTCGTCGTCGGGGATTCCCGGGCCGTCGTCCGCGACGTAGAACCCGGTCGTCGCGCCATCACTCCCCTCGATGGTCCCTACCTGCACCGTGACCCTGTCACCGCCGTGCTCGATCGCGTTGAAAAACAGGTTCTCGAACACCTCGCCCAGCCGTGGCGCATCGGCGTCGACGATCGCGGTCGAGTGACACTGCAGCGTCGCCGCCGGCGCGTCGACGTTCCGCCACGCGTCCCGGGCGGCCTTTTCGATGTCGACCGGGACGGTCTCGCTGACGAGTTCCCCTTTCCGGGCGAGCGTCAGCAACTCGTCGATGAGGACCTCCATCCGGCTCGCGCCCTCGGCAGCGGTCTCGAGGTGGCTCAGGTCCTCGGTCGACCGGGCGAGGTCGATGCGCCCCTGGACCACGTTGAGCGGACTCCGCAGGTCGTGGCTGACGACCGACGCGAACTCCGCGAGTCGCCGCTCCCGCTCCTGTCGCTCGGTGATGTCGCGGACGACACCAGCAGAGCCGGTGAACTCGCCGTCTGACTGGGGGAGCAACGCGATGTGGTTCTCGCTGTGGACGTGGTCCCCGCGCTGTGTCACCACGTCCATCTCCAGTGTCGCGTGGTCGGCGCCGCCGTCCAGCAGGTCCCGGATGACCGCCTCACCGGCGCTGACGTCCTCGTCGGTCATGATGCGCCCGATGTGGCGGCCCACGAGCTCGTCGTGCTCGTAGCCCGTCATCTGACAGAGGGCCTCGTTGACGTAGGTGAACCGGCCGTCCGCGTCGAGCGCGTACACCGGGTCACCGACGGCCTCGACGATGGTCTCGTAGCGTTCGAGCTCCGTCTCGCGGGCCTTCCGGTCGCTGATGTCCCGGAGGACGCCGACGGAGCCCACGACCCGGCCCTCGTCGTCGAACAACGGCGTGACCTTGTTCTCGTTCACCGTCACCGTCCCCTCGGCGTCAACGGTGCGCATCTCGAAGCGGCTCCAGGTTCGTTCCTCTGCGGCCGCCAGACGCAGTAGCTGGTCGGCGGCGGTCCGGATGTCCGCCTCTGGCACGAACTCCCGCGCGTCGGCACCGACGATGTCGCGCTTCTCGTAGCCGAGGTGTGACGCCATCGCGTCGTTCGCGGCCTGGACGGTCCCGTCCCTGTCGAGGATGTACATCGCGTCGCCGACGTTCTCGACCAGCGTCTCGTACTGTTCGAGTTTGCGACGGGTCGCAGCCAGCGCCTCGTTCGCCCGTCGCTCGCCGACCACGCGCCGGATTCGATTGGCGAGGACGACGAACTGGTCGGTTCCGCTCTCCTTTGCCAGGAACTCGGTGACGCCGGCGGCGAGCGCGTCGCTCGCGACGCCCCGCTCCTCGGTGAAGAGGACGAAGGGGACGTCGGGCGACTCGGACCGGACGGCATCGAACAGCTCGAGACTCGGGTAGCCGGGCACGTCGTAGTCGCTGACCACGCAGTCGTACGATTCACGCGCCAGCCGGTCGAGCGCAGCGGCCGGGTCTGACTCCGTGGAGACCCTGATGTCGTCGGCCGTCCGCTGGAGGTGGGTCGCGACGAGCGCCCCGAAGTCTGGGTCGCCGTCGACGTGGAGTACACGGATGTCGCCCGTCTCGCCGCTCATTGGTTCAACTAGCGCCACCCGAGGTTATAAACCCGCCACTACCGCTCAGTAGAACGTGTCAGCGCAATCGTAGACCACGCCGTGTTCGGGGCAGACGTACTTGCAGTGGCGGTGGTACATCGGCCGGTCGCACATCGGACAGGGCCGACCGCCCGCGTCGTCGCTCATTGTCGGATTCTCGGACCGGCGGGGCTTCGCTCTTGTGGACTGTCGTCTACAGAGTGGGGTCGAACTGGGAGCAAACCATATTCGCACGGAGCCCTTTGATACACTATGGCAAACGACGTCCTCGAGACGCCCGTCGGACGGCTGCTCGTCAGCGTCGCGGCGGGTGTCGCGGGACTCGCGGGTTCCTACGCCGTTACGGGCTACGCACCGACGTTCGTCGCCTCGCCCGTCGAACGGGCCCTCGCTCGCTCGATGCCGGGCATCGTCGTCTCCTACGCCATCACGTACCTGGGGAGCCTCGGCCAGCGGCTCAACCTCGTGGCGGCGCTCGTCATCGTCGTCGCGTTCATCGCGCTCGCCGCCCGCGCGTCGCTGCTCACCGGGGCCGCGACGAACAACCGCCTCGTCCCCCTCGTCGGGACCGCCGTCCTCACGTGGCTCGTCGCGTTCGTCCTGACGAACGAACCCGTCCTCTCGGCCGGACCGGCGGTCGCGGCGGCGGCTATCGTCGGTCTCGCACAGCTGCTCGACGGGGCGAGCGACCGGCTCACGCCAGTCTCGGAGACGCGGCGCCGCGTGCTCACGACCATCGGCGCCGCGCTCGGCGTGAGCGCACTCGGCTACGCGCTCGGGAACCGTCGGCCGGCCACGGCCTTCGGGGCCGATGCGCCGACGCTCGAGGCCCCGGGTGCCGACCTCACCGACGTCCAGCGGCAACTCGCGACCGCCGATACCAGCTCGTTCCGGATCGACGGGCTCGAACCGCTCGTCAGCGACCGGTTCTACGAGGTCGACATCAACTCCATCAACCCCACCATCGACGCCGAGGAGTGGTCGCTCAGCATCACCGGCGCGGTCGAACAGGAGGTCACGCTCGACTACGACGACATCCTCGAGATGGACGCCGAGAACCGCTTCTCGACGCTGCGCTGCGTCGGCGAGGCGCTGAACGGCTGGAAGATGGACAACGCCCTGTGGACTGGCGTCCCGGTCGACCCGCTGCTGGAGCAAGCCGGCGTCCGGAGCGACTGCGAGTGCGTGATGCTCCGGGCCGACGACGGCTACTTCGAGGAGTTCCCGCTCCCGGCGCTGCGTGGCGGCCTGCTCGCCTACGGGATGAACGGGGCCGTCCTCCCACGGGGCCACGGCTACCCCGTCCGCGCGCTCGTGCCCGGGCACTGGGGCGAGGTCAACGTCAAGTGGCTCACCGAAATCGAACTCCTCGAGCGGGAGGCCGACGGCTACTGGGAGAATCGCGGGTGGCACGGCACCGGGCCGGTCAAGCCCATCGCGAAGCTCCACTACGACGCGGAGCTCGGGAACGGCCGTCGCCGCCTCGCTGGCCACGCCTACGCCGGCCTCCGGGGCGTCTCCCGCGTCGAGGTCTCGACCGACGACGGCGAGACCTGGGCCGAGGCGACGCTGTCGGACCCGCTGCCGGGCGAGGACGTCTGGCGCCAGTGGCAGTACACCTACGAGCGACCGGGACGCCCCCACACGGTCGTCGTCCGCATGGTCGACGGCGACGGAACGGTCCAGACCGACGAGCCCGCCAATCCCTTCCCCAGTGGCCCCTCTGGCTGGGTCTCGAAGCGGTTCTCGGGATAGAAACGCCCTGCTACCGCCGACGTACGGTCTTTCTACTCCGAGCTACTCCGTGAATAACGACATGGTTAGCCCGCAGAGTGGTCGGTCGAAAAGGCATGGACCAGACCGACCGCACCCACAGCGCCGCGCCGCCGGCCCGCCGACGGAGGGCCCGATGAGTCACGAGGAGTTCTTCGACCGGCAGGAGCCCGACCCGGACCCGCTCCCAGACGACGTCGAGATTACGGAGTTCGGCGGCATTCGGGTCGCGTACGTCCCTGGCGAGGGAGAGTCGTGGATCAGCGGTTGGGTGGACGTGCCGCGATAGAAACGCCGACGGCGAAAACGAAACGTAGACTCCGTATGTCACACAGGCCGCGTCACAGTGAGTACTGTGACTGTGTCCTGGGACGACCGCGCGACGGCGTGCGGTCGATACCGGACTGACTCACAGGCGTCACTATCAGCACTCGGACCAGCCACAGGACTCGCAGGTCTTGCAGCCTTCCGAGTAGTACAGCGACAGCGAGCCACAGTCCGGACACTCGGGGCTCTCGCCCGCGTCGATGAGCGCCTGCTGGTCACTGTCGGCAGCCGACCCACCGGCTTCGGCCTCCGGGCCGGTGTCGGACTGCGTCTGGCGCGCACCGGCGTCGACCGCCGTCGGGCCGCCGTCGGTGTGCGTCGAGGGCTCGGCTTCGGCGCGCCCCTCCTCTTCTTCGGCGGTCTCTTCGAGCGTGGTCTGTTGCGGGTAGGCCTTGTCGACCTCGCCGTCGAGGTAGCGACGCAGGGCCGTGCCGATGGCGTCTGGGATGGACTGGATCTGCTCGCCCTTGTCCCAGGCGACCTTCGGCGACCGGATACCCTGCAGCTCGTCGGCGATCTCTTCGGGGTCCACGCCCGAGCGCAGCGCCGTCGAGATGGTCTTGGCCAGCGCTTCGGTGAACGAAGCGGTGAAGCCGCCGGAGTTGCCGATGTTGGCGAACAGCTCGAACGGCCGCTCGGCCGACGGGTCCTCGTTGATGTTGACGTACAGTTTCCCGTAGCCGGTGTCGATGCGCTGGGTGACGCCGTGGAGGACGTCCGGGCGGGACTGCTTCTTGGCGAACTCCGTCTGCTCGCCGTCGGCGACGCTCAGGATGTCGTCGACGGACTCTGCGAGGGCGGCCTGGACGGCCTCGTCCTCGAGGAAGCCCTCGATGCCGCCGAACATCTCTTCGATCTGGGCGACGATCTCGTCGGCGTCCATGTCGGCGAACTCGGCGTTCTGGGCCCGCGTGGTCAGCACCTGCTTCGAGCGGGTGCCGTCGCGGTAGTAGGTGACGCCCTTCCCGCCGTGGTCGTAGATGTACTCGAACACTTCGGCGGCGTCCTCGATGGTCGAGTCGTTCGGGGCGTTGACCGTCTTGGAGATGGCGGAGTCGACGCCCTCCTGGCAGGCGACCTGGACGCCCGCGTGGTCGCGGGCCGAGAGGTCGCCGGTGGTGACGAACAGTTCGCCCAGCGCGTCGGGCACCGTCGAGAGGCCGGCGACGCCGTCGAACCGGTTCTCGGCCATCTGCTCCTGGGCCTCCTGCTTGACGGCCTCGACGTCGACGCCGTTCTCCTCCAGGGCCCGCAGGAAGTAGTCGTCGAATTCGACGAGCATCTCGTCGCCCTGGACGTCGTCGGAGACGTTCTTGTAGTAGGCGACGTTGTAGATTGGCTCACAGCCGCCGGTGGTGTTGCCGATCATCGACGTCGTGCCGGTCGGGGCGATGGTCGTCGTGTTGTGGTTGCGGATGGGGTAGCCGTCGGCCCAGTCGTCGGCGTCCTCGCCGGTCTGTTTCTCGAACCACTCGCGGTACTCCGTGGGGTTCGCGTACTTGGAGTTGTCCCACTCCTCGAAGACGCCACGGTCCTCGGCGAGTTCGTGACTGGCGGCCTTCGAGCCGTGGTTGATGTGGCGCATCAGCTGCCGGGCGACCTCGTTGGCCTCGGGCGAACCGTACTCGACGCCCAGCTGGATGTACAGTTGCGCGAGGCCCATGATGCCCAGGCCGATTTTGCGCATCTCTCGAACCTTTTTCTCGATCTTCTCGACCGGGAAGTCCGACATCGTGACGACGTTCTCCAGGAACCGGGTACCCAGTTCGATGCGCGTATCGAACTCGTCCCAGTCCATCGCGTCGTCGAGGAACGCGTCGATGGCGGCCTCCGTGGAGTCGTACTCGTCGGCGTGGTCCTCGGCCCAGACGCGGTAGTCCGGGGCGTCCTGGGCGGCGAGCGTCGAGAGGTTGATGTGCCCGAGGTTGCAGGCCTCGTACTCCTCTAAGGGCTGTTCGCCACAGGGGTTCGTCGCGAGAATCCGGTGGTCGGGGTGTTTCTCGACGTCGAAGGAGTGCTGTTTGTTGACGCGTTCGAGGTAGATGACGCCCGGTTCGCCGTTCTCGTGGGCGCCCTGGACGATGCGCTCCCAGAGTTTCTCGGCGGGGATCGAGAGCACCTCGCCGGCCTCGACGTACTCGCCGAGGTCGAACATCTCGTAGAGTTCGACGGTCTCGGGGGTGGCGACGTGTGGCTCCTCGGTCCGGGGGTTGGTGAAGGTGAAGTCCTCGCCGTTCTGCAGCGCCTCCATGAAGCCGTCGGTGATGCCCACCGAGATGTTGAAGTTCGAGAGGTGGCCCTCGACGGCGTTCCGGAGGTGCTTGGGGACCTTCCCCTCGTCGTCGATGAGTTCGCGGGCCTCCTCCAGGGCTTCGGCGAAGGAGTTGTGCGTGAAGTCGTCCGGGTCGTTCAGGCGCAGGGTCTCGGCCAGCGAGACGTCCTTGTTCTTGGCGTGGATGAACTGGATGACGTCCGGATGGGAGACGCGCATGACGCCCATCTGTGCACCGCGCCGGGCGCCGCCCTGGGCGATGGTCTCGCACATCTGGTCGTAGGTCCGCATGAACGTGATCGGGCCGCTGGCGATGCCCCCGGTCGACCCGACGGGGTCGCCGTACGGGCGGAGGCGCCAGAACGCGTAGCCCATGCCGCCGCCGGACTGGAAGACCTGTGCGGCCTCCTTGGCGGTCTGGTGGATGTCGTCGATGTCGTCGTCGGGCGAGTCGACGAAACACGCCGAGAGCTGCTGGAGCTCGTCGCCGGCGTTCATCAGCGTCGGCGAGTTGGGCATGAACGAGAGCTGCTCCATCTGCTCCTGGAAGGCGTCGGCTGTCTCCTCGACGTGGGTCCGAATCTCGCCGGGGAGTTCGGGCACGATGGTGTCGTACGCGAACTTGTTGACGTTGTACACGGAGAGCGATGTCTCGGCGTCGTCTTCCGTGCTCGTCCCCGTGCCGAACACCTCGGCGGCGAGCTCGTCGCGCCGCGGGTGGCCGGGCTTGAGCTGGGCCGGCGTGACCGTGATCTCGACGTCCTGTTTCTCGGCCTCGAAGACGGCCTCGGCGAGCGCGATGTTCTTCGCGACCCGCTCGAACAGCGCTTCGGGGCTCTCGACGAGGTCGCCGTTGGCGTCCTTGCGGAGGTAGCGAGCCGGGAGGATGTTGTTGTATGCGTTCCCGGTCAGGCGCTCTTCGAGCGTGTCCCCGTCGGTTCGTTTGATCGGGAGCGTGAGTTCGTCGGCGGAGAGGTCCGCGTTACTCATCTCGCTGTCCTCCCACCCACAGCGCCCCGCTGTCGGTCGATCCCTCGTGTGAATGCTGGCCGAATCCCTGTCATTTCTGGCGGCAGATACGTATTCATGGATGGCGTATAACCCTGTTGAACTGCAAATTCCTGGTTCGTCGTAGGGTACCCGGAGTGGTAACTACGATGGTTGTCTGTCGGTGCCCCTGCTGCGTCGCGCGAACGGACTCGCGTACGAACAATAGGAACGACGGCACGTTATTAATGCTGTGTAGACCGCAGTGAAAGTGAAATCGGGCCCGACAGAACCACCGGACGAGGTTCGAATATCCAGTAGAAATCAGAGGGGGTTTTCGGGTGGAGGTAACCCGGAACGCGTCCCCTTCCTGTTCCAGGGCCGATGTATGTCTGACGCGCCCCCGTCTTGCGGTTTTCGGGTTCAGCGTCCCGGTCGAAGCCGGCCTGTGCGTGCGCTGGCCCGCAGACCCGTTCCGGGTGCCGACGCCCGCCGACTGGCCACGAAGTACTTGTGTCACGGATGCGTCAGGCCACGTATGATTCCCTTACTCCAACTCGGGTCGTTCGCCTCTCCGCCGGCCCTGCTGGTCGGACTGGTCGCGCTGGCCGTGGTCCTGCTCGTCGGTCGCGTCGTGATGAAGGTGGCCTGGCGACTGGTCGTCCTCGCGATCCTCGCCGTGGCGGCGCTGTGGGTGCTCGGGATCTTCGGGTTCCAGATACTCTAGACGTCCGCGAGGAAGTTCCGGATGACGTCGTGCCCCACGGAGGTGAGGACCGATTCGGGGTGGAACTGGACCGCCTCGATGGGGTACTCGCGGTGACGGACACCCATCACCAGGTCTGTCTCGTCGTCGTGATCGCTGCTGGCCGCGGCGTTGGCCGGCGTCGTCGCGCTCACCTCGAAGACGTCCGGGACGTCGAGCGCGACCAGCGAGTGGTAGCGCCCGCCCTGGAACCCCTGTTCGAGGCCGCGGAAGACGCCCTTCCCGTCGTGGGTGATGGGGAACGCCTTCCCGTGGATGGGTTCCGGCGCGCGCCCGATGGTACCGCCGTAGGCGTAGACGGCCGCCTCGAGGCCGAGACAGACGCCGAGCGTCGGTATCTCGGTACTGCGCTCGGTCAGGACGTCCATCGTCACGCCGACGTCGCGCTCGTTTTTCGGGTGACCTGGCCCCGGCGAGATGACGATGGCGTCGGGGTCGTAGGCGTCGATGTCCTCGAGCGACGCGGTGTTCCGGACGACCTCGGTCTCGGCGTACTCGGAGACGTACTCGACGAGGTTGTAGGTGAAGGAGTCGAAGTTGTCGACGAACAGCACCCGGAGGTCCTCGCTTGCGACGTCGTCGGTCGTGGCGACGGAGGCGGAACTCATCGCTGGCCCTCCACACTAGCGTCTCCCTGAGTCTCCGGCGTCTCCTCGATTCGTTCGAGCGCCGTGAGCACGCCGTCCATCTTCTGCTCGGTCTCGACGTACTCGCTCTCCGGGTCGGAGTCGGCGACGATGCCGGCGCCGGCCTGCACCGTGATCCGGTCGCCGGAGTCGTCCCCGTCGGTCGCGCCGTCCTCGATGGTCGCCGAACGGATGACGATGGCGAGATCGGTGTCGCCGGCCCAGTCGAAGTAGCCGACCCCGCCGCCGTAGGGGCCGCGCGGCGAGCGTTCGAGTTCGTCGATTATCTCCATCGCCCGGATCTTCGGCGCGCCCGAGAGCGTCCCGGCGGGGAACGCCGCGCGTGCCGCGTCGAAGGCGTCACAGTCGGCGGCGAGCTGGCCCGTGACGGTGGATTCGATGTGCTGGACGTGGCTGTACTTCAGGACGTTCATGAACTCCTCGACGCGGACGGACCCGGCCTCTGAGACCCGGCGGACGTCGTTCCGTGCCAGGTCGACGAGCATCGTGTGTTCGGCCCGTTCCTTCCCGTCGGCGAGCATCTCGCCGGCCAGCCGTCGGTCCTCGACGGGCGAGTTCCCGCGCGGGCACGTGCCGGCGATGGGGTTCGAGACGACGTGGTCGCCGGCCACCGACACCAGCGTCTCGGGGCTGGCGCCGATGATAGTCAGGTCGTCGTAGCCAAGCAAGTACATGTACGGCGAGGGGTTCACCTCGCGGAGCGCCTCGTAGAACCCCAGCGGGTCGACCTCGCCGTACAGTTCGCGGGTCCGCGAGATGACGCCCTGGTAGATGTCCCCCGAGAGGACGTACTCCTTGGCGCGCTCGACGGCGTCCTCGTACTCGTCTTGCGGGCCCGCGACCTCGTCGGTCCGGGTGAAGCCGCCGGTCGACAGCGGGTCGAGGTCGGCGAGCACTGCTTCGACGCGCTCGGCCTCGACGACTAGTTCGTCGTAGCGCTCGCCGGCGTCCTCGTCCGCTCGGACGACGGGCGTGAACACCAGTTCGACCGAGTCTTCCGCGTGGTCGAAGCGGACCGTCGCCGTGGTGAGGACGAACTGCGCGTCGGGGAACCGCGAGTCGGGCCGGTCGAGTCCGACTTCGTCCAGCCAGAGGTCGTAGACGGCGTCGTACGAGAGGAACCCGACGAGGCCGCCTTCGAGGTGCTGGCGGTTCATCTCGGGGAAACCGCGCAACCCGACGTCGGGCATCGCCGACCGCAGGTCGTCGACGACGTCGCCGCCGTCGGTCGTCACCAGGTCGGCGTACCGGTCGTCGAACACCTCGACGTCGCTCTCCTCGCCGTGGACGGTGACGACTGCTCGCGGGTCGTACCCCACGAAGGAGAACCGCGCGTGGCGGTCGTCTGTCTCCGGGGCGAACGCGCCGTCGGGGTCGCTGGAGGCGACCTTCTCGGCGCTCTCCAAGAGGAACGTGTAGTCGCTCGCGTCCACGTCGCCGGTCCCCCCGGCCAGCGCGGCGTACGCGGCGAGCGGTTCGACGTCGACGTCGAGTTGGGCGGCCGCGCGCACGACGACCGGCCGGTCGGCCTCGGCGAACTCGGCGAACTCCTCGCGGGAGACGTCGAGGCTCACGCCGACACCTCCCGGTCGGCCGCGGCGACGTTCGAGACGAACGCCTCGATGGCGCCGTGGTCTTTCCGACCACCTGACTGCTCGACACCCGAGGCTGCGTCGACGGCGAACGGCCGCACCGTCTCGATGGCGTCACCGACGTTCTCGGGGGTGAGCCCGCCGGCCAGAATCACTGGCACGGAGAGCGACTCGACGACCTCGCGCGTGCGCTCCCAGTCGTGGGTCTCGCCCGTCCCGCCCGCGCCCGCGGCGTCCACCGAGTCGACGAGCAGGGCGTCGGCGTGGTCGGCATAGTCCTCGATATCGTCGCTCTCGGCGTCGACGACGGCGACGATAGACTGCGTGATTCGTCGGTCGAGCGCCCCTAGCTCGGCGGGTGTCAGCCCGTCGTGGACCTGCACGGCGTCGGGTTCGACCGTCTCGACGCGCTTGACGGCCTCCTGGACCGTCCGTGGCATCGTCACCAGCACACCCGTGACCAGCGGTGGGACACCCGCGACGAGGCTCCTGGCCGTTGCTTCGTCGACTTCGCGGGGCGTGTCGACGGGGACGCCGTGGACGACGCCGACGGCGTCGGCTCCGCTCGCGACGACGGCGTCGCGGTCGGGTTCGTTCGTCACGCCACAGAGCTTGACGCGCGTCATTCACCCACCAGGTCGTCGAGTTTGGCCGAAGCCGCCCCGGAGTCGATGGCCTCGCGGGCCAGCTCGACCCCCTCGGCGTGGGTCTCGGCGACGCCGGCGACGTAGATGGCCGCGCCGGCGTTCGCGAGGATGATGTCTCGTTTCGCCCCGGTGACCTCGCCCGAGACGATACCACGGAGGTCGGCCGCGTTCTCCTCCGGGCTCCCGCCGGCGATGTCCTCGATGGCCGCCGACTCGAGGCCGATGTCCTCGGGCGGGAGTGAATATTCCTCGATGTGTTCGCCCCGGACTTCGGCGACGGTCGTCGCACCGTGGATGGCGATCTCGTCGAGTCCTGCGCCGTGGACGACCATCGCGTGCTCGACGTTCAGTCGCGCCAGCGCCTCGGCGACCATCGGGACGAGGTCGGGGTCGTAGACGCCCAGCACCTGCGCGTTCGCGCCGGCGGGGTTCGTCAGCGGCCCGAGGATGTTGAAGACGGTCCGCATTCCGAGTTCCTGGCGCGGGCCGATGACGGCCTTCATCGCCGGGTGGAACACCGGCGCGAGCATGAAGCCGATGCCGTCGCGCTCGATGGCCTCTTCGACCGACGGCGGTTCGGCCTCGACGTTCACGCCGGCGACTTCGAGTACGTCGGCGCTCCCCGACGACGAGGACACCGAGTAGTTCCCGTGCTTGGCGATGGGGACGCCCGCGCCGGCGGCGACGATGGCGCTCGTCGTCGAGACGTTGATGGTGTCGTAGTCGTCGCCACCGGTCCCGCAGGTGTCGACGAGCGTCTCGCGCTGGGGCGAGATGGTCCGGGCGGCGTCGCGCATCCCCTGCGCGAACCCGGCTATCTCGGCCTCCGTCTCGCCTTTCGCCCGGAGCGCGGCCAGCAGCGCCCCGATCTGGGCTTCCGTCGCTTCTTCGAAGACGAGCCGTGCGACCTCGCGTGCCTCGTCCTGTGTCAGGTCCTCGCCGTCCGTGACGCGTTCGATGTACTCCTGCATTGTATCCACCAATGAACTCTTTCGTGTTGTGATGTACAAATCCGTACACTCACTTAACGCTGTCGGGCTGGCCGAGCCTCACCGCGGGTGTGGGCCGAATCAACAGACGCCGTGCGGGTCCGGAATTCGAAACCTTCAATTACACCCCCCGGTAACTGAAGAATGCACTCAGCAGTGAGGGTTCGTGGTCTAGGTCGGTTATGACACCTCCTTGACATGGAGGAGGCCGGCGGTTCAAATCCGCCCGAACCCACTCTTTCTGTCACGAACAACCCGTGAGCGACGAACGTGTCCGTGAGAGCGATTTGAACCAGGGAACGAGAGGTGAGCGAGCGGTGCGAGCGAACGGGAGTGACCGTGGTTCACAATCCGCCCGAACCCACTTCTGACGGCGCAACCGACGAGCGTAGCGAATCGATAGCGACAGCTGCGTGAGTGCGTACGTTCCGGGAGTCCTGCGGAGAACATCGCGAGCGCTCGATAGCAGAAACAGGCTGCGGCCGCCGCGGTCACGGACGCGTGGTGATGGGCGACCGCAGGCCCGAGTCACCGACGCGCGATACAGAAGTCCGGCCTCAGTGGTTCTCCTTGTAGAGGTTGACCAGTTCCTGCATCGACTCCTTGGCGTCGCCGAACAGCATCGAGGTCTTGTCGTCGGCGAACAGCGGGTTGGGGATGCCCGAGAAGCCGGGGCTGAGGCTGCGCTTGTTGACGATGACCGTCCGCGCCTCGGAGACGTTGAGCACGGGCATGCCCGCGATAGGGCTGGAGTCGTCGGTGTTGGCCTTCGGGTTGACGACGTCGTTGGCGCCGGTGACGATGACCACGTCCGTCTGGGAGAAGGTCGGGTTCACCTCTTCCAGTTCGCGCATCTTCTCGTAGGGGACGTCGGCCTCCGCCAGCAGGACGTTCATGTGGCCCGGCATCCGGCCGGCGACCGGGTGGATACCGAACTCCACGTCGACGTTGTTCTCGTCGAGCAGTTCCGCCAGTTCGGCGGCGGCGTGCTGTGCCTGCGCGACGGCCATCCCGTAGCCGGGGACGATGACGACCCGCTGGGCGGTGTCGAGCAGCATCTCGACTTCCTCGGGGGAGGTCTCGGTGATGTTCCCCTCGTAGGTCGCGTCCATCTCCTCGGAGGACGTCTCCTCGCCGAACCCGCCGAAGAGGACGTTCGCCAGCGACCGGTTCATCGATTCGCACATGATGACCGTCAGAATCAGGCCGGAGGCCCCGACGAGCGTCCCGGCGATGATGAGGACGGTGTTGCTCAGGACGAACCCGGTGGCCGCGGCCGCCAGCCCGGAGTAGGAGTTCAGCAGCGCGATGACCACGGGCATGTCCGCGCCCCCGATGGGCAGTACCAGGAGCACGCCCAGAATCGACGCAGCGGCGAACAGCAGCCAGTACGACGGCACCCACTGGGTCTCGAGCAGCATGGCGGCGAAGTCCGGCCGGACCACGATGTGGACGCCGAAGGCGACGGCGACCAGGAGGAAGACGACCTTGGCGGCCTGGTCACCGGTGAAGCGTATCTCGGAGGTGTCGAGCACGCCGTGGAGTTTGCCGGCGGCCACGAGGCTCCCCCACAGGGTCACGGCGCCGATGATGCCCGAGACGGCCCCGGCGGCGGTGACGTCGACCGAGACGGCGGCGATCGTCCGCGCGGTATCGAACTGGTCGACCAGCTCGGCGCCGGCGACCAGCGCCGAGGCCCCGCCGCCGAAGCCGTTGAACAGGCCGACGAGCTGGGGCATCTCCGTCCGCTCGACCGACACCGCAAGTCCCGTGCCGACGGCGCCGCCCACGACCAGGCCGGCCAGGAGCACTATCGGCGAGAGGATGTCGAGCCAGAGGACCGTGACGCCGACCGCCAGCAACATCCCACCCGAGGAGATCATGTTGCCACGCATCCCAGTCCGGGGGTGGGTCATGTCTCGAAGTCCCTGGATGAACAGGACCGCCGCGGCGAGATACGAGAGCGGGAGCACCCACTCCGGGAGGAACGAGACCACGTCAGTCCCCCCTCACGAAGTCCCGCAGCATGAAGTGACTCACGAGGTAGCCGCCGACGACGTTGATGGTCGCCATGACGACCGCGAGAAAGCCAAGTGCCGTCGCGAGCGTCGTCGACCCGGCCCCTGCCACCGCGACCGAGCCGATGAGGGTGATACCCGAGATGGCGTTGGCGCCGGACATCAGCGGCGTGTGGAGGTTCGTCGGAATCTTCGTGATTATCTCGTAGCCGACGAACGCCGCCAGCACGAACAGCGTGAGGTTCTGGATGAACGTCACGGCGACACCTCCTCGGGGCGGGCGGCGTCGCTGGCCCCGCTCCGACGCTGGCTCCTGCATCGCTCAGTCATCGGTCTCGCCCCCGTCGGGTTCGTCGTCGTTCGATTCGTCGCGCTCTGGTTCGCTTTCGTCTTCGTCTTCATCTTCGGCCTCAGCTTCGTCTCCGTCGTCTCTGTGTGGGTTTCGTACGGTTCCATCGTGGGTGAGTAGCGTCGAGTCGACGATCTCGTCGTCCGTGTCGATGGCGAGTTCGCCGTCCTCGAGCAGGTTCTCCAGGAAGTCCTGAACGTTGTTCGCGTAGAGCTCGCTGGCCGTGTGGGGCACCCGCGCGGCCAGGTTGGTCGGTCCGAATATCGTCACGCCCTCGCGGGTGACTGTCTCGCCCGGTTCGGTGAGTTCGCAGTTGCCGCCCGTCGGCGCCGAGACGTCGACGATGACCGAGCCGGGGTCCATCTCCTTGACCATGTCTTCGGTCACGAGCTCCGGTGCCGGCGCGCCCGGAATCGCCGCCGTCGTGATGACGACGTCGGACTCGCCGACGACCCGGGTGAGCTGCTTTCGCTGCTGTCGGTAGAACTCCTCGTCCATCTCCCGCGCGTAGCCCTCGTCGTCGCCCGACCCCTCGGTCTCCAGGTCGAGTTCGACGAACTCGGCCCCGAGGCTCTGGACCTGTTCTCTGACCTCCAGCCGGATGTCGTATCCCTTGACGTTCGCCCCCAGCCGGTCGGCCGTCGCGATGGCCTGCAGGCCCGCAACGCCGGCCCCGATGACGAACACGTCGGCCGGCTGGACCGTGCCAGCGGCGGTCATCATCAGGGGGAACAGCTTCGGCGACGCCTCGGCGCCGATAATCACCGACTTGTAACCCCCGATGTTGCCCATCGACGTCACCGCGTCCATGCTCTGAGCGCGGCTGATGCGGGGGATGAGTTCGAGCGAGAACGCCGAGATGTCGCGCTCCGCCAGCGGCTCCAGTTCCTCGTCGACGTCGTAGGGCCCGAGCAGCCCGACGACGACCTGTCCGTCGCTGTACGGGTCGGTCGGGACGTCCTCGGCGGCGCCCAGTCCACGGACCTGCAGGATGACGTCCGCTCGCTCGAAGACCTCGTTTCGGTCGGCAACGACCTCGCAGCCGGCCGACCGGTATTCGTCGTCGGTCCAGTCGGCACCGGCGCCGGCGCCGGCCGCGATCAGCACCTCGTGGCCGTCGTCGACGAGCTCCTCGGCGACGGGGGGAATCAACGCGACCCGCGTCTCGTCCGCGACGGTCTCAGTCGGTACCCCGACAATCATCGTTCACGAATCCCACCTGAGCGCTGTAAACTGGCCGTACAGGTCCGCTGTACGCGCTCGATCCACATTCTGTTACTGTGCATGTGCATGTCTGTTATGCCACTCTGTTTCATGGGTTAAATATCCTTACATCGAAGCATTACTGATTAAAATGGTAAATCGCTGCCTCTGCTGCCGTATCCCCTAAACCTATTTCAGTAGTTTCTTAGACCGGCCAACGAACCGACACCTATGGACGAGACAGTTCACTCGATGCAGCCGTTCGATCAGTTCGTCCTGCTGTCCGTGGTCGAACTGACAGCGGCGGATGCGACGCCGGCCCATTCCTTCGACGTCGCAGAGACTGCCAAGGACCACCTCGACGACATCGACCGGGACCCGTTCGGTGGCGTCCAGCGCCAGGAGGTCATCTCGGCACTGCAGACGCTCGCCGACGCTGGCCTGCTCGAGAAGTCGAAAGCCGAATCGCCCATCGGCAAGGGTCGACCGGGCTACGAACTGGCGGTCGACGCCGAGACCGTCCTCGACGAGCTAACGGGCGTCGAGGGACTCGGGTCCTACGCCGAGACGCTGCGGACGAGCGCGTAACTCACGGTCGCTGTCACGCTACCCGTCGTCGTCACTGGCCGCCCCGCCGTGCAGCGTCTCGTGGAGACCGACGACCAGCGCCGGAACGACGACCATGAAGATGTGCTCCTCGATGGGGATTCCCAGGAGATCGACGCCGGTCCGCAAGACGATGTCGAACACGCCGACCTTGAGCGTGTACCAGTCCCAGACGTAGGCGACGGGGTAGAGCACGACGATGGTCTTCGCGGCCCGCCTGAGAGCGCCAGCCCGCCACAGCAACGCGAATGCGACACTTCCCCAGAGCACCTCGGTGACGAGGTACGTGTAGGGACCGAAGACGCCGATATCGGGGAGCATACGTCGACGAGGTGGGCCACCATCTAAAGGCTAATCCGCTTCCCGTCCCCCAGGAATCGAACCAACCTTGATAACCCTTCACAGCGAAGGTCCGTCTGTGAAGTACTATGGATATTGCTGATATCGCTACGAGAGAGTTTGTCGAAGTCGACGCGGGCAAACGACTTGGGAAGGTCCGGTCTATCTTCGAGCGCGAGAACCCGAAAGGGATCATCGTCACTAAGGACGGCGCATACGCCGGCGTCATCACGCAGAAGCAGCTCGTCCAGTCTCACGTCGAGGACAACGCGAAGGCGGGCGCGATGACCAGCTCCGCGCCCAAGGTCGCACGCACCGACGACGTCCGTGAGGTCGCTCGCGTACTCGTCGAGGGCGGCACGAAGATCGCGCCCGTCTTCGAGGGCGACGAGCTCTGGGGCATCGTCACGGAGGACGATATCCTGGCGGCCGTCCTCGAGAACCTCGACGCGCTCACCGTGGACCAGATCTACACCGACGACGTCGTGACGGTCGCCGAGGACACCAACGTCGGTCAGGTCATCAATCTCCTCCGCGAGCACGGCATCTCTCGCCTCCCCGTGCTCGACGAGCAGGACGGGCTGACCGGGATGGTCACCCGGCACGACGTCGTCGACGTCGTCGTCCGTGACATGAACAAGGCGACCACCGGCGACCGCTCCGGCGAGATTCAGCGCATCCTCGACATCCCCGTCTACGACGTGATGAGCAGCCCCGTCGAGACGGTGACGCTCGACGCCTCCGTCCGCGACGCAGTGGCCCGGATGCTCGAGAACGACTTCGCCGGGCTGGTCGTGACGCCCAAGGACGACGACACCGCGGTCGAGGGCATCCTCACCAAGACCGACGTGCTCCGGGCGCTGACGTTCACCGAGGAGGACCACATGGACGTCCAGATCACCAATATCAAGCTCCTCGACACCATCTCCCGGGCCGACCTCCGCAGCGACATCGGCGAGGTGGCCGACAAGTACCAGGCCATGCAGGTCCAGCACGCCCACGTCCGGTTCCACGAACACAAAGAGAAACTCCGTGGCACCCCGCTCATCCAGTGCCAGATTCGCCTCCGGACCAACAAGGGCCAGGCCGCCGGTTCCGGCGAGGGCTACGGGGCCGAGATGGCGTTCAACGTCGCGCTGGACAAACTCGAACGGAACGTCCTCGAACTGAAAGGCGTCCAGGCCGACGAGGAGTACCGTGGCCAGGTGCTCCGGAAGCTCGGCGAACTCTAGAAACCACTTTTTGCTGCGTCGGGTTCGCGCTTCGCGCGAACCGCTCTCTGCTCACGGGCGCTGCGCACCCGTTCGCATGGTCGGCGGGACCTTCGGTCCCGCTCGACTTGCAAAAACCTGGGGAAAAAGGCGGGACCTCGCTTCGCTCGGTCCCGTAAAACGGCGGCTTCGCCGCCGTATGCTCGTTTCTGTAGACCTGCCTTTCCCCGGGTCGCGCGACGGAGCGCGCTCCCGGCCCAGAACGGAAATTCGCTTTCTCACGGTTGCATGCGGACGTCGAGCGAAGCGAGGCGGTTCACCGGAATCTCGGCCGTGGCCGAGATTCCGGCCTTTTCCCCAGGTTTTTGCAAGCGGGGTCGCCCCTGGCGACCCCCGAAGTAAAAGTGGGTGCCGTGCTACTGGAACCCGATGCGGCCGCTGCCGCCAGCCTGGCGCTTCGGGCTGGAGCCGCCCTTGAACTCCTCTTCCATCTGCTCGTAGTACTCCCGGATGTCGTCGTTGATGGTCGGACGGACGCTGTCCATCGCCTGGCGGAAGTGGCGCATCTCGACGACGTCGGCGTCGTCGGACTCACGCAGTGCCTCGATGGCGGCCTCGCGAGCGATGGACTCGAGGTCGGAGCCGACGAACCCGTCGCTGATCTCGGCCAGTTCCCGCAGGCTGACGTCGGGCGACAGCGGCGTGTCGTCCGTGTGGATCTTGAGGATCTGCTCGCGACCCTCGGTGCTGGGTTCGCCGATCATCACCAGTCGGTCGAAGCGGCCCGAGCGGATGAGCGCCGGGTCGATCATGTCCGGGCGGTTGGTCGCGCCGATGACCATCACGTCTTCCATCTCCTCGAGGCCGTCAAGTTCCGTCAGGAGCTGGTTGACGACGCGCTCGGAGACGTTCGACCCGACCTCGCCGCCACGGCCCGGCGCGAGCGAGTCGAGTTCGTCGAAGAAGATGACCGTCGGCGAGACCTGCCGGGCCTTCCGGAAGGTCTGGCGGATGGCCTTCTCGCTCTCGCCGACCCACTTGCTGAGCAGTTGCGGGCCACGCACCGAGATGAAGTTCGCGTCCGTCTCGTTGGCGACGGCTTTCGCCATCAGGGTCTTCCCCGTGCCGGGTGGACCGTAGAGCAGGACGCCCGAGGGCGGGGTCACACCCATCCGCTCGAACTTCTCGGGTGAGTTCATCGGCCACTCGACGGCCTCCTGGACCTGCTCTTTGGCCTCGTTGAGGCCGCCGACGCTGTCCCAGGACACCTTCGGGAGTTCGACCAGCACCTCCCGCATCGCGCTCGGCGAGACCTCGTTGAGCGCGCCCTTGAAGTCGTCGCGCTTGATGATCATCCGGTCGATGAGGCTCGGCGGGATGTCCTCCTGGTCTAAGTCGATCTCGGGGAGGTACCGGCGCAGCGCCTTCATCGCGGCCTCTTTGGTCAGGCTCTCGATGTCGGCGCCCACGAAGCCGTGCGTGTCGGTCGCCAGCTTCGAGAGCGTGACGTCGTCCGACAGCGGCATCCCGCGGGTGTGTATCTGGAGGATCTCCTCGCGCCCCACCTCGTCCGGGACGCCGATCTCGATCTCGCGGTCGAACCGGCCCGGGCGACGCAGTGCCGGGTCGACGCTGTCGACGCGGTTGGTCGCGGCGATGACGATGACCTGGCCCCGCGATTCGAGGCCGTCCATCATCGTCAGCAGCTGGGCGACGACGCGGCGTTCGACCTCGCCCGTGACGTCCTCGCGCTTGGGGGCGATGGAGTCCAGTTCGTCGATGAAGATGATGGAGGGCGCCTCTTCGCTGGCGTCTTCGAATATCTCGCGCAGCTGCTGTTCGGACTCGCCGTAGTACTTCGAGATGATCTCCGGCCCTGCGATAGAGAAGAAGCTGGCAGAGGTCTCGTTGGCGACGGCTTTCGCGAGCAGGGTCTTACCGGTGCCGGGCGGACCGTGCAGGAGGACCCCCTGGGGCGGCTCGATGCCCAGTTTCTTGAATATCTGGGGGTGTTTCATCGGCAGTTCGACCATCTCTCGCACCCGCTGAATCTCGCTCTGGAGGCCGCCGATGTCCTCGTAGGTGATGCCGCCGCCGGTCTTCTCGAAGCCCGAGATGGGCTCCTCGCGGAGCTCCACCTCGGTGTCCTCGGTGATGAGACAGACGCCTTCCGGATCGGTCTCCACGGCGATGAGCGGGATGGCTTGGCCGGGCGAGCGCATGAACGGGTGGTTCGTCGAGGACATCACGGGGACGATGTCGCGCTCGACGACCGGCCGCTTCAGAATCTGCCGTTTGACCATGCCAGCGGCGTCAGAGCCGAACTGGACGCTCGCTTCTTCGGGCGGTGCGAGCACCAGCTTGTCTGCTTTCTCGGCTTCTGCCTTGCGGATGGTGACGCGCTCGCCGATGCCCACGTCGGCGTTTTGGCGCGTGAAGCCGTCTATTCTGACCGTGTCGGTGTTCCAATCCTGTCGGTCGGCCCGCCAGACCTTCGCGGCCGTCGTGTCGCTGCCCTCGATCTCGATGATGTCACCCGGGGAGAGCTTGAGATGCAACAACGTATCGGGGTCCAGACGGGCGATGCCGCGACCCGAGTCGTTCGGGTACGCCTTCGCCACTTCTAGTTGCACTTCGTTCATAGTAGACTGGGTTACAGTACAGTCGGGTATCCCGGGAGATATGCTTTATGCTACCGGCGGTCAGCAGGGGTGGCGACGGATATATACGTGTCGTGGTATCACGTCACAGTCTGGCCCCACTGCGTAGCCCTCAGGCTCGACTCCCGTCACCCGCTCGGGTAGCCAACAGACCCTGCCGGCATCGCCGTGTTTGATAAGGGTGGCACCGATACGCCGGGTATGGTATTTCTCGTTCCGTTCGACGGCTCGCCACAGGCGGAAGCGGCGCTCGACCGCGCAGTCGCCTACGGTGCAGCGATGGACACCGACGTCGTCGCCGTCAGCCTGGTCCCGACCGGCTCCGACTACGCACAGCGTCGCCGCCGGGTCGACCCGACAGAGGACTTCGCGGCCGAGACGGCGGCCAGCGACCTCCGTCGGAAGATCGAGGAGGCGACCGACGACGCGGAACTCCGCTACGAGGACTTCAGCGCGTACTCGGCCTCCGAGCTGTCAGAGACCATCCAGCAGGTCGCCCGCGACGTCGACGCCGAAGTCGTCTTCCTCGGCAGCAACGACAGCGAGGACGTCGTCATTCCGAGGACCGACGCGGGCGACGTCTTCGACGTCCACATCGTCCGCCAGGGCTGACCGCCCGGCAAAGCGCGCCGACAGAGTGGGTTTTTCCCCACCGGGGTCGTCACGTCGCGTATGCGAACACTCGCCTTTGACGGCCGGATGGGTGCCGCCGGCGATATGATTCTCGGGGCACTTCTCGCGGCCGGCGCCGACCGTTCCGTCCTCGACCCCGTCGAGGACGCCCTCGACGTCACCTACGAGGTCTCGACGGTCGACCGGAGCGGCATCAGTGCGACCCGCGTCGAGGTACTACTGACCGGCGACCAGGACGAGGAGTCGGACCACGAGCACGAACACACGCATGACCACGGGCATTCCCATGACCACAGCCACGAGCACGCTCACGACCACGACCATCATCCGGCCGAGGGCCACGGCCCCGCTCGGACGTATCCCGAGGTCATCGACATCGTCGAGGACATGGACCTCCCGGACGCAGTCGAGGCGGACGCGCTCGCCATCTTCGAGCTTCTCGGCCGGGCCGAAGCCGCCGTCCACGGCACCGACCTGAAGGAGACGCACTTCCACGAGGTCGGTGCCGACGACGCCATCGCTGACGTCGTCGGTGCTGCGCTCTTGCTCGCAGACCTCGACGTCGAACAGGTCGTCACGACGCCGCTCTCGGCCGGCGGCGGCACCATCGAGATGAGCCACGGGACCTATCCGGTGCCGACGCCCGCCGTGGTCGAAATCGCCGAACGGGCCGACTGGTCGCTCGCCGGCGGCCCCGTCGAGACCGAACTGCTGACGCCGACCGGGGCGGCCATCCTGGTACACGTCGCCAAGGGGGTCGAGACGCTCCCCCCGCTCGACCTCGACGCCTCGGGCTACGGGGCCGGCGGCCGGTCGGTCCCGAACCGGCCGAACGTTTTGCGCGCGATGGTCGGCCAGACGAGCGGCCGCCTCCGACGCGACGACATCACGGTCCTGGAGACGAACGTCGACGACGTCTCGCCGGAGGTGCTCGGTGACCTCCAGCGCTCGCTGAGTGCCGTGGGTGCGCGCGACGTCACAATCGTGCCGACGACGATGAAGAAGTCCCGGCCGGGCCACCTGGTGAAGGTAGTCTGCAAGCCAGAGCGGGCCCAGCCGGTCGCCCGTCGGCTGGCTGAGGAGACCGGGACCCTGGGCATCAGGGAGCACGGCGCGGGCCACCGCTGGGTCGCCGACCGCGAGTTCGAGACGGTCGCGCTGTCTATCGACGGCGAGCGCCACGAGGTGCAGGTGAAGATCGCTTCCGACGAGACGGGCGCGGTGTACGACGTCAGCGCCGAGTACGACGACGCGGCGGCCGTCGCCGAGGCGACCGGCCTGACGATTCGCGACGTGATGCGCCGGGCCGAACGGACCGTCCAGTCCTAGCTCTCTTCGCCTTGCCCTTCGCGGGCGTCGCTGTCCTGCTCGTTCGGCTCTGCCTCGGCCTCTTCGCCCCTGTGCTCGGCCAGGGCCTCCGCGATGGTGAGGTCACCCACGGCGACCCGCCTTGCGAGCAGTTCGTCGATAGCCCGGTTGGTCTCGCTCGCCTCGCGCGAGCGGTCCTTGATGCGCTGGAGTTCGCCGGCCGTCGGTTCGATGGTCCGACTCGCTATCTCTTCGCCCTCCTGTCGGGCGATGTTCACCGCCGCCAGCACGTCGCCCATGCCGCGGGCGCCGGCTCCGAGATACGGGGTCGTCCCGGACTCGTCGACCAGTTCGACCGGAACGTCCTCCAGGTCGTCGATGATGCGCGCGCCGACCAGGCGAGCACCGTCGCCGACGCGGACCAGCGGGTCCGTGGCGTCCTCGACTTCCGCTCGCACGACGTCACCGGCCTGTGCCGCTGGGACCTGGAACGCGGCGACGACCATCTCGCCGTGGAGGACGGCGATACCGGGCCGCTCGCCGGGGTCGATGCCGACTACGGTCCGTCCATCGGTTCCACGCAGCGTCGCCACGGCCGACTCGACCGCGCCCCGGGGGTCGTCCGGGTCGGCCTCGACGACTGGGATGCCGTCGGGAACCTCGACGGACTCGTCGGCCGCGACGACGGCGACCTCGACGCGCTCGGGCCACTCGTCGCCCGGTTCGATGGTGGTGAAGGTGACGCCGCGGTCCCGCAGCTCGTTGACCACGCCGTGGTACACCTCGAAGTCCTCCGTGGCGACGACGATCACTGTCGCCCCTTGGTGAGAGGGGAACTTACGCCTTGCTGGACCCTGGTGCGCCGGTCCCGGAGCCCGGCGACGGGTGCGTTCGAGCCGTCACCTGGTCAACTGTTTTGTCGCTCTCGGGCGAAGGGTCGGTGATGGTTCCCGCTATCCGGTCGGGCGGCGAGCACGGCACCGACCCGCTGCTCGGCCTCGTCGTCGGCCTCTACGTCGCTCTGCTCGTGACCCCGGCCGTCGTCCTGGCCGTCGAACGAGCGTTCGCTCCCGGCGCCGGCGCGCTGTACGGGACCGTCCTCGTCACGCTCACCGCGGTGACGGGAGTCGGCTGGTGGGTCGTCGGTCGCCGTCGGGCCGCGCTCGTACGCGTCGGTGGGTCTCCAGGGAAGTGGGTCGCCGCCGTGGCGCCGGTCGGTCTCGTCGTGCTCGGGTTCGCCTCGCTCGCTCGCACCGGTGCGCTCGGCGTACTCGCCCTGTTTTTCGGCACGTTTGCGGCAATCGCTGGGGCCGCGCTCGCGGTCATGACCCGGACCCGGCACACCGACGCGGTCACCGACGGGCTCGACGAACTGGCCGAGTGGTCGGCGGGATGGCCGGCGTCGGCGCGCCGGCCACTGACGGTCGTCGCCGGGGTCGCCGTCCTCTGTGCGGTCGTGCTGTTCCTCGCCGGCCTCGTCACCGGGGCCGACGGCCTCCGGACGGTCGGCCACCTCCTCTTCCCGTTCGGCATCGTGGTCCTGGCAGTCGGTCAGGAACGGACGTACGTGGCGACCGACGCGGGCCTCGAACAGCGCCTCCCGGTCGCGCGCCGCCTCTACCGCTGGACGACCTTCACGTCCTGGTCGCGGACCGCTGACGCCATCGTCCTCCACAGGCGTCGCCGGGTCGACCTCCGGTTCGCCGTCGAGGACCTCGCGGACCCCGACGCGGTGGAGGCGGTCTGTTCCCGGCATCTCTCCGCGCGCTCTCCGCGAGCGGAGTGAGGTATCCCGTCCGCGCGACAGCAGCGGCCCCGTCCCGCGCTCTTCACTGTGACAGCAGGTACCCGCTCGCTGTAAGCAACGCCGCTCCGACGACGATCGGCGCGACGACGAACAGCGGGTGCCACGGCGCGCATCCGTCACACTGGCCAGCGCTCACCCGAGCGGCGATACTGAAATGAAGATAACTCCCGTATCCCGCGAGCGCGAGGCCCGGGGGGAGCAGGAGGCCGCCCAAAAGGTCGCGCTTCGTCAGCACTCGCTCGGTCACTGCTGGCGCCCGTACCATGCCAGGAACCTCGAGGGCCAGCACAAAGGTTCTCAGGGACGCTCAAACGCCGTTTACAGCGACCTGAAGGGATTCAGTATTCCCGCCTGCACACTCGACCACCGATGGGCTCCGGACGGCTCCTCCTCGCAGTAGTACTCGTGGCGGCGGTGGTACTCGGTAGCGTCGGCACCGTGACTAGTGCTCAGCAACGTGCCCTGAACGCCGAGGACGCACACGTCACCAGCCACCTCGAACGCGCTCCCTGTCTCGACGACTGGGGAACCCGTGAAGGGGCGGTCACGGAGCGAGCATCCATCACTGGGCTCGCCCCGCTCGGGGTCCGCGTGAGCGTCACGCTGCCGTACGCCTACCGGGTCGACGTCGACGGCGAGACGGTCTTCGCCGACACGAGTTCGGACGCGGTGTACGCGGTAACGGCGCTGGGCACCCGTCGGGTCGGCGGCGACGAGATAGCCCCCTGCTAAAGCGTCTCCGAGTTACGACCCTCCTGCCACGACGAGTGCGGCGTCGTCTCGCCACACCTGGACACCGCGCCAGACGACGCCACCGACCAGCGAGAGTATCCCGACGGCGGTGATGGCAAGCCACGTGAGTACCATCGCGCCAGGGTTCGAGAAGACGAGGCCGAACGCGACGAGCGGTCCCACCGCGCTCAGGAACGCTGCCAGTCCAGCGAGCAGGAAGAGTCCGCGCTGGGGACGGGTGAACCTGAGCCCGTAGCCACCAAGGGGCGGAATCGCCAGGCCAAGCGACAACACCAGGAAGCCGACCCACGCGACGATGTAGAGGAAGAAGACCGCGAGGCCGCCGACGAACCCGTCGCTGCCCGCCGGCGGTGGGTCCATGGTGGCGATCCCGACCAGCGCGACCAGGAGCAGTGCCAGGCCGAGCGTCGCGACCGGGAGCTGGAGGGTGCCGAGCGCCGACCGAACGTCCATGGTATAGACATCCGCCACGACGCCGAAGAGGGTTGGTAAGGCTACAAACACGGTCGAAGCCTCCGCCGACGGCCAGGTGCGAGCGTTTTTATCGGAACCTGCGTAACTCCCTACTGTGAGCGAGTACGTCTCGACCGGGTGTGGGCCCATCGACGACCTCCTGGGTGGGGGGCTGGAACGCGGCGCGGTCACGCAGGTGTACGGCCCGCCGGCGGCCGGCAAGACCAACCTCGGGCTTTCGGCGGCCCTCGACGTCGCTGCGGGGGGCGACGCCGCCCTCTATATCGACACCGAGGGCCTCTCGGCCGACCGGTTGCGCCAGGTCGCGGCCGGTCGCGCTGCCGGGACCGGCCAGACCGTCGACGACCTCGCGGGGCGGCTCATCGTCTCTGAGGTGCTCGACTACGACGAGCAGGCAGAAGCTGTCCAGGATGCCGCAGAGTTCGCCGCCGAGGTCGAGCTCGTCGTGCTGGACAGCGCGACCGGGTTCTACCGCCTGCGCCGGACCGACGATGACGGCGGCGAGACGCTCCGGGACGTCGCCCGGCAGATTACCCACCTCCTCTCGCTGGCCCGCAAACACGACATCGCGGTGCTGTTCACCAACCAGGTGTTCACCGATCCCGACAGCGACCGCTCGACGGCGCTGGGCGGGCACACGCTGAACCACTGGTCGGGAGCCATCATCCGACTGGACCGGTATCGCGGCGGCAACCGCCGCGCGACGCTGGAGAAACACCGCGCGAAGCCCGCCGGCGACACGGCCCAGTTCAGCATCACCGACGAGGGACTCGTCAGTGCGGACGGCCCCGACGCGCCACGATAACGGCGTCGCGACGCCAGTGGAAAACGGCGGCGCTCGCAGCGAGCGCGAGGAGCGGAGAAGCAGTGCTATGTGGTCAGTAGATGAGATCCGCGTCGTTCTCGACCATGTATAGCGTGCGCGCGGCGATGTTGACCGCGTGGTCGCCGACGCGCTCGATGTCCCGGATGGTCAACAACAACCGCGAGACGTCGGCCATCATCTGTTCGATCTCTGCTTCGCTCGACTCCGCGTCTATCTCGCGCTCGATGAGGTCGCGGACGACCGCCTCGGAGGCGGCCTCACAGCGCTCGTCGATTTCGTCGTCCATCTCGGCGATGGCGTAGCAGCGATCGGCGTCCTGTTCGGCGTAGGCCTGCATCGCTTCTTCGATCATCTCGACGACGCCGTCGGCGATGGCCTGGATGTCCACCTCGGGGAAGACGTCCTGTTCCGCCTCCAGCGAGTACTCGCCGAGGTTCGTCGCCAGGTCGGCGATGCGTTCGAGGTCGGTGATGACCTTGAACGAGGCGGCGATGAGCCGGAGGTCCGAGGCGACCGGTTGCTGCAGCGCGAGCAGGTCGATGCAGTCCTGTTCGAGCTCCAGATACAGCTGGTTGACCTCGTCGTCGCCCTCGATGACGTCCCAGGCGATCTCCTCGTCTTTCGATTCGAGGGCACTGAGCCCCATCTGCAACCGTTCGAGGACGATTTCCGACATGTAGAGGACGTCCTCGCGGAGCGATTCGAGCATCTCCTGATACGATTCTCGTGCCATTGGTGCCGAATCTATCCCTTTCGGATAAGTGCCTTTCCTTTGTCTCAATATCCCCACATAGCGCACAGTCGACGAGAGCCGAGACGGCGAACGGTTCCCGCCGTCGTCACGGGCCCGTACCCCGACTCGTCTCTGCCAGTTTTAAGGGGGTCCGCGGGGCACAGTGGGCTATACTCGCCTGCACGCTGTGACACGCGCCCGCACGGCACTCAACACCTCGACAATGAACCAGCCTGGTCGGCCCACCTGAGATGTCTGAACGCGTGACTACCGTCGTCGACTGGCGGACGAGCGTCGCGCTCACCGGAACCGTCGTGAAGTTCCTCGCCGTGGCGATGCTCGTGCCGCTCGTCGTCGCGCTCGCCTACGGGGAGGACGTCGGCGCGTTTGGTATCGCCATCGTCGTCACGGTCCTCTCTGGCATCGGGCTGGAGCAACTCGAGACGGGGGGCGACCTGCGCTCGCGCGAGGCGCTACTGTTCGTTGCCATCACGTGGTTCGCCGTCGCCGTCGTCGGTGCGGTTCCGTACATCCTCGCCGGGATGGGGACGGACTCGACGCTCGCCGACCCGACGAACGCACTGTTCGAGTCGATGTCGGGCTTCACCACGACGGGCGCGACGGTGATGGGGAACATCGGCGTCGAACACCACTCACACGCCCTGCTGCTGTGGCGCCAGCTCACCCAGTGGCTCGGCGGGATGGGGATCATCGTCCTGATGGTCGCCATCCTGCCGGAACTGTCGGTCAACGGCGCCCAGCTCGTCAGCGAGGAGGCCCCGGGCCCGCAACTGGAGAAGCTGACGCCACAGATCGCCGAGACGGCCCGCATCCTCTGGAAGGCGTACTTCGTGTTCACGGCCGCGCTCGCCGTCTTGCTGTACGGCCTCCACCTCGCCGGCCTCGCCCCGGACATGAACCTGTACAACGCTGTCGCTCACGCCTTCTCGACACTGCCGACGGGCGGGTTCTCCACGAAGGCCGACAGCATCGCCGCGTTCTCCGCGGCGGTCCAGTGGGTCATCATCCCCTTCGTCGTCGTCGCCGGGACCAACTTCGCGCTGTTCTGGCACCTGTTCGACGGGGAGTTCCGGCGCCCTTTCAGGGACCCGGAGTTCAGGCTGTACGCCGGCGCGACAGCCGTACTGACGGCCGTCGTCGCGGGACTGCTGTTCACTGGGGCGGCCCCGGCGCTCGCCCTCGGCGGGACCACCGCGGGCGTCCCGGAGAACGCGCTCCGACAGGCGGCGTTCCAGGTCACGTCGCTGCTGAACTCGACCGGCTACGCCAGCAGTGACTTCGCCCAGTGGGCGCCCCACGGCCAACTGGTCCTCCTGTTTACGATGTTCATCGGCGGCTCCGCCGGGTCGACCGGGGGCGGTATCAAGGTGGTCCGCTGGCTCATCGTCATGAAGGTGCTCCGCCGCGAGCTGTTCCACACCGCCCACCCCGAGGCCGTCCAGCCAATCCGCCTCGGTCGGCACGTCGTCGACGAGGAAGCCATCCGCGGCGTGACCGGCTTCACCCTCCTCTATCTCGTCCTGTTCGGCCTGGGCGCCCTGTTCATCTCGCTCGACGCCACCCGCGTCGGCATCACGCTGACGCCGCTGGAGGCCATCGGCGCGAGTCTGGCCGCCATCGGCAACATCGGGCCGGCCTTCGGTCGCCTCGGGCCCTTCGGCTCGTACCTGCTGCTGCCGGACACGACGAAGTTCGTGATGATTCTGCTGATGTGGGCCGGGCGACTGGAGATAATCACGGTGCTGGCCATCTTCACCGGCGCGTTCTGGCGCCGGTAGGCGTCACAGCGCCGCGCTGGCCTCGTCGAGGACGTCGGTATCGATGAACACGACGACGTGGTCGCCCTCGTGGACGACGGTGTCACCACGGGGGATGACGAGGTTGCCGTCACGTGTGATGGCGCCGATGACGACCCCCGCCGGCAGGTCGGCGACGGCCTCCTGGATTGTCCGGTCCGCGAGGACGCTGTCCGCGTCGACCTCTATCTCCAGTACCTCCGCTCGGTCGGACTCGATGATGGCGACGTTCTCGGCGCCGTGTTCGTGGGTGAACCGCGTTATCTCCTCGGCGGTCACCTCCCGGGGGTTGATGGCGACGTCGATGCCGACGGCCTCGAACAGCTGGACGTACTCGCCGGCGTCGACCACGGCGACAGCCCGGTCGGCGCCCAGGCGTTTCGCCAGCAGCGCAGCGAGCAGGTTCTTCTCGTCGCTATCCAGCGTCGCGACCACGGCGTCGACGGCCTCGATGTGCTCGCGCTCGAGGAATTCCCGGTCTGTCGCGTCGCTCTCGAGGACGGTGGTCCCCGGGAGTTCCTCCGCCAGCTCGCGGGCCCGTTCGGGATCGCGTTCGATGAGCCGCGGGCGGAGGCCCCGCTCCTGGAGCATCCGGGCGGTGTGGAAGCCGATGTCGCTGCCTCCCACCACCAAGACGTCCCGCGCGCTGTCGATGTCGGGCGCCACTTCGTGGGCGAATGTGTGGACGCTCTCACGGCTTCCGATGACGACCACCTTGGTCCCCGCTTCGAGGACCGTGTCCCCGCGCGGGATGATGACGTCGTCGTCGGTCAGGATAGCGGCGAAGGTCAACGACTCGTAGCGGTCGGCCTCGGCGACGGTCTGGTCGGCGACCGGGCTGGCCGCACCGATTTCGAACTCCGCCATCTGGACGACGCCGTCGGCGAACGTCTCGACGTCGCTGGCCGCCGGCAGGCCGATGACCCGCGTGATGGTCTCGGCGGTCATCAGGTTCGTCGCGACCATGTAGTCGACGCCGAAGGCGCCCTTCGAGTGCGACCACGTCTTGAGGAACTTCGCGTTCTTCACCCGCGAGATGGTGAAGGCGTCCGCGACGGTCTTGGCCGTCCCGCAGGTGACGATGTTCGTCTCGTCGTCGTCGGTGCTGGCGATGACCATGTCGGCCGTCTCGATACCGGCCTCGTGGAGCGTCTCCAGTTCGGCGCCGTCGCCCTGCACGCCCAGGACGTCGACCTCGTAGACCAGGCTCTCGACGCGTTCGCCGTCGATGTCGATGACGGCCACGTCGTGGCTATCCGCGAGGCTCTCGGCGATGGTCGACCCGACTTCGCCGGCCCCGACGACTATGACGTACATCGGCGCGCCACCTCGTCGTTCATGTCCACTTCGTTGCGGCGGCCGAGTGAAGTCGGTTTCCATCGGGGCAACCGGTCAGATTCCCGGAGTTTATTAGCGACGCGCCCGGGGAGGTGGGTATGTACCAGTCGCTTACGGCCGTCCGCACACTCGGGACGCCCATCCGGAGGTCACACCATGGCTGACCTGTTAGAGCGTGTCCTCCTGCCCGTCGCGAGCGAGGAGGACGCGGTCACGTCGGCGCGGGCGCTCGCTGCCCAGGCGTACGGCGAGGTCGTCCTCGTCAACGTCGTCGAGAAGGCCGGCGGCGCGATGGACAAGGCCGGCGTCGAACAGCGCGAACTCGCGGCCGAGGAGATGTTCGAGGCCGCGCGCGTCGTCCTCGGTGACGTCGACAGCGAGATATACTACGGGACGGACGTCGTCGACACGATATTCGAGGCGGCCGACGACATCGACGCGTCAGCCATCGTCGTGACCCCGCGTGGCGGGAACCGCTTCATCCGCCTCGTCACCGGCGACGTCGCGCTCGGACTGGTCACTGAGAACGACCGGCCCGTCGTGGTCCTGCCAGACACGGAGCACGCGTCGGACGGCGATGAGGAAGCGGGTACCGACGATGGGTGACGAGGAACTCGCGAAGGACCTCGGCCCGCTCGCCGCGCTGACCATCGGCGTCGGGACGATGATCGGCGCGGGCATCTTCGTCCTGCCGGGCGAGGCCATCCTCAACGCCGGGTCGCTCGCGGCCGTCGCGTTCGTCCTCGGCGGCGTCATCGCCATGTTCACGGCGCTGTCGGCCAGCGAACTCGGGACGGCGATGCCGAAGTCCGGCGGCGCGTACTACTACGTCAACCACGCGCTCGGGCCGCTCTTTGGCTCGGTCGCCGGGTGGGCAAACTGGCTCGGGCTGGCCTTCGCCAGCGCCTTCTACATGGTCGGGTTCGGCCGCTACATCGCACGTATCTTCGGTATCAGCGGGACGCTCGCGCTCGGGCCGGTGTCGTTCTCAATCGTCAAAATCGCCGCGCTCGTCGGCGCGGCGCTGTTCATCGTCGTCAACTACGTCGGCGCGAAGGAGACCGGGCGCCTGCAGAACGTCATCGTCGTCCTGCTGGTCGCCATCCTGGCGGTGTTCACGCTGCTCGGGACGCTCCGGGCCCAGCCGGGGAACCTCCCGGACCCCAGCAGCGTCGTCGCGACGCTGGAGACGACGGGCCTCATCTTCGTCTCCTACCTCGGCTTCGTCCAGATTACGAGCGTCGCCGAGGAGATCAAGGAGCCGGGGAAGAACCTCCCGCGGGCGGTCATCGGCAGCGTCGTCATCGTGACGGTCATCTACGCGCTGGTGCTCGTCATCATGAGCGCGGCCGTCCCGCAGGGCTTCATCGCCGACGTCATCACGAGCGGGCAGGAGAACCCCATCGCCGTCGTCGAGGTCGGTCAGTACCTCCAGGGTGCGCTGATGGGCGGCGCGCTGCTGTTCGGCGGCCTGCTCGCGACCGCGTCGAGCGCGAACGCCTCCATCCTGGCGTCCTCGCGCATCAACTTCGCGATGGGGCGTGACCGCATCGTCACGCCGGCGCTCAACGAGATTCACCCCCGCTTCGGGACGCCGTACCGCGCCATCGGCATCACCGGCGGGCTCATCCTGCTGTTCATCGTCATCGGCGACCTGACGCTGCTCTCGGGCGCCGCGTCCGGCCTCCACCTGGTTATCTACGGCCTGCTGAACTTCGCGCTCATCGTGATGCGCTACGTCGCGCCCGAGGAGTACGAACCGGAGTTCATCGTCCCGCTGTTCCCGCTGCTCCCCATCCTTGGTGCGATACTCTCCTTCGCTCTGCTCGCCTTCGTCGCCAGCGACGCCCTGTTGCTCACCTTCGGCATCAGCGCGGCAGCCGTTGTCTGGTACGTGCTCTACGCCCGCACCCGGACGGAGAAACAGGGTATCCTCTCGCAGTACGTCCTCTCGCGGGCCGACGACCTCCCCGACGTGGCGGTCAACACCGCTGCACAGGTCCAACCCGACGGCGGCGAGTACCGTGTGATGGTCCCGCTCGCCAACCCCGCCCACGAGAAGGACCTCATCACGCTCGCCAGTGCGGTCGCGAAACAGCGCGGGGGGACCGTGGTCGCGTCCCACATCATCACCGTCCCGGACCAGACGGCCCTGGCCAGCGCGGCCGAACGCGCCGACGAGATCGACGCGTCCTCGGCGCAGCTCCTCGAGACGGCCCGGGAGGACGCGGAGACGTTCGGCGTCGACGTCGAGACCCACACCATCCTCTCACATCGCTCCTTCGAGGAGATATTCGACGCCGCCAAGACCCACGACGCCGACCTCGTCGTGATGGGCTGGGGCCCCAACTCCCACGGGTCCCCCGGCCGCGCGGAGTCGGCGATGGACGAACTCACCCAGAGCGTCCCGTGTGACTTCCTCGTGTTGCGCGACCGCGGGTTCGACCCGTCGCGCATCCTCCTGCCGACCGCCGGCGGGCCGGACTCTGACCTCTCGGCCGGCATCGCGCGGATGCTCCAGACAGAGTACGACTCGGAGGTGACGCTCCTCAACGTCGCCGACGACGAGGACGATGCCCGCGAGTTCCTCGAATCGTGGGCGGCCGACCACGAGCTGACCGACGTGACGCTGCGGCCCGAGACGGGCGACGTCGAGACGGCCATCGAGCGCGCCGCCGAGGACGCGACCATGCTCATCATCGGTGCGACCGAGGAGGGGCTGTTGCGCCGGCTCGTCTCCGGCTCGCTCGTCCTCGACGTGGTCGACGACGTGGAGTGCTCGGTGCTGCTGGCCGAGAAACACCGCTCGCGCAGCCTGCTCGAACGGCTGTTCGGGTGAGCCGGCAGTCCCCGCTCCCCGCTTCGCCGTGCGCTGCCACCGGCGTCCCCGCTTTCCCATCGACTACCTTCGCGTGCTAAGTGCTGACGAACCTTTACGTCCCCCACGCCGCTAGTGGCCCCATGGGTATCGTCGACAGAGCAACGCCGGCGACCGTTGCCTCGTATATCGTCGTCATCACCGCCGCCATCGTCGTCGTCGCCACCGTCGCCCCGTTCGTCCTGAGCGCCGTCCAGGTCTCCGGGCCCGACCAGAAACAGGTCGCGGTCATCACGCTCCGCGGGTCGACGGACGACGGCAACGTCAACGCTGTGCGAGACTCGCTCCGGGAGGCGAGACAGAACGAATCAATCGCCGCCGTGGTCCTCCGTATCGACAGCTCCGGCGGCCCCGTGGATTCGAGCGAGGAGTTCTACCTCGCGGTCAACCGGACCGCCCGCGAGATGCCGGTCGTCGCCTACGTCCAGGGCGTCGCGGCCTCCGGCGGGTACTACGGCATCGTGCCGGCCGACGAGATAATCGTCAAGCCCAGCTCGACCGTCGGTAGCGTCGGCGTCATCGTCTCGGCCCCGCTGAGCGCAATCGAGGGCGCCGAGCAACAGGGCGAGACGTTCGTCCGGTCCGGGCCGGATAAGGCACAGGTGAGCCGTGACCAGATCCGCTCCGACATCGAGACGCTCCAGAGCGCCTTCGTCGGGACGGTGATGCGCCACCGGGGCGAGGACCTCTCGGTCCCACAGGAGGAGGTCGAGAACGCCGACGTGTATCTCGGTGCCACCGCCGTCGAGAACGGGTTCGCCGACCGTATCGGCGACAGCGGCACCGCCATCCAGCGCGCCGCGAGCCTCTCCGACGAGATTCAGGGCGACAACTACGGCGTCACCTACGACGATGCCGGCGCTGACGTGACGGTCATCGTCCTCCAGAACAAGGTCGAGCGCGTCGAGGGCGACTTCGTCTACGTCAACCGGACAGGAAAGGCAGAGAGCGAGTTCGTCCAGCCAGTGAAGTACTGGGCCGTCTGGGGCGTCCCGCGTGCCCAGACGAACGGCACGGAGGTGGTGACCGATGGCTGAGGGCCGTCTCGTGACCCTGATCGCGACGTTCATCGCCGTCGTCGTCGTCCTGCTCGCCGCCGTCGCGCTCATCGGGTTCCTCGGGTCCGGCGTGGTCGATACCGGCTCCGGCGACGCCGTCGAGGGTCAGTCGCCGTCGCACTACCAGCCCGACGCGCTCTCGGACCCCCAGGACCCCGAGGACGGCGAGATAACGGTCGAGACGGACGCCGAACCCAAGTCCATCCTCGTCGACACCCGCCACAGCAACGGGTTCTCCGAGGAGGACCTCGAACCGGTCGGCGACGCGCTGTTCGAGGCCGGCCACGAGCTCAACTTCTCGAAGGGGAAGGGCGGTGACCGGTACGACACCACGCTCGAGCGCCACGACGCCCTCCTGGTCATCAACCCGCGGGGCGCGTTCAAGCCGGCCGAACGCGAGGCCGTGAAGGACTTCATGGACGACGGCGGACGCGTGGTGGTCCTCGCCGAACCGACGCAGGCCAGCGTCGGCGGTGGCCTCTTCTCGTCGGTCCGCCAGGTGTCCTTCGGCCCGGAGGAGCTCGCGCGCGCCTACGGCTTCCGCGTCGGCTCCGAGCCGCTGTACAACATCGACGACGACGCCAACGACAACAACTTCAAGAGCATCTACGCGTCGCCACCGGGGAGTGGGGCCCTGCTCCGGGGTGTCGACACGGTCACGTTCGACACGGCCGGCCAGGTCATCGTCCGGAACCCTGGCGAGACGAAGACGCTCCTGACCGCGGCCGAGGGCACGCGGACGCTGGAGACCCGCCGTGAAGGGGCCTACGTCACGGCCGCCCGCAACGGCAGCATGGTGTTCGTCGCCGACTCGGACTTCATCGGCGCCAACGAGGTGTACGACGCCGACAACGAGGTGTTCGTCGGGAACCTGCTCGAGTTCCTCGTCGGCGGCCAGTCGACCTCGGGCGGGTCGGCCGATATGCCTGCTGAGGAGCCGACGAATGAGACTGCGGACAACGAGACGACGGACGACGGGACGACCGACAACGAGACGCCGGTGTCGGAGACACCGACGCCCAGCTGAACCGCCGTTCGCGCTGGTGCGGCGGCGCTGCGCAGTCTGTCTCGTTCCCGGCGTTCTCTCAGTGCGTCTCGCCTGGAGTCGGTATCGTGACCGAGACGACGGTCCCACCCGACGCCCGCTCCTCGAACGCCAGGTCGCCGCCCGAGTGCCGGACGACTAGGTACACCAGCCAGAGTCCCAGTCCGCGTCCGTGGTACACCGCCGACTCGGCGTCGGCGTCCCTGAGGACCTCGACCTCCATCTCCGGGATTCCGGGGCCGTCGTCGACGACGTCTACGCGGACGGCGTCGCCCTCGGTCTCGACCACGAGTTCGACCGTCGGCGTGGCCGCGTCGTTGTGCTCGATGGCGTTCCGGACGAGCTCCTCGAGTGCGAGCGTGAGCTCCGGAATCGCGGTCACGTCCACTGACTCCGGGCCTGACACCGAGACGTCCGCGTCGGGGTACTCCTCGGTCAACTCGGCGACCATCGACTGGAGCAAGTCCATCAGTTCGAACCGCGTCGAAGCCGGTTCCGCCCGGAGGACCTTGATGATCTGTCGCTCTTTCTCGACGTTTCCGAGGAGCGCGACGCTCGTCTGCTCGATGGTGTCGGCGTAGTCCGTCACTGGCGGGTGGCTGTT
This sequence comes from Haloarcula ordinaria, assembly GCF_029338275.1. NCBI lineage: Archaea > Methanobacteriati > Methanobacteriota > Halobacteria > Halobacteriales > Haloarculaceae > Haloarcula > Haloarcula ordinaria. The sequence continues at coordinate 2,934,145 of NZ_CP119789.1, read as the reverse complement.
GTCCTGTATCAACTCCGCCTGCCCCATGATGACGTTCATCTTGTTCCGGATGTTGTGTCGCAGGTATCTATCGAGCAACTGGAGCTGTCGCTGTCGCTCGACGAGCGGGGTGACGTCCTGCTGGAACCCGATGAAGTTCACCACGGTCCCGTCGTCGTCGCGGACCGGTGCGACCTCGAGCCGGTTCCAGTACTGCGACCCGTCGGCGCGGTAGTTCCGGATGGTGACCGAGACCGGCTCCTCGGCGTCGATGGCCCGGCGGAGTTTCGCGACGGTCGCCTCGTCGGTGTCTTCGCCCTGCAGGAACCGACAGTTGCGTCCGAGTGCCTCCTCGCGAGAATAGCCCGTCTGGTTCACGAACCCCTCGTTGACGTAGGTCATCGGATTGTCAGCCTGGGACGGGTCACACAGCACGATTCCGATGGGGGCTTCCTCGACGGCGTTCGTCATCCGCTGGAGCTCCATCTCCCGCTCCTTCCGGTCGGTGACGTCTTGTATCGACCCGCGCAGACGAACGACTTTGCCGTTTTCGTACTGTGGTTCGACGACCGTTCGGACCCAGCGAGGGGGGCCGACCCCATCGCCGACCCGGAGCTCGAGGTCGAACGGTTCCCCCTGTTCCATGGCGCGTTCGAACGCGGTCTGCAGCACCTGGCGGTCCTCTGGCGCGAACTGCTCGAAGGTTGTCGCGAGCGTCGGCGTGACGGCACTGGGGACGTCCAGGATGTGGTACACCTTCCGCGTCCAGTCGAACTCCGCCGTCTGGAGGCTGTACTCCCACGCGCCGACGTCCGCGAGGTCCTGAGATTTCTTGAACAGGTCGACCTGCTGCTCCAGCGTCTTCGCCTGGATGTGCCGCAACGTGATATCTTCGAGAACCACGACGGCGTAGATGATGTCGCCCGACTCGTTTCGAATCGGGGCCACGTTCGCAGAGGCCCAGATGTCGTCGCGGTCGGCCCGCTCGAGGACGAACTCGTAGCCGTACACCGACTCACCGGTCTCGAAGACCGTCGTCAAGGGGCGCTCCGCCGGTGGAATCTCGGTCCCATCGGCCCGTACTGCCGTCCAGTCGCTGCTGTCGTACCGCTGCCCGACGAGTGCCGTGGGTTCGACGTTGAGCAGCGTTCCTGCACGTTCGTTCGCCCGGACGACCGTCCGGTTGGGTTCGACGACGAGCTTCGCGAGCGGACTCGACTCGAAGATCAACTCCGTCAACTGCTGTTCTTCGCTCAGTTCGCGTGAGAACTCCCGCATCCGGAGCAGGTTCTCGACGCGAACGCTGAGCTCCGCCTTCGACATCGGGACGCTGTATATCGAATCGACGTACTTCGACAGCGTTTCTTCCAACGCCTCCGGGGAGTTCGGGACCTCGCTCTCCGTGAGCAACGCGACGGGCGCGAACACCGGCGACTGCTCGCTGTGCCACGTGGCGAACCGCTCTGCTGACCGTTCCAGCGCGGACTCCCCGATGATACAGAGGTCCGTCCCGTCGGGCACCGCGCCCGAGAACTCGAACACGTCGTACTCGGTGAACAGTTTGCTGAGCAGTTCCCTGTCCTTGTCCCGCTCTACGTCGAGTCCGATCCGGACTGTCGTTCGGGGATGGTTCAGGGACATCTGTTGGACGTATTCTCCGTGTCGTCACCGTCCCCCCGGGCTCCCGATCCCGAACCGGCAGCACCCGGTCCGCGGTCGTAAACGAGCTGTTCGCCCGGCTGGAATCTGTCGTCTGTTTCGACACATCGCGTTCGCAGCAACCGCTCTGAACCACTGTGGTGCTCGCTCGGCCCGTCGCTCGCGGTTCCTCGCCGGTTCGCACGATTTCTGGGACCCGATCTGGCCCCTTCGAAGCCACTGCCCGCCGTCTCGCTATCTAGCACGCCGTTATCGAGGCCCTGTTCGAGCCACGGTAATCCAGATGGTACGTCTTCGGAACGAGACGACCCCATAACAACTGTTAGCGGGTTGAATTAGTTAAACTACCGGCCGGATACTCTCTACTACCGGTGCACTGATGTACTCTCTCGAAGACCCTCTTTGCGCTCGTTTCAACCGAATTAGCAGCCTCGTCGTCGGTTGGTGCGTGACTGAGTGACGTTTATCTCGACAACAATCCTCTAACTTACTAGAGTGGTAACTGGAAAACTGAATCTCTACCGGATGTGTAGGCCGATTTTTGATACTCGCTTCGATAGGTTGCTCGGCTAGGTGCATGTAGAATCGTTCCCGATGGCCGATCAAGTGGGCGTTGCCTCGTGGCACCTCCCATTCAACGACTGTGTGGACCTGGGCACAGATGAATCGCTGTTTGCCCTGGGGTCCTACACGGGGCCCCTGAATCGATTTGCGAATTAGGCATCTCTTCGGAAGTTAGCGCTCCGAACGGTCACAACTGGACTAGAACGGGCCGTCCGCGAAAATAGGGGGGAGGGGAATTCTGCGCTTGATTACCCGAACATCTGGCGCATCATAGTCATAATGTGATAATACTCTGAACATAGACCTAAGAATTGCTGGTATTGGCGAACTCTTGAAACCTGTTATGAGACCAGTCTGTGGCGCGTAACAATAAACCGTATGTTGAGAGCGACAGAGCCGATAACTCCGAATTATTACGGCACGGCAGTGGCCGTGTCGTCAGCCTCTGGATCGAACGGGAGGTTGATGACGAGTTTGTCGAACCAGACGACCGGGCGCTTACTTTGACCGTCTTCCTCGAAGAAGATGATATGCCTTGTTTTGCCACTGATTGACGGCAGCTTCAGACCCTCTCACAGAAAGATTCCGTCAGACTAACCGGGAAATGGACGCCGTCTGACGATATGGCATCGCTCAGACGGCTCGCACGGATGTGTCGAAATCTTGCCAAACAGCACGTTGACGATCCGGACGTACCCGCCGCGCCGGACGGCGCGGACGGGTACGCCAAGTGGGTACAGATCGCGTTAATTTTGTACCGTGTTGAACTGGGGAAGAGTCTCCGCGAGACGGGAGATTACCTCAACGAGATGCCCGGTGTTCTTGCTGTATTCGATCTCGACGAGGCACCCCACTACAGCTCGCTCTGCCGATGGGAACAAGAGTACCGGATACGTGAACTCCCTAGCGATCAAGGACGTTCACTACACGACGCAGAAGGCGTGGGACGGCCACATCGGGATACAGGTCTTACGCCGGAATGCGGAAGACCTGCGTGTGTTGTCTGCTGACGCGAACTACTCGTGGAGCGACCTCCGCGAGGAGTGTCGCTCCAACTCAACGCGACCGTTGATCAAGCACAGGGAGCAGACACCGTTGTAGAAGGCTCACAACGCCCGACTGAACGATGACTACAACCAGCGCTGGATGCGTGAAACCGGCTTCTCGCCGCTGAAGGAAGACGAAGGCGAGAAGCTCCGCTCCCGGAGCTGGCACGAAAGTGTATCGTCCATAACCTGACGCAGGCGGCGAGTTAGGGCTCGCCGCCTGCTCCCCTTCTCCGGACGTATCCGGGAGAGGCATCGCCGTCGTCCGAAACAATGGAGCAAGATGATATAGTTTTGACCCTTCAGCAGACACCGTGAGTGGCGGCTACTGCATCTTCTGAGTTCAAAAACTCGCCTCTGGCGCTGTGAAACTGTAGAAAATTGACCCTATCCCGACGCTGTCTTGCGTTCAACAAGGCATTCGGTGTTCTACGTTAGGAGAAGACAGTGGTCTTTGAGAAGGTGTTCAACGGATACAAGTCCCAGATATACTCAGAGATAGAGAATTGACACACTCCTGACACCCAAATGGCCTCTGCTGCTGCCGATACGCTAATAATCATCAAACAACTGGCTTCGGTATTCGTCGATAATCTGCCGCTCCTCCACTGAGGGGATGCTCGAGACGAAATACGCTATTAAGAACACAAGCAGGGCAAGGAGATAGACCGAGAGAATCAGTCCGAACCCGCCGAACACTGAACTAAGGGCAGTATATGATATACCAATAATAGGTAAGTATATGAAATATGTTAGCAAATTATCTATCGTAAGTGGGGTGATTCGATAGTCCCTGTACAACTGAATTGAGACTAACGAATTTCCGATGGCGTACGACACCGCTGTCGCAACCGCTGCCCCCACGATCCCTATTCGGGGGATGAGCCAGATATTGAGGCCGACATTAATCACGGCGTTCACCACCGTACTGAATAGGAAGAAATCGGATTGGCCGAGCATCTTCAGGGTCCCGCCATTAATACCGAGGCCGACGTGGAAAAAGAACCCGAGCGCCAGTATCACTAATGCTGTTGAGCCAGTGCTGTATTCGGTTCCAAATATAAAACGCAGGAAGATTTCGGGTTCGATTACCAGCAGAATCAATCCAGGTAATGTCAGGATGACGATCCATCTGGCGACGATCGCGTATATCTTGGGTATCTCCTGCACTTTATCGCTCGCTTGCAGGTCCGATATAACTGGTGTGAAAATCACGCCCATAATAGTTGGCGCAATAAATACGAGCCTGCCTAATGGATATGCCGCACCGTAGATACCCACTTGATCAGAGGTAAGGAACGCGCCAATCAGAATCGTGTCCAACGAACTGTTAATGAATGACATACTATTGGCGAAAAGCAGCGGAACCGAAAACCGCAACAGGTTCCTGTACTCAACATCGGACGCGTTGGGAATCCCGAAGACAAGATATACGTAGGACGCACCGAGGAGGGTCATAAATGCATACCCGCCAACATATGCCCACCCGATACCAATCGTTCCGAACCCAAGAACGATTGCACCACCAATAAACAGGACCCGTGAGACCGGAAAAGAAATGTTCTCGATGAGGTTTTTCGACCTCGCGTCTTTCATACCCCGGGCAATCGAGGCACCAAGCTGACCGAGAACAGCTAACGGTACGCCGACGGCAACTATCTTCAGAAGGGGTGCCATCTGGGGGTCGTTAAAAATACGCATGGCCAGAACATCGGAAAACAAAAACAAGAGTACGGCAAACACGGCACTGGCGACGCCAGTCAGACGGACTGACGCGGTAACGACCCTGAGCTGATCGCTCTTATTATCGTGTCGTGAAAGATATCGAACCACACCGGTTCGGAGCCCTAACGTTCCGACGACCGTAACCATACTCAGCAACGAAATCGCCAAGATAACCTGCCCATATCGACTTGGATCGAAGAATCGAGCAATCAGGACTTTCTCACTGAGCCCAGCAAGCCGCATTATGATAATTCCAAGGAAAGAGACTACTGCCCCCGTCAGAATATCGCGCAGCGGGGCCCTGATAGATCCAACCGTGGCGTCAAGTTTGTCAGGCATAATGGCTGAGAACTATGATAACGGTCACTGTTCTCTTCGCATAACCACTCTTACTTCAGGTAGTTTGAGGGTTAGCAGTACCAACGGGAGGAGAAGGATGAGTAGGTATTTAATCCTGTTGATAGGTGCGAGGAAGCCCTGAATCAAACTCCGGCCTAACAGGCCCGAAGACACTGCAAACAACACCACGGTCAGTGGTGTCTTCTGGATTCGAACGAACGCAATAAACACGGTTTGTAATAGAACACCCCAAATGAAGAGGCCAACTAGACTGAGGCCACCGAAGGAGAGATACAGTTTGCCAATAATTGTAGGCGGGAGAAATCCGCCATCCCCAGCAAACACCGTATCATACAATTTCCCGCCGAATGATTGGCTGTGTCCGTATCCGGGCAAGACTGAAACAAATCGATCCAGAACGAATTCTACACCGAAGTAGCTGTAGGTTCTCGGGAATGCAGTGAAAATGTAATTCACACCCGTTGCCTGCGACAAGAAAATACGATTTCGAAGGTGTTTCGCGCTCGCAATGAGCATACTTTCGAACGCACCGGGTCGCGGATTCCGAATAAGCGATATTCCAAGAAAGAACGGAATGACAACCAGTGCACTCACTAACAATATGCGCGTCATCTCGGAGTATTTCCTGAATTGCAAATAGGAGATCAGACAAATAGTCCAGATTCCAAAGTCAAGTACTGGAAATCGCCGAGACGTCAGTATCATAAACACCAAGGTAGCTCCGAGGGCGATGATTCCGGCACGCCAGATGAGCGATTCTTGCTGTGCGTACCCATAGACCAGCGTGAGAAGAGTGATAAACGGCAAGTAGAGCGTTATGCCGACCATCGGCCAGGAGTGAGCGGCAGCCCAAGCTTGGAATGAGATAGTAGACAGTAGCGGTGACCCGGAACGTAGATACACGACTGCGATCCACAGTATCAGTACACCGGCTATCGCCAGAACCCCTTTATGTACATTGCGGTTCATATAGGGCTCCGGTTTTTTGCTCGCATATTTCTTGGTCTCTTTGAATGATTCAAATTCCAATAGGTGATTTGGAATGACTGTCCCGAGTGCGAACGCGAAAATCGCGCCGCCCAGAATGAGGGGATGGCTCTCTACAGGAACCGCATACGATAATGTGACACCGTAGTGGATGAGAATAGTCCCAACATATATAAAAACGACAAACAATCCATAGAAGATCCCGGTGGGGGAAACGAAGCCAAAGAATCCACTGGAACTCAAGATCATCAGTCCGGAACCGATGACAAAGAGTATTCCAAGTACTAATTCCAGGGACGGTAGCATCTATTACTGGGCAAGGAATCAAGTGGCTGTAAACGTTGTCGTTTTTGATGCTATGAATCAGAGATACTTGCGAATCCTCAAGTAGCGTCGCAATAGATACCGTCGTATGACTGAGCGGATCGCGTTGATAGGGCTAGACGGCGCGACTTGGGATCTTCTCCGCGGCTGGCTTGAGGACGACACCCTCCCGAATCTCAAGCGTGTCTATGAGGACGGCTTCTCCGGAACGCTTAAAAGTACGATTCCGGCGAATACCAGCCCTGCTGTTCAGAGCCTCTACACTGGGTGTGACCCGGCGACACTGGGCTTGTTCGGATTCCAGAAACCGGATGGTACGACCATCTCACTGCAGGACGTGACCGTCCCGAAACTCTGGACGGTCCTAGGCGAGCACGACCGAGCGTCCTGCATCGTGAACGTCCGGACCACGTTCCCTCCCGACCCGGTCAACGGCGTCATGTTGAGTGGGGACCCGATGCCGGGAGAAGACTCCGACTACGCCTACCCGCCGGAGCTCAAACAGGAGGTTGCCGGCTTCCGCTGTCAGGAGAAGGACGACCGGATGCACAAGGACCTGGTCCCTCCTTATGAGCACAACGAAGAGGTGTTGCAACACGCCAAAGATATCTTTACCCATCGGTTCGGAACATTCCGAGAACTGGCAGCCGATGGTGACTACGACTTCCTGATGTACTGGATCGGCGAGACGGACTTCCTCCAGCACCGGCTCTGGAACAACACCGACGACCTCACAACATTCTACGAGGTACTCGACGAGAAGCTCGGCGAGTTCCTCGCGGAGTTCGACGGCACGGTCATCTTCCTGAGCGACCACGGGTTCGAAGGTCCTCCCACAACGGTCTTCTACCTTAATGAATGGCTCCGGCGGGAAGGCTATCTCACTGTCCCAGGCGGTCGCGTGGGAGCCCGACTGCTCGGCATCGGCCAAAACTTCGCGAAGCAGTATATAAACAAGGACCTGCTGATGCGGGTCCTGTACTTCCGCCAACAACGGATGGGTGATTCCGCCACCGATACCGACGCCGACGACCACACTCTCGGCATCAATAAGCCCCACCTCCAGATACCCGGCATTAGTTCACGGTCAACCGCACAGCTCGCGACGAATTGTGGTATCGAGATCCGTCCAGATGAGGACCAACGGTCCGTTGCAGATGACATCAAATCTAAACTCGTATCGCTCACCGACGACCAGGGGACCCCCGTTATGAAAGAAGTCTTCCACCGAAGTGAAATCTACGACGAGGGGCCGTACTTCGACGATATTCCGGACCTGTTGTTCCAAGCATCGGAGCATGTGACTGTCAATACGGAGTTATCGAGTACCGTCTTTGAGACGATTCCGTCCGGCAACCGGTCGGGACGTGGTCGTCACGTCTATGCACGCAACGGCGTGATATTTGGGTCGGGGCCAGCCGTTAAATCCGCACGGGGGATCGAGGCGGACATTACGGACGTAACGCCGACAATCCTCCACCTGTTCGGGCTCCCCGTTGCCGAGACGATGACCGGGTCCGTCATCACGGAAATTTGTCCGGACAATGGCGCGAACGTGCAATCGGACAGCTATATCAGCGAATCCGGAATGACACGGATCGACGAGGGGGAACAGGAAGAGATGGAAGAGTGGCTTGAGGACATGGGCTACATCTGAGCCCGCCGCGTGATGGTCGAGTCGTTACACCTCGGGATATTCAACGCGAACACGCTGTACCGCGAGGACAGTGGCTACACGACTGACGGCAGCGTGGTGAAGCTCTACCAACGGTGGGAGACCTATTTCGAGAATGTAGACCTCTGTTCACCGGTCGTCACGGGCAAGGGAAGCGGGAGTGTCGATGTCGGGTCGGCATTCCATATCGTCTCACTCACCCAGTGGCGGAACCCTTGGACGCTTCGGACACTCGAACTACCCATACTACTCCGTGACATCTGGCGGGCGTTCGACGATCGCCATCAGGAGTGGGATTTCGTCTTGATTCCGACGACAAACATTTTTGGGCAGGCCGTGTATGCAGTGGCCTCGGTGTTCGATGTTCCCGTGGTCGTGTACCTCCGTGGAAACGTGACCAACGAGGTCCTCGGTGGGCACGAAGGCGTCGCCAGAGTGGTCGCAACTTTGTGGATCCAGTACCTGGACTACGCAGTGAATCACATCGTTCGGGATAGTGCGGTACTCACTGCCGGCGACGAATTGAAACGGGAGTACGAAGCGCTGGCCGGGCGTATCGAGTCGATAGTCCCCTCTCTCGTCAATCGCGACGACATCGTTACCCCGGATACACGGATCTATCCGGATAATGACGACCCGATCAGATTACTCTATCTCGGTCGCCTCATTGAGTACAAACGCGTACAGGATGTGCTGGCGGCGATGGCCAAACTCCGCTCCCGTCCACGTGCGTACGAGTTAGAAATCGTCGGTGACGGGCCCTACCGGGAGGCACTTGAACGGACGGCCGATGACCTTGGTATCGCGGAGGACGTGACGTTCACGGGATACGTGAGCCACGAGAACGTGTACGATGCGTATGACCGCGCTGACATCTTCGTACTCCCGTCGAGCAGTGAAGGCTCTCCCAAGACCGTCCCCGAGGCGCTCGCTCGGGGCTGTCCGATCGTGGCGAGTGCGGTTGGGAATCTTCCGTCACTACTCGCCAACGAGACCGGAATCACCTACAACCCAGGAGATGTCGACGCATTGGTTGATGCACTAGACCGGCTAGGCACTGACGAGGAGTATTGGAAGACGTTAGTCAGACGTAGCGTGGCACGGGCGAGTCAGTTCAGAGCTGAAACGCATGTACAGGCGATCGAACACGTGCTCTCGGACACGTACCCCGAACTGGGCGATTTCTGAGAGGCGACGTGACCGTCACGTAATGTGACTGGACAGACTTCCCGAGAGCGGTGTTCTCAACAGATATTTATCTGGGTGGGGAACAAGGAAAAGTGAATGGAGCCAATCGACGTTGCCATCACTTTCGACATCGAGCGCGACACGTCGATCGAAGCCGTGATGCCGAAGATTATCCGGCTCTTCGAACGATACGACGCTGTCGGGACGTGGTTCCTGAAACACGACTATACCGACCAGTTCACCGAATACACTGGCGCCGTCGTCGAGGACTTCCCAGATATCGCTCGTGCCCTCGCCGATGTGGGGGAGATCGGGACGCACATTCACTTCCGTGACGTCGATGGAACCTTCTCGATGGCACCAAATCTGCAGCGAGACCTCCTCGAGCAGGCCACCGAATCCCTCCGCAGTCGGGGGTACGACGCCACGTCGTTCCGGGGTGGAAACCTGTGTGCAGATGCAACGACACTGGATATTCTTGAGGATCTGGACTATGCGGTCGATAGTTCCGTGCTCCCGGGCCACTACCGTGAACTTCCGGATGGCGTCGTGGTTGATCATCGTGGCGAAGTTGGCAATCGACCGTATAGGCCGGCTCGAGAGTCCCATACGACCCACGGCGACCGGGCCCTGCTGGAGGTTCCCGTCTCCGGTCTCTCCCCGCTTGACTCGATTTCAGTCGATCGGTCCCTCACAGGCGTATACAACCGGGCCGCCGACCACCGACCGCTGGACCGGTTGCTCCCCCCGATGTACCACCTCTGGGGGCGGATGAGCCGCGCACCCATTGTCCTGCTGTTCCATGATCACGAGTTCGGGACTGATGATGGGAGCCTTGTCGTACTTGAGCGATTCCTTCACTCGGTCGCTACATCCCCGTGGTTCCAGTTCGCTACGGTCGGTGATATCGCGGCCGGCCGGCGGTCTAGGAGCCAGTAATTGTCTATGCTGGCGCATCCTCGGAGAACTTCTGCTTAGTTAATAGCAATAATCTTGAAACTCCGACCGAGGAGAATGTCTTCAGAGTCGACACCGGTCTCCGCTCGAACTGTGTCAGTGACCTCGGCGTCCTCCCAGATGAATAGGTCGCGGTTCTCCGTCGGGAGGGTCAGATCCGCGTCGTACTTGACCAAGTGGTTGCTCCGGTCGGAGAGGTAGATGTGCACTTCATCGAACAGGGACGCGAACGTCTCAAAGATGGCCTCGTAGTCGTCCGGCCCAAATAAGCCGAGTTCCGCAGGATCCCAATCACGGAGGTGTGCCCACGGCCGGGGTACGCTGTCCTCGAAGGCAGGATGGGTACAATTGGGGGTATTGTAGCCGTGCAGCGACACCTCGTTCCGGAAATTCATGTTCACGTACCCATCCGAGGATACGACCCGGGCAATCTCTTCGATTATCTCCTCGTAGTTGTTGATGAGGTGGAATGCACCGTTTGAGTAGAAGGCATCGAACGAGTCGGCATCGTACGGAAATTGTTTCCCATCGTACGTGTCCGGCCGTGTGTATTCCGGGGTCGGCTCCTCGTAGGCGAACCAGTCAAGATATCGATAGTAAACCTTCGCACTCAAGTAGCGGAACAGCCCTCTGGGGACACCTGCATCCGTGACCTGCTTGGCGAGTGGGTCTGTGTAGAAGACATCGATGATATCAAGACCAGTGGCAGTATTGGCCCGACCGTCGAGAAGTGCGACAGTGGGATAGTGATAGCCACAGCCAAAGTCCAGCACACGACAGTCCGAGAGGTCGGCACCGCCGATTGCTTTATGTTCAGCTATGTATTTCCGATAGACTGAAAAGTAATCGTGATAAGCTGTGTAGCTCTGCCGTCCGATATTGTGTAGTGCTCGTTTAGTAGTTCCAATAGTATCGTTCATATCTGGATTCGTGGAAGACACGTCGCTTCGTTTAATCGCTTCAGCGGATAGACTCTAGTATCTCACTTCAGTTGTTCGGTTACTGATTTCGGTAGGGTGGGCTCTCTTAATCGCTTACCGTTAAGAGATTGTTGATGAAGTCATAGTGCGGTTTTGAGGGTGATTTTGAGTGCTTCGTCGTCGTGTTTGCGGCGAACGCGCTGGCATAATTGAAGTCCTCTTAGATACGGCGTGAGCTTGTCTTTGGAGACGCCTCTCGCATATGCTGACGTAAAAGTCGTCACCAGCGTATTCGCCTTCGCCGTGGATGAGTACTCCCGGTCGAAGGCATCGTCCTCATCGAGTGGGTCGTAGGCTCGAAAGCCGTCAGTGTAGACCGTTAGCGGCTCCTGTTGGCGGTTGCTAAGCAGGAGTCGAATCGTCAATTTGTCGGAGGTTTTTGCCGAGTGAATGTACGTCTCTCCAGTACCACGATCGGCGAGGATGAACACCGGCAGCTTGTCCTTGTGGTACGTTCCACGTCCACGCTTAGATAGGCCACGCGAGCACGATCGATCGTCGCGCTCGCGGCCTTTTTTTCTGAAGACACTTACAGTTCGTCGATCTCCACCGGGCCGTCGAGCTGTGATCGAGGCGCGTCCAGCGCTTCCTGCGGTCGCTGGACGCGCCGATAGACCGTTTTGTAGGTGACGGCGATTTCAGTGTCCAGTTGCCGAATACTGGCGTTCAGCCGGATGTGAGTGTAGACTGTGAGATACCGCTTCCTGAGCGGTATCGTCGAGTACCCGAAGACCGTGTCAGTCTTACCTTTGAACGTCTGGCCGCAATCCTTACACATATACCGTTGATAGAGCCGATTGCTGCCGTACCGAATCGGTGATTCGGCATAGCGGCGGGGGAAATAGACGCCGTCACCCCAGCGAATCTGTGCCAGCAGATTTGCGGACCGACGCTCCGAGGAACGTCTTCAATAGGAACATCGTTCGTCGGGTGGCGCGGCCGCGCTAACTTTGCCCGCTTTGAACTCCACCTACGCCTGAGAACTCACCGACAATCCTCTACACAAGAGCGTTCCTTTTTATTTTTGTAGACTCCACTCGTTTCGCGCTCCTCGGTTTGGTTCTGGAAATCTTCGGCAAATACAAGAGGCGTACGATTGGTTCGCCCCCATGCGTCTTTAGCTAAGCCTCACCCCTCGGTTGTGTAGCGTTAGCGAGCGTCTCCTGTAGTATCGGTCGGTGGCTGTGGATTTTCTGTGCATCTTCGATAAGGCGCTCCAACAGCGGCGGTGGCGAGTAGCCGAGGTAGTCACCCAGATCGTCGAGGATGAGCTGGGCGTGCGACCGGAAGGTCGCCGCCCAGCGCCCTGGTGGAAAGACAGCGTCATCATCGGCGCACTCTGTGACCAGCGACAGCAACTCACGGCTCACTAACAGCGACAACAGCGCTGCATACACCAGGATCTTCACAACGTGCTCTTTCGTTGTGTCGAACTCATCCAATCCGTACTGCGTCTTGAGCTCCCGAAACAACCGCTCGACAGCCCACCGACACTGATAGATCGTCGCTAAATCTTCCGGGAGAAACTCCTCACGCGGGAGATTCGTGATGTAGAGATGGTAGTCGTCGGCGTCCTCATCGCGGACGCCGACGACACGAAACCGCTTGGTGTCCAGCGACCGCGTTCCGTTGTACGGCCCGCGCTTGAATTCAGCCTCGACTTCTACATCGATGTACTTGCGATAGATATCGTCAACGACATCGTGGATCTTCTCGCCTTCTAAGGGAATGGCGTCGTACCACGCCATTCCCGTAACTCATCCGTTACAACCGGATTTGCGTCGGGTTTCAGCCGACTCACGAAGTAGCCATCGTTCTCGTCGATCAACGCGAACCGCTGGTACTTGAAGTACGCCTGGTCGAACAGTACCAGCCGCTGTTCGAGCCACGAGCCAGTGTTAAACTCCGTGCTGTCGTGGGCTTTCTCGTCGGTGATGCTGAACCGTTCCAGCATCTGTTCGGTTGGGTTATGGAGCAGGTGGAGCCGTGCTCCAGCCTGCTCCTCGTTGCGCGCTTCGAACTCATCAGAGAGGAACTGATGCAGGCGCAACACCGTCCCATCAGCAATCATCACGTCCCTGAATCGGTCGAACTCATCAGTTACCGTGTGTGGGACAGCGACCTCGTCGAGGCCGTACTCGACGAGGTCGCGGAGATACTCGGCCAACGACGGCGTCAATCGCTGGTAGTAGCCACCGGGAGACAGTGATTCGTCGGCTGTGGAGTTGTAGCTCCGTCGGAACGCTGCGAGCGTTCGGCTCTCGCCGGTGGCGAAGCCGAACGCAAACGACCACACGAGAGGCGGGATCTGGGCTTTCCTCTCGTTCGATCACGCCGACAGCCTCGGCGTGATCTTCCAGAACAGCAGAGGGAAAGAGGGTAGTGAGCCGACGTTCAATCTGATCTGAGGAGGGAGTGTTGGACACACTCGATCCCTCCTCAATCCTCTCGAAAAGATGCCTCGATAAGCCGCTACTGTCAGGCGGTTCTTCGCTTAGCTAAAGACGCATGGGTTCGCCCCATCCCGATTCAGCTGTCTGGCGGACTTTTATGACTTCAGCTCTGGGGATCCGACTTGCAGAGCGCTCTTGAAAGGATTTCCAGCAGTCGCTGTCTGTTCGCTTCAAAAGTCAATTGTGTCGCGGTTTTCTGCCCCTCCGTCGCGAGATGAAATCGAAGGTTAGCGTCCTCCCTTACCGTTTCGATGGTGTCCATAAGGACATCCACGTTTCTCGGGTCAACCAGCATACCATTTCGACCATGGTCGATCAGTTCAGGGAGTCCACCCACCGCCGTCGTGACGACTGGTAAGCCACGGGCCATCGCCTCCGCGACGACTCGAGGAAGCCCCTCCGTTTGTGAGGGCAACACAAAGATATCCGCGTCATCGAAGTATGCCCACAGGTCCGGGCCCTTCGGGACGAACCCGTGGAATGTTACCGCGTCGGTGATACCCAACTGGGCTGCTAACTGCTTGAGCTGGGTAGCACTCGGCCCGGACCCGACAACGTGGAGGTGGACTGTATCGTCTCTCGTATCGAGTCGCTGGAAGCCACGCAACAAGTCGTCTATTGCCTTCTCCTCGGAGAGCCGGCCAACGTAGAGCAGGTCTGTGGCATGATCGGAGACGGTTGGTTCATCAACAAGCAACTCCTCGGGGACGAGCGGTGTGATGACGTGGGCGCTGTCGGCGTCGTAGCCGTACCCCCCGATGGCGTCCGAGAGGTCACCGATCGTAAGTAACACGACATCATCGTTAAACGACATCTGCCCGAAGAGTTGGTCGTACGCTTTGATTGGCGTCCCGATCAGCAGACTACGCAGTAGTGCTCCATCGGTTCTAGCCGCGACCGTCTTGCGTTTGTCTCCTCGCATGAGCAGGAAATGGGGTTTCCCGTAGACGTAGTAGGAGATCGGCACAGTAATCGCGCCAAGTGTACTCGGTGCGACCGTTCCGATGATGTCGGCCTGACGAACCGGCTCGGACCGGACGATATGCAGGAGACGTGGCACCACACGATGGATCGATCGGAGCAGGTCGGTCGGGCCATGGTAGAACGGAAGATGGATGATGCGCACGTTCGCAGGTAGATCGAGCGTCGTTCTCCCGGTACCCTCCCCAACGGGCAAGCAGATGTGGAGTTCCTTGAAGATGCTGCTGGCCTTGAAGAGGAAATCGATAAGATTCGTGTAGTCCGAACTGTACTGGTCGGTCGCTGGGTCGTACTTGATTTGCTGATTCACGAACAAGACTGCCCGACACTCCGCGAGTGGCTTCACAAGCATCACGTGGCAACCTCATTATATCGGTTCTTTTCCTCAAGGAACGGGATAGCGCCAAGATTGCCGAGCATCGGTGAACGTCGTCGGCATCGGGGTGGAGCTCGGGCCCGCTGGTACCTCGTTTCCGCTGGGATTCCTGCGAACTCGTTCGTTATGAGGTAACACACTGACATTTTGTTTGGCTCACCGGTCCTTCGTCTCGTCCGACGAGACATCCGTCTCGTGGCCGACACTCACTGTGCTCGTCTCCGGGATGCCGACGGACGGCTCCGTGCGGAACAGCGTTTCGTAGACGTAAGCACGAATGGCGTTCGGCACGAAGCGAATTGGCACTCGGAATGCGACGTTACGAAGTGCCTGCAACGGCGAGATGAAGCCGAGCGCTACAAACTCTCGCTGGAGGCGTAGTTCTTCACGCGCATATTCCCAGCCGGCACGGCGCTCGTACATCTTCTCGCCCGTTCGTGCCTTGACCAAGACTTCGGGGATATTGGCAAACCGGGCGCCGTTGACGAGCATCCGAACCCAGAGGCCGTAGTCTTCCATGCGGTCGACGTCCCGATAGTTTCCGATATCAAGGGCCGCAGTCCGTTTGAATATCACCGTACTCTGGGAAACGGGCGAGCGGGTCTTCGCTAGGTCACGAATCTCCTCGTGATCCGTCGGAAGGGTACGCACACCGAGCTTCTCGCCATTCTCGGGGTCGAATTCAAGTAGCTGCGCTCCGACTACGTCAACCTCGGGATTGTTCTGCAGGTAGGTTTCCTGCCGCTCTAACCGTGTGGGGACACAGAGGTCGTCAGCGTCCATCATCGCCACGACGTCACCCTGGCAGCGTTCCACCCCGACTTTTCGTGCGAGGGCTCGTCCTTGGTTCTCTGCCAGTGGGACGTGCCGCACGAACGAATACTTAGACTCGAAGTTATCGATGATTGTTTGGTTGGTTTCCGG
Source organism: Haloarcula ordinaria (assembly GCF_029338275.1). Taxonomy (NCBI): domain Archaea; kingdom Methanobacteriati; phylum Methanobacteriota; class Halobacteria; order Halobacteriales; family Haloarculaceae; genus Haloarcula; species Haloarcula ordinaria. The sequence continues at coordinate 2,917,967 of NZ_CP119789.1, read as the reverse complement.
TACTGGCCCATCACGGACGATGACTAGTTCGTCGGGAACCCGTGTCTGGGAGACGATGCTTTCGATAGCTTCCCGCAGTGCATCCGGGTCATCACCACCGTACGTTGGTAGAACCACCGAGATATTGACCATCGCAGGTTGCCAGTCGATTTCCCGAGCAGGTGTATAAAACCGCGGATTTGTTTCCCCTGAGTCCGCCGGTGGTTTGCGGCGAACGTCTTGCTGCATATCGGACAATCCTCAAACGGCCATCGGTGTGTCCACTGCACTTATGGTCGGCGATAGGGATGTGTTGGGTGATGACTACTCCACAGACGGTGCTTCTTCGCCACCGAGAGTCGCGGTTCGACCGGGAGGTGGTCGGCCGCTGGCTTGCCGCGACGACCGATCTAGTCGGCGAGATTGTTATTGAATCGGACTGGACACGACAGGTGAACACCCTGAAACACGAGTTGCGGCGATCTGGAATTACTGGCCTCCTTGATGCTATCGCGTATCGGCTGTACTATCGTGCTGCTCTTAAAGACAAGGAAATGCCGAAGATTGACGCCCTCATCTCGGACGCGCAAGCGGAATATCCAGATTTTTCGGTACCGGAGTACAGCGTTGTAGACCCAAATAACGAAGAAACGGCGAACATCCTCCGAAATTTGACTCCAGATCTGATGCTTGCCCGGTGCAAGGTGTTACTCTCTAAATCGGTCTACACGATTCCTAACTACGGAACATTCGTCATTCATCCAGGAATCTGCCCAGAGTACCGCAACCAACACGGCTGCTTCTGGGCGCTTGCCAACGGCGAGGACGACAAGGTGGGATTCTCCCTCATCCGCATTAACGATGGTATCGATACGGGTGAGATCTTCGCTCAAGACGGGACCACTTTCAATCCTGTGGACGACGAACACGTCTACATCCAGCTGAAGGTGGTTGCGGACAACCTTCCCTCGCTCACGCCTGTGATTACCGCGGTTGCTGATGGAGAGGCGGAGCCGATTCCAGCAGACGACCGACAAGGAGCCCTATGGGGGATGCCAAAGCTGAGCGCGTGGCTGACTTGGAAGCGCCGTGTCCAACGGTTCGGTATCAATGCGTACAACTCAACACATGATTCGTGATCTCCTCGGCTCGCCCACCAGCGGCCTGGCGCTGTTGTATCATGATATCGTCCCACAAGAAGAGGCAGACACTTCCGGATTCGTCACGGATGGCTCGTGGCGATATAAACTCGCTCCCGAGATGTTCGACCGCCATCTCTCGGCCATTGCTGACTCGGCGTTCGAACCGGCATTAATCACTGACAATCCCCCAAACCGCCCTGTGTACCTCACGTTTGACGATGGAGGACGGACGGCGATGGAGGCGGCCCGTCAATTGGAGGCGTACGGGTATCGGGGCCATTTTTTTATAGTGATTGATCGGGTCGGAGAGGACGGCTTCCTGGACTGGAATCAGATTTATGACCTCGACCAGCGAGGTCACTGTATCGGTAGTCACACTATGACTCACGCCAATCTGCTCAAGGCGAATACACAGAGATGTCAGCAGGAACTAACGGAGTCAAAGGCTGCTATCGCGGCAGAACTCGGACAATGTCAGTCAATTTCCATTCCACTGGGGGCATACAATGAAGAGGTATTCAAGACTGTAAGTGAAGCGGGCTACAAGTATATATTCACTTCAGAACCTGTTCGGATTCCACGGAACCACCTGAACCACCGATTGGGGCGTTGGAACATCTGGTACGACACAGGCCCTGATGAACTTGTAGCAATCCTCAAGGCGTCGCCACCGATCGTTCTTCAAACTGCCATCCGCTGGTACGGTGTCAAATATATCAAACGGCTGCTCGGTTATGATCGGTTCATTCAGATCCGCGATGTGATTGGATGTTAATAATTCATATTTCATGGCACTGTCTAGTTGAGCGAGTTTGAGAAACGAGGAGGCCGTAGCGAGAAGTGCTCATGCAACTCGCAGACCTCCTCAGAGAGATGTTAGACGAGGACAGCCAAGACATTTGGGAGAACGAGCGCACTCCGACACCCGTCCGGCGGTTTGGGGTGCGTCTCCATACGGCGGGGCTGTTGATTAGGGAGACGGTGGCAATCTTAGACCTGCTGGGTGTCGACCGTTCTCACGGTGCGGTCTGGAACTGGGTGCATACGCTGTCTGAAGCCCAGAGCGACCCGCCGACGGCGGAGCCGTCGCGGGTCGCGGTCGACGAGAAACAAATCGAAGTTGACGGCGAAAAGAAGTGGCTGTACGCCGCCGTTGACGTCGATTCGAGGTTGTTGCTATGGGTCGATGTGTTCAGCCGCCGCGGGACTGACCCCGCGGCGGCGTTCCTGCATCGGCTCACGCAGAAACACGATGTCGCCGAGACAGAGTTTCTCGTCGATGCTGCAGGGTATCTGACTGCCCTCGCTCGTCACGATTTGAGCGGTCGGCTTGAGTACCGAATCCGGAACCACATCGAAAAATGGTTCCAGACCGTGACCATGCGAATCGACCGCTTTCATTCCTTCTGGAGGGGCAGTTAATCCAGCGCGAAACAGTTGTTACGACGCTTCAGACACCACTACAACCACGAACGACCGAACCAAGCGCTCGACGGACGAACGCCAGCTGAGGAGGTTCAGAACTAGACAGTGCCAGCAATCGTATAATTATTATCATTTGAATTTCCCTCCAATTAATTATAGACCTTATTCTCTACGCATTCCCATGACCAGACAGTCGGGGGATTTAATTGCGCTTCCCATTTGATGTTCGTTATGAATGGATTCCTTCGTATCAATTGGCAGCGGATTCTCGTCGCCCTCCCAGCTATACTATTCTTTCCGTTATTGAATACGCTCATACCAATGCACTTTCACAAATCGCGAGAAATCGCCGGGTATTTTCAGTCGCTGGCTTTCTCACGGATGCCGATTCGCTCGTTTTTCATTCTCACGCCATCAGAGAGCTATTCGGCACTACATTTGCACAGCACCCTTGCGTCTCCACTAGTCGCACTCGGCTACCACGAGGGCGGCCGATTGATTAGTCTCCTGTCTATACTTGCCGCATCCATCGTGATTTTCAAATTCGTTTCGTATCTCACAGACTATCGAGCAGGCCTATTAGCTGCCGGATTCTTCTGGCTATTTCCCCTTAGCCACCGTTTCGCGTACGCGTACCTCCCCGAATCGCTGAGTATCCTTCTGACCACCGCCGCCCTGTTCTTAGCGTACGCCGACGCAGAGCAAGAACGGGAACTGTATTTCTACGGCTCGATCATCCTCCTATTGCTGGCGATCACCAATCATCTATGGGAAGCCGTTATTCTGGCGCCGATCGGAGCCATCTACTGGGCCACCCAGAAACGACGCAAATTTGCCACTTTTGCCGCCATCGGCGTCACCTGGACTGGGGTGGTCCACCTCTTGACGAAGTTACAACCCTCAAATACCTCTCAGCTGACCAACTTCGGAACGCAGACCAACGGCGCTCTCTTCCTCCAAATTAATTGGTGGCTCACGTATCTCCCGTCCAACAACTGGTATCTGAGTGACAGTCTGACCACTTTTCAGATATTTATGAACGTCGTCCTGCCACTCACAGTGGCCAGCACCATTGGGTGGGGAATCTACTATCTGCGTTCGAAATCGAATCGGGCGCTGATGCTCAGCGCGTGGCATTTCAGCGGCATCGTCATCCCGCTCGCGCTTGTCGGTGGTTACCATTTAGAGTATTTCATGTGGGGGACACTCGCCCCACTAGCCGTCAGTTCTGGTCTCGTTCTGCACAAGGTTCTGGACACAGCGCTTGAATCGAGTTACGCCGATACGAAAACGGTAGTTCTCGTCTACTTACTGCTCGTATCAGCATCCGGAGCGCAAGTCTGGCACAACGAATACGGCCCGCTGGATGACGAAACGCCGCCCCAGGCATCTCTCGATGGTGTTGCCGAATACGAGGGGTACGCTGCGGGACGGCAGATGGCTGGCCATCAGATGACACCCGAAGACATCACGTTCGTGGGGTACGAATTCATCGACGGTTCATACAATAACTATGCCCACGATCACGGGCGAGTAGTAGTATATTCGGACCTACTGTTGAAAGAACGGTCGCGCGTCGCTACTGACAGGGGGCCGACCTACGTCAACGAGACCTCAATGGTGGATGACTGCGTATTCTTGGTTGAGCGGGTCAACGACGAGTTGTTCGTTCGTCGCTGCAACTGACAACCCAGCCCTGAGACTCAGGTGGTAATTGCTATTCATCGCTTCTATTGTAGACCAATATCGGATTTACTTCATTGGGCCGTGGTGAATCGCCAGACGTAGCTTGATTTCACTGTTTTTGAGATTGCCTGATGTTGTGAACCGTACACATCAGAAAGAGTTCACGAAATTCACCGTACCAAGTTCGCGCACGCACGGCGACGCCGAGCGTGCGCTTGATCGTCGAGAAGGCGGTTTCACACATCGCTCGTTGGCGGTATCCCATCGATCCGCGCGTTGTGCGCGTGATCGATGGGCCGGAACTCACGATGTTTGATCAGCGGCCTCACGCTCTCTTCACGGAGTTTTTCGCGCAACTCCATCAGTCGTAGCCTTTGTCGGCGACGAGGCTTGCGAGGTCGTCCGCGTTGCGGCGGGCGACCTGACAGCCGAGCTGTGTGTCGTGGCGTTTCTCGGTCGTACAGTGAACGTCCAGAATGGCTTGACTTTCTGTGCCGACGAGAGCTGTCGCTTTGAGCGTCTGAACCCGGTAATCCGTCCGACGACAGTAGTGCTTGCTAGCGTTTTCTCGGTCGAAGAACGTCGCGTCGATGGCGGCGTGACCGGATGGCTCGTGCTCCTGCGCCGAAAGGTGCAGCAGCACTCGCCAGAGCGCTGTCTTGATTCTATCAAACCACTTGACTAGCGTGGAGTGGTCAGGGAGATCGGCCTTAACGCGGCCGATCTTCCTGAGAATTTGTGGCATCTCGCTTAGCAAATCAAGTGTTTCCCGGTAGGATTTCTCCAGGTGAACCCGCAGACAGTGCAGCGACACCACCGCATACTCGGCGAAGCCGCCACCCCCTTCGGGGGCGGCGACTTCGTCTCGCTCACCAACAGCATTTTTAGCTAACTGGACGACTTTGCTCGTGAAGCGGGAAATTTTCGACATAAAACATCGGCGATTTTCCGCTTCATTCCACTAGTTCTAACGGTAGAAACCAGCGCAGTCCAGTGATTCACCAGAGCCAATTGAAGTAATTCCACGGTTGAGGTCGAGTCACCCGGGGACCATGCGTCGGATTTTTGTCTCCGGGAGAGAGCATACGCTTAATGAACCGAGAGTGGGAGTGTGGGATCGTTGATGAGACCGTCAGTCGCCTGATTGCGATGTTGCTGGCCGGCGTCATCGCGTTCATCTCGATATACAGGTACGTCGTGTTCCGGTTTTCAGGTCGGGAGTTTGTCCATGACGCACAAGTGTGGGCGCAGATCGGGGACGATGTGCTCGCGGGGATGGCTCTCTACGCCCAAGTCCCCGATAATAAGCCACCACTCTGGGAGGCCGTAGTCATCGTCGCCGCCGCGACGCCTGTCCCCTTCCTGGTGATGCTCGCTGTGGTCGGGGTGGGAGGCGCTGCCCTGGTATGGAACACGCACAGACTCGTCAAGGCGGAACTGCGTCCGGCAGCAACGGTCGTCGCCAGCTTCTCGCTTGCCCTTGGTATTGTGTGGATGACGAACGGCTTCATTAACAACAAGATAGTCGCACTGGCCCTGCTGACCGCGGGGCTCACTGCTAATCGTCCTTCTCGGAGCGGGCTGCTCTACGGACTGGGGTTCCTGATAGCCCAGCATCTACTTCTGGCAGCGCCGGCAGTAGCTTGGTGGGAGTGGCGCCGGCACGACTACCGCGCCGTCGTGACAATCGGGGGACTTGCACTGGGCACAGCGATTGCGGGGTACGTGATCGTCGGTCTGATTTGGGGGCTTAGCGCGTCAGTTGCGGCGGTCCGACAGACCATGTTCGCGACGCCAGCGTACGCTGTGGCGGAGTCGCAATTTCAGACCAGCGGCTCACTGCTGAAGGCTCCAGGGCGGTACGTACAGCTGTTGAACGAGCGGATCAGCGTCTATACGTTCCAACTTGTATTCGCGACAATCGGCGCGGCACATCTGCTATCGGCCCGCCGGGCGTCCCCTGCAGTCGGCTGGTTAGGGGTAGCCCTGACAACCACGCTGGGGAGCGCACTACTGGTACGGGTGTACCGGCACTACTGGCTGTTAATTCTCCCGGGTCTCGCGATTCTGGCTGGGCTCGGTGCAGAGTGGTTACTCCCCAAATACGGGACTGATGAATAATCACTAGCGATGTCATCTGCTATACACGGCACAATCACGAGAATCGCACGCCGGAGGGGAGTGATTGCCGTCGCGCTGTTCATCTTCGTATTGGTTGGTATCTATAGCGAGTACTGGCTGGCAATCGTCGCGAACAACTGGCCGCCCGGTCACGATTTCAGTCTCTACTACGATGCGTATCACGATGCGGTCAATGGGCAGAACCCGTACGAATCACCGGCGATAGGCCAGAGCTTCATCTACCATCCGTTCGCGTTGATACTGGTTGCGGGAGTCGCCTTGATGCCCTCAACGCCAGCTCTTATTTTCTGGAGCGTTGGCAGTGCCGCGGCGTGGGCCATGACGGTTGGACTCTCACTGCGTATCGTCGCACCGGATATGGATTCCAGCCGACTTGCGCTGAGTTGCATCCTGAGCCTCAGCTTTGGCCCGTTCCTCGAGACGATACACATCGGTCAGATAAACACATTTGCGGCCTTGGCGCTGGTGGTGACACTTTTTTTGGTTCTGCACGAACGGCCGTATCTCGCTGGTGCCTCGCTCGGAATTGCCGTGACGATGAAGACCTCCCCACTGCTGGTGATCGGTTATTTTCTCGTCATCCGCCGCTGGCGAGTCGTCACAAGTGCAATCGCCACCCTCGCGGTAACAACCGCCATCTCCATGCTTGTCTTCTTTCCGTCAATCATCGTCCAATTTGTCCAGCGACTCGGAGAGATCGGAGGAATCGGCGTTCATGTCAGTGTGTGGAATCAGAGTCTCCCGTCCATCCTAGGCTACCTCGATGCCGCAATCGGAACATCCCTCCAAGCTACACCCGAGTTTCAAACTGGGGCGCCCCTTCTACAGAAATCTATTGTCGTTGTCCCACTCCTCGCTATCGGCATCCAACGCCTCAGCAGAGGTCAGGAATCACGAGCGACTCTTGTCGTCACGTTCTCGACATTCGTCGTTGGGATGGCCATCTTCTCCCCTATCATCTGGTACCACCACAGCGTATTCTTCGCACTCCCACTACTGCTCCTGTTGGCCTCTGACCGAGGAATCGAACCCTTAGTTGGGATCGTAGCCCTTGCCGGGATTCAATTGTCCAGACCGCTTGAACACGCGATGATGATCATATTCGGAAACCACGTGGGAATCTCAGTACTGGTAGCGCAGTATCTTCTATTCCTCTATTTGATTAGGAATGTGGAGAAGGTCAGCACTACGGCAGTGAACTCAGCGTCTTAGTGAGCGCGTTGACGCCCCAAACGAGCGTGCCGGTGTTGACCTATGCGTAGCAGTCGGAGTCCGAGATATATTCCCTGGATGTCCTGATGGGCTGGCACGGCGTCGTAAAAGACCTCTTTCCGGAGTTCGCACGTGATTCTCAGCTCCGCAACATCGTTGGCGAGCCGGACCGCGATGATATGGTCACCAGCGAAGACAGCCACACAACTGCTGCTGTCTTCGACGGCGCCAGGAGTGATGCCCTGCGCGTCCTCCATCTCCCTGTCTGGCAGACAAATCCGCTGCTGGAATGGCCTCAGGTCGTAGACGTGGATATGGCTCCCCAACCGTCGGTCAAGATCGTGCGTACTCCCGAAGCCGACGAGTGTGCCGTCCTCGTGGGCGCTATATTAGATACTCCAGCAATTGTCTAAGTCGGAAGCCATCCGGGCGGGGGCGCTCCAGAACCTGACTTGACGGTCTTCGGAGCGCAGCGGTAGCTCGAAGACAGCGACTAATCCGGTGTCGTCTCGCCCACTGGCTTCTCTGAGTCTCCCATCTGTGTCTCAATACTTGTGTGTATCCGGCGTACGTGTTTGTCGTGACGGGCCGCAACCTCGTCCGCCGGGAGGCATTCGGCATCGGTATTCTTTACTCTGTCTCGTTCATATTCGAGAGTGATGCCGGCTTGGCGAAGAGGAACGCTCCAGATAATACCTGTCGTTGGTCTTGTTTTCGTTATCGGTGCCCACTGGTGGTACTCACCAACTGATTTCTTTGAGCACCTCGACAATTCCGGGTGGCTCCTTGTTGCCAGTGGTGTGAGCGTCTTCTATCTGGTTCGCCCGTTTGTCCTCTGGCCACTCAGTATTGCATCAGTATTCCTTGGGTATCTTGTGGGCTCCCCTTATGGGGTACCGCTTGTGTTACTCGGCACTTGGATGACGTGTGTGCCACCATTCCTGCTCGCAGACTATTTCAGCGAGAGAAACAGCTATATTGCTCGTCTCTCAAATGCGGGTGAGACAGTCGTGACTAGGACGGGTGAGCTTCGCGGGATGATCGCCGCCCGGTTGTCTCCGGCACCTGCGGATGGCATCTCTATCGGCGCGGGACTCGCCGGAGTCTCCGGATGGGCGTTTACGCTCGGTACACTGATTGGTGAGTTACCTTGGGCAATACTCTATGTCAATATTGGACAGTCACTCCGAAGTTTTTCTTCAGGGATGGCACAACCAATCAAGCTTGAGTTCCTGCTGCTCGTCAGTATTTGTACGGTTCTCCTGGTAGCTCGACCGCTTTACCAATTGATGACTGAGAGGCTGACCAAGAGCTAGTCCGTGGACTGGGTGGTCCCGACATGACCAGTCACAAACCGATAGATGACGAATACACACGTGCCGAGTATCGCACCATACCAGAGGGTGCCAACCCGGATAATCACCGTCGCACTCACAGCGATTGTCTGGGTGTAGCCCAAAACGACGAGCATCCCGACCATACTGGCTTCGGTGGCGCCCAAACCACCAGGAAGGAGACTGGCCGCCCCAACTACTGATCCCAAACCAAACACGAACAAAGCGGTGAGGAGTGTCGCCTGCGAACTAAACCCGCTCAATACCACCCACAGAGCGACTCCTTCCAAGCCCCACGCAATTAGGCTGATGATGAACGCGATACTGAGCGGTCGCAACTGAAACAGTGTGTACGTGTTTTCATAGAACGCCTCCAACTCGGTCGCATATGAGCTGACGACTGGAACCTTCTCTACCCATCCCAACACACGGAGACAAAATGACTGCCACTGAAGGACACTAATCCCGACCAGGAAGAGCAAGATCATACCAATAAGTACAATTGATGACCGCTGGTAAATCAAGAGACCAAGCAACGCGAACGCAGATAGAGCGATTAGATCAGTAACACGTTCACCTCCGACGACAGACACAGTCTGGCTAACTGGAACCCCATCAAGATCACGGAGGAACCACGCTTTCCATACCTCCCCAGCCTTGCCGGGGGTCACGATCATCATTAGACCACTAAAGAACACAATCAGACTCGTTTTCGGGGGAATGTCGATTCCCAAGTGACGGAAATAATAGTCCCATTTGAGAAACCGAATGCCGTAACTGAGCGTGACAAGGACAAACACAACAGCGATCCGCCATCGCTCAACCGCAAGCAGTGCCGACACGACCTTTGAACTATCCCCGATAATGAACAGCCCGAAGAATACGGCAACCGTTAGGAGCGCGGTTACCCAGAGACCGTGGCGGCGAACGGCGCGGTTAATCGTTGTGAGTACGCTCATCAGAGATTCACCGTCTTGAGCAAGTCGTTCAGTTTTGTCGCAGTATGGCCCGACAAGTAACCGCCTCGTCCCGCTGTTTGGGTTGATCGGGACTGGATCGCTTCCGGAAGGGGTTGGTCACATACTGTTGTAGACCGGCCGACTTCCATCGGGAAGTGTGCATCACTACCTCCCGTGATTGCCAAGTCGTGCTGGTTTGCGAACTCTCGGGCCCGGCGATTAAATCGCGGAAACAAACAGCGTGAGTTTTGGGTTTCAACGGCGTCAACTTGTGACGCAATCGTGTCAAGATCTGTCTCGTAGTATTCCCGGAAGCGATCGAATGGATGGGAGAGGATAGCGAGTCCATTCTGGTTATGGATTTTCTCAATAACGGTGAGCGGGTCGGACTGCGGTGGTTCCTCCTCAACGAATAATGCAAGGAGATGCCCCTGTGTCGTCGTTACCTCAACGCCAGGTATCACCGTGAGGTTGGGGGGCGCACAGTCGGCGACTTCGTCGTATCCCGCGAGCGTATCGTGGTTCGTAATGGCGATCCCATCCAGGGCCGCTTCAGTAGCCGCCTCTACAACATCGGCAGGTGCGGCGCGAGAACAGGGTGAGGCATCGGTATGCACCTGTAAGTCGTACTGTTTCACCGTATCACCTCGATAGCGATCTCAGGGACGTTGTACAGGATAGCGATAGCAACCACACCCCAGAGAATGAGGTTCACGACTGACGGCCGATCAGTGAACAGGTACTCTGGTTGACCGGCGATGTTGGTCGTATGGACGAGATGGTGGTAGCGAAACACGCCGAAGAACGCGAACGGAAGTGTCGCCAGCATCGCAGGACTCGTGCGAGAAAACGAGTATAGGGAGTACGCCATTAGTAACGTTGCCATTGTCATCACGAGAAGCTGATCCATATTCTGTTTCGAGTACTTGCCCAGCACATCGCGGGAGTCCTCAGGATTGGGTGAGACTTCCAGTTCGTTGCGTCGTTTTCCAAGCGCGAGAACTAACGCCAGAAGGAACGTAGTGACGATCAACCACGGGCTTAGGACGACATCGATAGCGATAACGCCCGCAATAGCGCGTAAAACGAATCCGATTGCGACGATGAGGACGTCGACGAATACGACATGTTTCAGGTAGAGCGAATAGAGCGCATTTTGACTGAGGTAGGCGAGCAACACCGCAAGGAACAGCGGGCCCAAACTATACGCGGCACTGAGGCCCACAAGCGCTAAGAAAGCACCGAAGACAACAGCAACCGGGACTGGAGTTTGGCCGCTCGCAATCGGCCTATGTTGTTTTTCAGGATGATTACGGTCCTCTTCGAGATCGTTGATGTCATTGAAGATATACGTAGTACCGCTGACAGAAGTAAATGCGACGACACCAAACAGGAGACTGATCCAAGCCTCAGCGTTGAGCAAATTCTTCGAGAAGATGATACCTAGAAACATCACGCTCTGCTTGTACCATTGCCAGGGTCGGATTTCCCGAAGCAGGCCGGTAGTTATCGAGACTGGATTAGCTGTCTGAGATGATTCGGCCATTCGTTCGCCTAATCGTGTGATTAACAGGAAAATAAAGATACTGTTACCCAGACTATCGGATATTCGATGCAACGATCATCATTTATTACGCTGGATATGCTAATTTCGGCTCTATTATATTCCTTCTAAACTGACACCGGGAGACGTCTCTACTGCCCGGTCGTGACCGACACCATAGAATCCGCTACAATACGAAACCGTACGACTGCAAGAGGGTTCAACAGAGCCTTATTTTTGGTTCGTATATCAGAGTAGAAATCGGTCAAGAGATGCGTGTAGACTGTGACTGTTGACACAAGCTCCCAGTACGTATTAACGGTGCAACAGGAGTGCGGCAAGTATGCCTCGATGAGATAGCTGAGCAGGCGTTTGTCTCGTCAGATATCCCTGCTCTCAAAAAGAGTGGCCTGCTTCACAGAAACACGTGACGGTTTTTGGAGATAATGTATAAGATTCGTCCGGTCACCGCGATCAATCTGTGCGATCACGAAATGATTGAGGTCGGATCCAACTCTGAAAGAGCATATATACCCAGAGTAGCAGAGGTGGCTTTGTTGAAGGAGCGACCCCGACAAGCGGAATATCGATGAGCCCAGCGATAACAGGTCGTTTGGAAATGCATTCGATGAGTATCACTCCCTGAGAGGACCGGTGTTTTCACCGGATCTCCAATTCAGATATCTTTGGGCCATACGGTGTAGTAAGGGAATGAAAAATATGAAGCCAGTACACTGATTTGTCCGATATAATGAGTGCAGCACAAACGGATCGACCTCAGGATAGACAGTATGATTCTGTACTGGTCACGGGTGGTACTGGTTTTTTAGGACTTCATACGTGCCAATATCTTTCAGATAACGGCTGGGACGTAACGGCACTTGATCTCAAACCGTTCAATAAAGAAGATGATACAAAAGGAATCAAGTACGTTGAAGGCGATGTTCGTGATGAAGAGAGGGTTTCTCAGGCAATTGTGGATGCTGACGCAGACGTAATCGTCCACAGTGCGGCGGCACTTCCATTATGGGATGACGACGATATCTGGGACGTAACGGTTGAAGGAACCCGGTCTGTCTTGTGGGCCGCCAAGGAACAAGATATCGAACGAGTTGTATACATTTCCTCTACGGCGGTCTATGGCACACACGATACGCACCCCATCACAGAGGATTCCCCGTTAGATGGGGTCGGGCCATACGGAGATGCCAAAATCGAGGCGGAAAAGATCTGCGAGGATTTTCGTCGGATGGGGATGTGTGTGCCGATTCTCCGCCCGAAAACATTTATAGGGCCACAACGGCTTGGCGTGTTCCAAGTTTTATTCGATTGGATTGAGAGTGGGGCCAATATCCCGATGGTTGGGTGGGGAAACAACAAGTACCAATTACTCCACGTTCACGATCTTGTTCGAGCAATCGATCTGATGTTTCTACTGGACGAAAGCGAGGTAAATGACACGTTTAATGTTGGGGCAACAGAGTATAATACCATGAAAGAGGACTTCCAAGCACCGATTGATGTAGCTGGCACGGGCAAGCGAGTAGTCGGCACGCCAGCAGCCCTAAGCAGATTTGCGCTCCGAGTGTTGAACCAACTCAACTTGTCACCGCTGTATCCGTGGGTTTACGAGACGGCTCACGAAGACTCGTATGTTTCTGTCGAGAAGCTCTGTGACCTCGGCTGGGAGCCAGAATACTCTAATCAGGAGGCGTTGGTAGACACTTATGAGTGGTATTTAGAGAACTACGAAGAGAGTGATGAGACGACCGGAAAAGATCATCGTGTGGCGTGGGATCAAGGTGCACTCACACTAGTAAAGAAGATGTTTAAGTTATTCTAAAATACGTCTGAATTTACAAAAATAACCTCATTAATAACAGATCATCCTTATCGATACGGCTCGAACTTGTACTCTCAAGTACCCAATCGTTGTTGGTATTGTTCTTGACTGCCTCGTGGACGAGCGCGCTAATGATAACAAGGGAGCTTGCCTCGATCGTTGTGATAACTAAATAAGAACAACCAACGCTTGATGCGCCAGGTATTTGATAGAGTTGTAGAATAATTATAGAACGAGAATCGGCCTTCAATCTGATTCTTTTAGGCCAATTCATTGGCCGTAACAATACCGTTATCAAAGTAATTGACGACCGTCACGTCGTCAGTGGCTGCGTCAATATTGTTGAGGGTGGCAGCTGTCTCGTCCCAGTTAACGTTGACCGGCAGGTTCAGTAGGGGGAGTAATTTCTCGATGACATTTTCACCAAGCGTGGCTTGGACAGAGTGGTACGAACGGTTATCATCTTGGCTGGGACACTTTGCGCCGTCGACAGCGACGGCGTCAGCGTCTGTGTCGCAGACTAGTTGAGAAGAAACTGCTTGAGTTTGCTGCCGTGTTCTCTAGCGCGGCGGTTAATGGTACTCGGCAGCGGTATTGGGACGAAGCTGTCGCGTGATCAGCGGTATCACGATAGCTAAGTAAAATATCGAGATCGACCTTTTGACTGAACTGTTCTGTTGATAGTGCTTTACCCGTCGAAGTGAGAGAATCTTCGACGAACCGGAAATAGCTGAGTTCGTCGTGGTCAGCACCGGTATCTTCGACGTAGTGACGGTGAGCTTGTGCCCTCCGCCGATCTTGACGGCTGTATGAGTATCGCTACAATCCGCGAAACCTGACGATCCGAAAGATATCGAGTACAGGGTCGAAGACCGCATCGAGGAACATAGTCGGGACGTTCAGTTGAAGCAATCATCTTGAACGAGACGTACAACCACCGGACAGGAGTCGAACGAACCAACGATGCGGTCAAGGACTGCGGCCTCGGGCACGTCCGCGCCTGAGGCCGCGTCCACGCACGAATAGAAGTGTTCGCCGCGTTTTGCCTACGGCTCGTCGTTGCCATCACCAACTACGAGAGAGGAAACGCTCCTTGACAGGAGAAGCTATGAGATGAATTCTATGACACGCTCGAAGAGCTAATTTGGGACACGACCACCTGTAGATCTGCTTCCTTACCTTCGAGCCCTAAGTATCGCCGCATCTGAACTGGTAGCGTCGCTCGACCTAACTCGTCGATGCTAATGATTCCCTGTGCAGTTGTTCCATTGTACCGTACCTCGATTTGCGCACGATCTTGCTCGATATCCAGCACCCGCCGTACGTCACGGGGTATTACAATTCGCCCATCTTTGTTGATATGAACGATAGTTTTCGACTCGGTTGGGATTTCACCTCCTGTCTGGGAGGAACTGTGCGATGTCACGCATAGCATTCTGTGGTTCATCGGTATAACTGTGAGCCAGCGAAATGTTTCTGGAACAAAAAATCAGCTAGAAGTGCCAGTTTCGGAATTATCCATATTTTAAAATAGCGAAAATAAATAATGCTTTGAACCCAATAGTGCCAAAATTACCGGATAGAGACGGTCTTGCCGATTTCCGATCTAAGTTATTTATTCAGTTCCGACCCGTTTTCGACGGAGCCCCAATTCCTCAAAGATAGATGGAAGGGATATGCCGAACGTACGGCTTCCGCACGCGCTCATCGTACTCTGCGATCAGGTCGTCGTAGTGAGCGAGCATATCCTCGGCGTCACCACGCAGATAACTCAGGAGGTCATCGGTTATCTTGCCTCGCAGTTTCCGATTGCTCCAGTGCCGGAAGTTATGGGGCGTGAACGGATCATCCCCTGACCGCCAGGACTCGGGTGCTAGTTCTGCAAACGCGATGCCCACCGACGACGGTGACAGCGGCTGCCCCCAGTTGTCACCGAGGGAAACGAACAGTGTCTGTGGGTCCGACAGCGACGCTTCGGTCGTCGGCCGTACCGCGAGCCACCGAATGAGCGCGGCTTTGAGTTCCGAGTCGATGGGGATCCGGGTGCTCGATCTCCGCTTGTTTCCCTCTCTATCGGATGGGATGTATATCGAATCCGGTGAATTGGCGACCGTCGAACAATACGTGATGTCGAGGTCATCGTAGAGCTGGTAGATGTCCGGGTCGTCGATATGGACTTCTGACAGACGGATGTTCGTCGCCTCGCCGTTTCGGACGAGGAGCTTGAGCAACGTGAGGAAGAACGCGTGCCAGAGGGGATCTCTGATCGACATGAAGAACTTCGACATGTCGGTTATGTCGATTTCCCGACCGTGTTTGTTGCTGTCCCTGACCTCCTGTGAGTCTGGGAGCCCGGCCTCGGGTCGTTTCCAGATACTGCCGTTAAGAGTCTCCACCACCTCGAACATGTTTTTGGTCGTGATGATACGAGAACGATACGTCGCGGCCGAGTAGTGAGATTCGGCCCACCTGGTGTATCTGATCGCATGTCTGTCGTTGAGATCATCGACAGGCGGTGTGTTGCCATGGTTGACGAGCCACTCGAAGAAGTCCGTGACTCGAACCAGATACGTTTGCACCGTCCCGGATTGCTTGCCCGTGTCGTTCTTGTACGTCTCGAACTCCCTGATCAGGTCGACATACTCCTGCGGGAGGGTGTCGAGTCGCTCTCTGTTGAACCCGGTCATTCGTCATCACTGTCGATGACGAGTCCGTCGTACACGCTCATGGTCACCTGCCCGGTATCGATCATCCCTTGAAGTTCCGCACGGACGTCGTCGGCGACGTCCTCCAACACGGCCTCAACGACGTCGTCCGTATCCCGCGCATCGCCTCGTATCGCTTCCTTGATCTCCGATCGATACGATCGCTTGTCGTCATCGTACGAATCACCGAACGAGGGTGGATCGATTTTCGAGACGCCGGCACTGACTGCACACCGCACAAACTTCGACCGAGTCATGCCGAGTTCGTTCTTCCAGTCCTCCCACTTGTCGAGTTCTTCGGGTGGGGCAGTGATACTCTTGACTCGGTCAACGCCCGCCGAGATTCTGATTCGGTTGTCGCGACCCATGGCTACCAATCCTTTCCCATTTTGTAAAAGTCCTTGCCACGTCTCGACGAATCTAATTATATTATTTCTGATTTTGTGTATTCTCTGGACCTCTCTCAAAACAAAAAGAAGAGAATCAAGATACGTGAGGATCTAATATATATGTAACTTCGAAAAAGACGTACATATGCCTAAAGAAACCACTAAATATTGTTCCGAAGAGTTCCGGAAGACTCCGCAAAAATCCGCTACTACCCACATTTCGGAGGGTTAGATACGCGCGGAGAAACACAATTGGGAAGTAGATTATCCTCTCAAAAGACAGTCTCCAATTCCACGATAACACGGGCAAGCGGAGATCTCTCGGCATATAGCCTGGTTCCAGCCACGGTGACGGCTCGTCAGGAGAACCCGGGATGTGAACTGGGAAACCAGTACGGGGAAACCGCCAGTTCCCCTTGCTCATCGTAAGCACATTTCGACGTAGTCTGAGTAGATATACAAACCTACTTTATAATCAACCAGCAAACACCAGTGGCCGCAAAACGGCCCCCGGTGCTGCAACACCGGGAACCAACGCTGCCAGTATGACAGCATCAGAGCCTAACCGGTCACGGAGTGATAACTCTGTCCGTCACCCCCGCTGCGGGGATGGTGGACACCTCACGCTTCGTGTCCCACGACCCAGTCGAACCGAGCGGCAGACGACCTCCCTCCGAACCAACAGTGGAGGCTGTAATTCTGGGGGGTCAAACTATGCCTGATGACCACCCGAGCTGGTGGGCTCCGCTCGGCGAGTTCGTCGCGGCCGGTGCTCGTCACGAAGAGGTCAGCACGGTCTGCTCGCTATTGAGGAACCGACGGCGTCAGCTCGTCGTTCTCTATATGCTCACACGCGAGCAGGACGAGTGGACTACGATGTCGGAAGTGGCCCGGTGGGTGACCGCAGTCACCCAGGGATACAGCATCGAAGAAGCGACCGGAGATGACTACCGGAACGTCCGTGAATCACTCCGCAACACGCACCTGAGCGCACTCGCGGATGCGGGAGTCATCAAGTACGATGCACAGCAGACGCGGGTCGCACCCGGTGAGCGGTTGGACGACGTCGCAGGTGTGTTCTTGCACCTGTTACTGCTCACCGGCTCCTGAGTACCTCTATCGGATTTACCGAGTTTATCAGCCAGTAGAGCCGCAATATTCTGGCCAGGAAGAAACGACAAATGGATAATTACGATTGCGGCAAATCCTCGGAGCCAGTGATGATGCTCGGGTTTCTTTTGTAACTTTATGAAGCTCTCGACAGTGTTCGTTGACTGCCCACGTCTCTTCGGGGAAGCCGCAATAGTACTGCTATTGCGCCGAAGATGTCCGAGGCGGTGAGGTCAAAGCAGTCCGTAACCGTCTACGCGTCGAGGCCGCGTACTTCGACCATCGTGTGGATGTGGCTCACCGTGATTCGTCAATTCCGAATGCGGGGCTCGTCGTGAATCACCAACTCGCCATCAGAAACGACGGCGCTCGTCTGCCTCAACATAGAATAGAATATCATTGCAGTGGCCTTCGGCCTTCCCTGTACAGGCAGTCCGACGCGATGCGTTGCGGGATACAGACGAGAGGTCTAACACCGACGGTCGAGTGTCACTTGTGAAGCCACTCGTACCACTCACCGAGATCAACGAGTTGGTTTTCGACTCCGTCTATACCATATTGAGTGAATACCTCGTCGACGGTTCGAGCAAGTCCTTCCGGGTCGGTGTCTGGTAGATTCTGCTCATGGTAGAGAAAGATGCCCGCGTGGTCGTACTTGTGATGTAGTGGTTCGAAATCCTTTGCATTGTTGGTCACAAGGATGGTCCCAGACTCACCACACCACGCCACCAGTTCGTCGTCATTTGTGTGTTCTCCAAACCGGTCTTTCGCCTGTTCGACATCGTGGCCGCGCTCACGGAGCAGTCGCTCGAAGACTCTACCGACGTGCTCGTCAAGGAGAATCTGAGCGCCCGTCACCTCACGGTCTCTTTCGGTTTGAGTGACGAATCCTGCACTCTTTCGAACGCTGCCTCGTTCTCCGCTTCGAACTCTTGCATCTCGTCGATGTGGGCGTAGTAGTAGGAGAGGGACTCGTACACGTCCGCAAGAGAGACATCCAGCTGATCCGCGACGTGAGCGGGAGATTGTCCGTTATCAATCACCCGTGCGGCGACGTGGCGAACGCCGATACGCGTGCCGTCGATTCGTGGTTCGCCACCGAGCACATCGTCATCATGGGCGATACTCATATGACTTAGTAGACACTCTCGTCGGTTATATCTTTCTGGCGGTCGATTTCACTATGCTCGATGTCTGTAGTTCTGCGGTTTGATTCGAACGAGTAGGAAGATTATCTTTCGCGGGAGTCGCGTTTCCGGAGACGTGATGTTAGGGCGTTTCTGGGAATCCTGTCCCAGATATTGATTGATGATCACGAAACTGCTGTCTTAACGTTCATCTGACATCCGATACTCGTTGAACCCTTGGAGTTCAACCCGTTTCGTTTCTGACTATCCACCCCTCCGAGCTTGTTAAATATATCATCAACGGGTCATTGCATCCGGTCATCGATGTGTTTCCACGTACGTACAGAGCAGGCTTCTGCTACCGGTTCGACTTACCCATCTGCAATCGCCTATTGTTGTTGTGTCCACACATCATTCGCCTACCTGTGACAGAGCAGAGTCGCGATACAGACCGACACAATAGAACAACGACGAGCCATTTGAAATCCGACAAGTCAGAGCTGGACGAGGAGACTCCGGTGGAACTGAGAACCGAATCGTTGAATGACGGCACAGATTCTGGAAGGCCGGAACTGACAGTTACTGGCCGCGTCGTCAGTTGGCTCCAGCGAAAAGAAAGTGGTGCGATATGGGTTGGTGACGTGTTCCCGCCTGGAGAGTACACACTCGTTGACCACACAGACATTGACCGGCATCCGACCCAACTGTACGAGAAAGGGGTTGAGGGGATTCACGCAGGGTGGTTACACGCGTCAGAAAATATGTCCCTCACCTACTCCATCCCTGAATCAGCAGGTGTCTATCTCATCGTTACGCCAACTTCCGAATAATGCCACTGGAAATTGCGGTCGATTGCCCTTACTGCGGCATCAAAGTCCGGTGGGTGTACGATCAGGAGGAAGAGCGTGTCCACCGGAACATGATGGGCTGTCCGGGCGCTCAGTGTACCTGGACGTATATCCTCAGTGTCAACGAGATCACCACCGAACGAGCGGAAGAGATCAAAAGCGAACAGTCACCCGGCATCGGCGACTGAGACACCGGTCGTACCTTCCAGAACCTGAACAGTCACCAGAGCCCGTGAAGACGGTTCGCGTCTCGGAGTAGCCGTCCCACCATCGGAGACGGTTTCCATGTACTGGAAATCGTCATAATCCGAGGCGAAAATGGACGTGTCGGGGTTCGACTCCCCGGACGGGCACTCAGCGAGAATGCTACGGGCGGTGTGGTCGTTTTCGAGACGGCGCATCGTAAACACGTGGAGTACTGTGTTAAGGACATCACCCTGGAGTATAGACAGAGTGGATATGATTTCACAGATACCGTTCGGCTGACCGTATGTCGAGTTTCGGTGGATTCGATAGGAGCCACCCGCGCCGCCAGGCTTATTCATACACACTCAATACACACAATTATGGAGCGAAAGAACGTCACAATTCGAGAAGACCAATCCAAGTGGGTTGATGAAACAGGGATCAATCTCTCTCAACTCGTTCAGGAAGCAATCGATGACCGAATGCAACCGACTGAAACGGAGCTTGCAGAGGCGTATCAAGACAATGCTGCCCAGGCAGCCGAGACGAATACCGAGTGGAGTGCCGTCTCAACTGAAGCGAATAAGCAACTTGGCGACCACCCGGACCACGAATGAGAGTCCGGAGAGGGGATATTGTCAGCGTCGATCTCGGTGGACCGGGCGATGATGACACCAGAGGTGGAGAGATTTACAAAACCCGTCCTGCAGTTGTTGTTCAGAACGATGTCGGAAACACACACTCAGCTACGACGATAATCGCGCCGATCTCGGGCGGACATACGAACTACCCGTTTCACGTCAATCTTCCGGGGTCGATGGACGAACTCAGCAAGGACTCGCACGTCCAGCTGGACCAGATCCGCACGGTCGATATCGAAGAGCGGATCGTAGAGAAGTACGGCACGGTTTCTCCGTCTCAGATCGAAGAGATTGAAGACGCTATTCGCGTTTCGTTGGGACTATAGCCTACGATACACGTCGTCGAACTCTCGTTCACGGCGTATGAGTTCCACGACGCCGTATTCGAGGATGTCGCGCCCCATCGCTGTCGGCCGATCGTACGTGTAGAAGTCTTGGCTGTCAGCGGTCCGTCGCTGGCGCTTGTCGACCAGTCCGACATCGACCAGTTCGTCGAGGTGGTAGTGGAAATTGTGGGATTCGACGTCGACCGCAGCCTTGAGATCGGCAGCACTCAATTCGTCGTTGACGACGAGCGTTCGCAGGATCCGAAACCGCGTCGGGTGACCGATTGCCTGTTGCATAGCGAGATACTCTTCGAGCGTCAGCCCGCTATCCTCGGGAAGCGGTGGCTCCGGCTGGCGAACTTCCTCTGTTGGATGGCGATCGGTATCGGACATCTGAGAGTGTCTCAGGTCATCGGTTGGGACGCCGCGTACTTAGTCATCCAGCGGTGCCGCTGACTGCTGTCGGCTCTGCGCGCAGTTCTGCACCCATATTCAGAACGAGGAGCTCTATGGCTCGCTCGACCGTCTATACTGAAGTGCCCGTAACCGTCCAAGAAGGCTGATTGAGAGGGGAGAGCCAGATCTGCTGTGAGAGTCACCCGATAGACGGCGCGACGCTTCGAGACGAGCGTCTTGAGTGGAATCATACTTTTGTCGGTGGCGCGAACGCCCCACCCGTGCCAGCAGACATTCGAAGCACTGTGTCTCAGGCTGATCTCTCTTGACGAGCAGTGAAGTCGGACGTGTCGGCGTCGATGGGAAACGTAATCGAGAGGTCGATTGCCTCGGTTCCATCGCGGAGAATCGGGCGTTTGCTATTGCCTTCTGTAGTGAATTCGATGACACCGAGTTCTTCGAGCTCCTCGAGATTCCGGTGAACCTCTTTGTAATCGCGGTCGACAAGTCGGGCCGTCTCACGGATACTTTCGGGGCGTTCACTGGCGACGATATCCAGAAGCTGGAGATTCAACCGACGCATGAGTCGTTCGACGTCGGCAAGATCATCGAGGTTAAGGATAAACGCTGCCTCTTGTTCATCGAACTCTTCGCCAGCCTCTGCCCGACGGAGTCGTTCGCGGGCGGCTCGCTGGTTATTCTCGCACTGTCCGTACGTGATTTTGAGTGTGTTCGTGGTCATGGAAGGTCCTGGATTTCGTTCAAGAATCGGTCACGGAGTTCTCTCATTCCGCGGAACTCGATTTCTTCGATGCCGTCGGATGTGTGGCGTTCGTGGCGCCCGGGGGTCTGGTTCTCGTTGTCGTACCGGAGAATGGTGCCCTGGCCATCGAGAAAGCCGTAATGTAGGGCGTATCGGTATCCGATTGGATACTGGGGATCATCAGTTCGTATATTTTTCGTCGGATGACCGTCTCACCTGTTCTGTCTTCGGTGTTCTCGATGACCTCGAACGTCATCCCTTGTTCTATGGTCTGTGGCCCATCAACAAGGGTTTATGGGGTATTGCCCATCAAAGACTGAGGACCACCTTACAATTCTGTGAGCCGTTCGTCAATTCACTAGTTGCCCGTTCCCGTCGCGTCTCTATACGCCTGTCGCGCTTCGCCCCAGTCTGGATTGACGTAATCGAGCGTTGTGTCCATACTCGCGTGGCCCGCCATCATCCGCACGAAGTTCAGGTCCATATCCGTCTTGTTCGCAAGGTGTGTAATTCGGCTGTGTCTGAGTCTGTGAGCGGTGTACAACCACTGTGCGACAGTTCCATCGGAATCCCGTACCAGCGGCTCCTGAATACCGGCGTCGTGTGCGGCTTCTTTGACGATGCGTGAGAGGTATGAAGAGCTGAGCTGATTCCCCTTGTCTCCGATGAACAGGTACGGCGACTCGTTCTTCGGGTCTTTCTCGGCGCGTTTGTCGATCCAGCGCTGCATGAGGTAGTCCAGATTCCCCTCGTAGAAGACGTGGCGGTGGTAGAGCTTCGGGTGGTCGTCAATGTTGAGCTTCGCACTCCGGACTCTGATGTCCCTGTCATCGAAATCGACGTTGTCGAGACGGACCCGGGACATCTCGTCGGAACGTAGCGCTGTCTGCCAGAAGAGCCGACAGACGAGTTCGTTTCGTATCTTCGAGAAGTCGGTCGCTCCGGGCGGATGGTCGAACAGGGGCTTCAGTTCCTCGTAGTCGGGGGCGATGATGTCCTCCCGACCTTCCCGATGCAGGATTCGCGTGTATGCGGCGTTGTTGCTGATGTCGTATTGATTGGGGAGCGTAATCTCGGCCGTGGGATTCTCGATGTCGTTCGGTCTGTCGGGGTCGGTCGAGATCCAGTGGTAGAACTTACTGACGGAGGCGAACCGGTTCGAGATCGTCGTCTCGGCGAGGCCGTCACCGACCATCGCGTGGACGAACGCGTCCACAGTGTCCTCGTCGGCGTCCAGCGGGTCGTAGCCTTCTTCCGCACACCAGTGCAGCCAAGCTTCGGCCCCCTTCTTCCGACGCGTGACGGTCGTGTCCTTGTCCACGAAGTCCGTGAGCCAGCCTGCGTAGTCATCGAACAGTTGCTTGTATTCCTCGAGTTCGCGTTTCGACCCGAATTTGCCGTCGTCCTGACGTTCCATCAGAAGTCACCCTCCTTGTCCGGTTCGGGAACTTTCGAGCCCTCGACGAATTCGAGGGCTTCGTCCACGTTGTCGACCTCGGACGATTCTTCCAGTGTCGCACGGAGGTCCATCTCGTCGGGAACGCTGCTTTCGGCGGTCGGATCGACTTCGTACCAGCGACGCGTCCCCTCGTCGATGACGCTTTCGACGTTCACCGTCGGCTGTCGCTCCAGGTAGATGAGCGCGCGTCGAACTGTCGAACTCGATTCGTCGATGTGGGCGCTGATGTCCTGAGCGGTACCAGTGAGCTTCGGGCGTTCGTGGGCTTCGAGCTTGATCTTGTACAGGGGGGTCAACGAGATGAGGTGTTCCTCGTCCTCGACGACCGGCAATACATCGTGGCAGCGATGGGCGATACGGAGGAGTTCCTGCTCGTCAATTTCCTCTGGCTCTGCGTCGCCAAGTGTCGCGTCGTCGAGTTGCGTCTCGACCGCCTCCAGTCGTTCGTGGATGGTGTCGAGCGACTCTGTGAGTTCGTCGGGGACCGACTGCTCGTCGTCCTCGTGGTCTCTGAGTACCCACTTTCCTTTGATCGTATTATCGACGGCAGTCTTGATAAGGTCAGTCATCGTCGAATGCCGGGATTCCTCGACGTATTCGAGCCACTCTCGCTTGTGTTCGGGCTCGATACGGATGCGGATGTGGGGAGAGGGTTCGTCGTCGTTCGAAGAACCGGAGGCCATACATCCCTGTTCAGGGAGGGGCCTGAAAGAATTACCGGGGGTAGAGAAGTGTGTTTACAGGGTGAACACACTCAGCCAAACATCTGGCGCATCATCGGATGCATCTCCATGAGCTGTTCTTCGGCGATCTCCTCGTACAGCTTGTACGTGATGGAGACCGTCAGCAGCAGGCCGGTTCCGGAGACGCCGCCGATGGTGCCCATCATGTTCGCGAGCACCGCGAGCAAGCCGACGAGCGCGCCGCCGATGATGGTCACCTGCGGGATGTAGCGTTCGAGGACCTTCTCGATGACACCGACGTTCTGCCGGAAGCCGGGAATCTGCATCCCGGAGTTGTGAATCTGCTGGGCCGTCGCCTCGGGGCCCATGTCAGTCGTCTCCACCCAGAAGACGGCGAAGATGGCGCCGCCGATGAGCATGAAGGTCAGGTCGACCCCAATGCGGACGAGAATCTGCCAGACGGGTTGACTCGCCGATTCGAGCCACCACATCCACTGCTGGGGGCTCTGGATGGGGGCCAGGAAGTAGAACAACCCACCGGTGGGTTGGCCGTTCGAGTAGGTCCCCAGCCAGGCCGGCATGCTGGCCAGCTGGGCGTCCAGGATGCGCCCCAGGAACTGGATGTTGGCCTGGAGCGCGCGGACGAGGATCATCGGCAGGACGCTGGCGTAGATGAGCTTCACGGGGAAGCGGCCACGCGCGCCCTTGACCCGGGCGTTCGAGAGGGGAATCTCGACGCGGACGGACTCGGCGTAGACGACCACCCCGAAGATGAGGACGGTCGTGATGAGCGCGAGGATGCGTCCCTGGCCGAGGATGATGGTCTGGAGCCCCTCCAGTGCGAGCACCGGGCCGGTGGACTGCTGGCCGGTGATGAAGAGGTACCAGGTGTGGATGATGCCGCTCTGGCCGCCGATGACGGGCGTCGTCACCAGCCCACCGAGCAGGCGCTGGCTCACGCCGGCGACGATGAACAGCCCGATACCGGAGCCGACGCCCCACTTGGAGATGACCTCGTCCATGAAGAGGATGAGGACACCACCGACGAATATCTGGGCGAAGATGAGCCACTGGACGCCGGCGGTGCCGATGCCCAGTGACTGGGCGACGGCGGGGTCCGCCGGCAGGAAGCTACCGGCGAAGACCATCGGCAGGCCGGTCAGACAGATCATCACCACCACGAGCAGCTTCTGTAAGCCCTGGTAGAGCACCTGGTCACGCGGGTCGTTCTGCGTGTCCAGGCCGAGCAGGTCGGCCCCACCGAGCAGCTGCAACACGATGGAGGCAGTGACGATCGGCCCGATACCCAGTTGCATGATGCTCCCCTGTCCGGACGCGAGAATCGACGCGAAGCGGCCGAAGATGGCCTGGCTCTGGTCGATGTCGAGCCCGAACAGCTGCACGTTCGTCAGGAAGAAGTACAGCAGGAGTACGCCCCCGGTCCACGTCAGCTTGCGCTTGAACGGGATGTGTTTCTCCGGGCGACGGACTGCTGGCATCCGGACGAGCAGTGGTTCGGCGGTGTCCTTCCAAGTCATGGGTCGTTAGTCCTGGTCTTCTGCGTCGGTTTCGTCCTCTTCGGCGGCGGCCTGGCGCTCCTGGCCCCGCGCTGTCAGCTCGGTACTGCCGCCAGCCGCTTCAATTTTCTCCGTCGCCTGCTCGGAGAAGTCGTCGGCGACCAGCGTGAGTTCGTTGCGAACCTGGCCGGACCCGAGGACCTTCACGACGTCGACTTCGCGGCCGTCGTCGACCACGTCGCGGGCGTCGATGCGGTAGCCGTCGCCGTCTTCTTCGGCGACGCCGTCGGCGGCCAGCAGCGCCGCGTCCTCGTCGAGCTCGCGGACGTCGACCGTCGCGACCTCTTCCTGGACCTTCTGCGGGCGCTTGAAGCCGCTCTTGCCGAGCGGCTCGTAGTTGTGCATCTCGTGCTTGTCGCGGCCGGCGGCCCCGCGGCCACCGCGGTGACCGGCACCGCGACGGTTCTTGTGCGAGCCGCCGCCGTGCGTGCGGGACCCGCGCTGCCGTCGTTTCTTACTCGTCATTATCGCATCGCCTCCAGGAGGTCGTCGATGCCCTCGGAGTCGTGGCGTCCGAGTTCACCGCCTTCCTTGACCGGGTGCTTGATGCCGTCGTGGCCGCCACGCGGCGGGTGCAGACGGAGCGTCGGGGAGAGTCCCTGCTCCTGCAGGGTCGTCTCCTCGGAGATGAGCGCCCACGCCAGACCGGCGATGTCGTCGTAGTCGGTGTTCTCGGCGACCCACTCGTCGTCGACGTCGGCGTCACCCTCGGCGGGTTCGGCGCGCGTCTCCAGGAGCAGTTCGAGCGTCTCCTGGCTGGGCTCGCCGAAGGCCACGTAGTCGTTGACCTTCGTCACCATGCCGTTGTACGTGTCCGTGTCGGGGACGAGCGTCGCGTGGTTGACGTGGTGGACGTTGAGCATCTTCAGCGTGTCGTGGATGTCCGTATCCATGTTGACGTCGCCACGGAGCTGGACGAGCGCGTGCATCACTCGATCACCTCTCGCTTCTCGAAGGTCCGTTCGGGCACACGGGCTTCGGCCGTGTTCTGCAAGGCGTTGAACGTCGCCTTCGCGAAGTTGACCGTCGTGCGGGTGTTGCCCGACGAGCGGGTCCAGATGTCTTCGATGCCGGCGAGCTCGAGCACCTTGCGGACGGTCTCCCCGCCCGCCAGGCCCAGGCCGCGCGGGGCGGGCTGGAGCTCGACCTCGACGCTCCCGGCCTTGCCCTTGGTGCGCAGCGCGACCGTGTGCGGACGGCCACAGCCACACTCCCAGGACCCACAGCCACGAGAGACGTTGATGATGTTCAGTTTGGCGATGTTGATCGCCTTCTGGATGGCCCCGCCGACCTGGTCGTCACGCCCCTCGGCATAGCCGACCAGTCCGTTGCGGTTGCCGACTGCGACGACACAGCGGAACTTCACCCGCCGGCCGGAGTCGGTCATCCGCTGGACCATGTTGATATCCAGCACTTCGTCTTCCAGGTCGGGAACGAGCTGGTCGACGATTTCCGATTCTTTCAGTGGGAGTCCCGAGTTGAGCGCCTCCTGCATGGAGTCGATCTCGCCCTCGACAACTTGCTTGCCGAGGCGTGTCCGGGGTTCCCAGCCGTTGTTACCACTCATAGTTCGATGTCACCTTCCAGTAGTGTCTCCCGCACTTCGTCGAAGTGTTCCGGGAGGTCTGCCGCGTCGAAGTCCCCACTGTACAGCGGTTCGTCCAGCTGCTCGTCGTACTCGGCGATGTGGACACCGCGCGTGCGCTGCCAGTCTGCGAGTACGTCGTCGTTGTGGGGGATGTCCAGGCCGGCGTCGATTGCGCCTTCCTGTATTGCGAAAACTTTGCTTCCGGGGGTCGGGGAGTTGAGGCCGATGTCGAGCACCGCTTCCTCGACGCCCGCATCCAGTGCGCGCAGACCTGCGAGCAGTCCGGTCAGGTACGCCGAGGGCATGTTGCCCGTCGGCGCTTCCCAGCCGTACTCCGCGAGGTCGCTCGACTGTGCGGACGCGAGGGTTCGGTCGCCGTCTGGCCCGAGAGTCACCAGCTGCGCCCTGACGTGCTTGTTACTCTTTCGAGCAACGAGGCGGGGCTTGCCGGATTTCAGCAGGCGCAACCGCTGATGGTAATCGGTTCGGGCCTCGCGGCGTCGCCGCATCGGCACCTTGTATCGTGGTCCTGTCGCCATTATTCGTCACCGTAGTTTGCTTCGATGTATCGTTCGAGGTCCGCCACGCTGTCGAACTCGCCACCGCCAGCCATGTCGTAGAGCTTGCGGTACTCGGTCTTCGAGAGCGTGCCGTCGTCGCGCAGCTCGCGCAGCGTCGTCCGCTGGGCGCGGATGCGCGACGTCCAGTCTTCCTTCTCGTTTCGCCGGGCCCCGGCCTTCCCTTTGCGGGTGCCGGCTCCCTTCTGGTGGCCGTAGGAACGCTTCTGCTGGCGTTCGCGTGCGCGGCCACGGGAGTTGCCCTTCTTGTCTTTCGCCGTGATGGCGCCTTCGTCGACCAGTTCGCGGATGTCTTCGCGAGTGATCGCGTCGGCGATGTCGCCCTGTCGCTCGGGGTCGAACCAGAGGCGGTTCTTCCCGACGTCGAGGACGTCCGCTGCGAGTCGCTTCTGTGCTTTGAGGTTCGTCATCACTCACTCACCTCCACTTCGACGTAGGTTGGGTTGAGGACGCGGATGCCCGCTGCCTCCGCCTCCTCCTCGATTCGCTCGCGCTTGCGAGCGCCGACCTTCGAGGCGATGCGGACGGCCTCGACGTCGCCGTCGACGCCGTCCAGGTCGTCCACGTTGTGGACGCGGACTTCCTCGAAGCCCGAGGGGTGCTTGCCGCGCACGCCCTTCGGCGAGCGGAAGCCCGCCTCGACGGTGTCGCCCTTGCCCTTGATGCCGCGGCGCTGCTTCGAGAGCTGCCCGCGGGGGCGGCGCCACGATGTCGAGACGCGCTTCTTCTTGTGGTGGTCCTGCCGGTTGAACTTCGGCTTCCCGACGCGGTGGCGCTGTGCCAGCAGTCGGGCCTCCTCGTCGTCCAGGCCCGGCGTCTTGTCGGCGAGCCCGCGGGGCTGGAGCTCCGTCTCCACGTCCTCGGCCGGCTCGTCGTCCTCGGTCTCGTCTTCGACGTCGGCCTCGGCCTCCTCGGCGACCTCGAGGCCACCGACGTCGGCCTTGATTCGGGCCGCGAGGGCGTTACCGACGCCCTCGGCCTCGGCCAGCTCGGACTGCTCTGCGCGGCGCACGTCTTCGACCGTCTCGAAGCCGGCCTCGCGCAGCGCGTTGGCCTTCGCGTCGCCGACGCCGCTGATGTCGGTGAGTTCCTCGAACTCGTCGTTGGATTCGTCGTCTGCCATCAGGCGTCACCTCGCGACGGTTTCTGGGTGATGTACACCCCGTCCTGGAACACCCGGACGTCCTTGTCGTTGACGCGGGTGAGCTGTTCGATGTCCGCGGCGGTCTGGCCGACGGCCTCGATGTCCGAGCCCGTCAGGGTGAGTTCCTCGCCGTCGATCTGGACCTCGGTGTCCCCGTGGATGGTAGTCCGACGGGCGGCGCGCTCGCCGAGGAAGTTCTCGATGACGACTTCGTCACCTTCGACGTTGACCTGCATGGGGAAGTGAGAGTAGAAGACTTCCATCTCGTACTCCCAGCCCTCGGTCACGCCGTGGAACATGTTCTCGATGTGGCTCTCGAAGGTACCCATCGTCGACATCGTCTTCGCGTCGTCCTCTTCGGACTCGATGACGACGGTGTCGCCGTCGACGGAGACGTCGATGTCGGGGTACCAGAGCCGACGTGTGACTGTGCCGTTGGGACCGTCGACGGTGACGTCGAGGTGGTCCATCTCGGCGGACACGTCCTCCGGAATCTGCAGTTCTACTCGTGGCATTGTTAGTACACGTACGCGATGACTTGGCCACCGACGCCTTCCTCACGAGCCTCGTAGTGGCTCATGATGCCGTGGCTGGTCGTGACGACGAGGGTCCCGTAGTCACGGGCGGGGAGGAATCGCTTCTCCCACTTCTCGAACTCGTCGGCCCCTGCTGAGTAGCGGGGCTTGACCGGGCCACACTCGTTGATGGCACCTTTCAGTTCGACCTCGAACTCGCCGGCTTTGCCGTCGTCGACGAAGGTGAACCCGTCGATGTACCCGCGGTCGTAGAAGACCTCGAGGACGGAGCCGATTTCGTTCGAGGCGGGCGATACAGTCTGCTCCAGATGCCCGACGCTCTCGGCGTTGTTGATGGCCGACAGCGCGTTGGCGAATGGGTCGTTTCCTGTCATGGTTAGCTGTA
The DNA here is from genome assembly GCF_029338275.1 of Haloarcula ordinaria. Lineage (NCBI taxonomy): Archaea > Methanobacteriati > Methanobacteriota > Halobacteria > Halobacteriales > Haloarculaceae > Haloarcula > Haloarcula ordinaria. Next base: position 2,888,261 of record NZ_CP119789.1, on the reverse strand, counting down.
CTTCTTGAAGCCCATTCCCCGCGAGATCTCGCGGAAGCACTGGCGACACAGCCAGATGTCGTACTTGCCGACGAGTCCCTGCTGGCGCCCGCAGCGCTGGCAGGACTCGAGCTGGCCGGTCCGTTCTGCCTCTGTGTCGGCGTCGGGCTCGTCCTGTGTTTCACTTTCGCTCATTCGCTCACCTCCACGTCGAAGGTCGACTCGACGAACGCGACGGCGTCGTCGGGGTTGAGTCGATGGTTCGAGGGAATCGACCGGGACGCCTTGTCTCGCTTGGCGACGCGGTAGCCGGGGCGGACGAGGTTGACGGTGACGTCCAGCCCGTAGATTCCGATGCTCGGGTCGTACTCCTGGCTCGGGAACTCAGTGTGTTCCTCGACGCCGAAGCTGAAGTTGCCGGTGTCGTCGAACTGCGTCGACTTGAGGTCGGCGAGCGGCAGCGCAGTCTCGAGGAACGAAGCGGCGGTCGCGTCACGCAGTGTGACCTTCGCGCCGATGGGGTCGCCCTCGCGGATGTCGAACTCGCCGACGGTCCGCTTTGCCTTCGTTCGGACGGGCGTCTGGCCGGTAATCTGGCCGAGGATGTCCTCGGCGTTGGCCAGGTCGCGGCCACCGTGGCCGATGCCCATGTGGACGACGACCTTCTCGATGCGCGGTTCGCGCATCTCGTGGAAGTCGGCGCCAGATCCCGTTTCACTACTCATCGTCATCACCCTCGTTCGCGGCTTCGCCGCTCACGGTTTCCGATTCGTCGTCCGAATCGCCTGTGAAGTTCTCGTCGATGACGACGACGTACTCCTCGATGGTCTCGAAGCCCTCGCCGTCGTCCTGGGCGACCAGGACGTTGTTCTGTGCGGAGCCGGGCGTGACCTGAATCTCGTCGACCGTACCGATTTCGCCGGCGTGGGTGCCGTCGACGGCCGTGACGAGCGCGCCCTCCTCGTAGACGAAGTGGGCGACGATGTCGCCGGACTCGTTGTCGACGACGATGGAGTCGCCGCCGGAGTAGGTCTGGTCGTCCTCGACGACGAGCGTCGACCCGTCGTGGAGTCCGAGCTGGACCTCGCCGTCGGCGACGTGGGTCTTGCTGACGATCTTCCCGAGACGGGACTCGGCGGCGTCGGCCTCGATGGCCGTCAGCGCCAGTCGACCGCCCTCGCCGGGGAAGACCCGGTAGTACTCCTCGCGCTCGGTGAAGGCCAGGATGTCGAACATCCCGACGGGGCGTTCCTCGTCGGAGACGGCCTTCCCGTTGATGCGGACGTTGTCCTCGTTGAGCGCGTAGCGCGCTTCCTTGCGGTTGTCGGCGTAGCCGAGCACGTCCCGCAGGACGATGAGCAGGGGAACCCCCGACTCACCGTGCGGGCCGGCGCCGGCCTTGACCGTGAACGTGGCTGTCTTGCGCTCTACGGGCCAACTGTTTGGCACCGAGAGGCGTTTCTGGTGGTTGCTCATGCGGAATCATCCTCCGATTCGAGACGCACGACTCGCTTCGAGTCCTCGGTGTCGAGGTCCGTCACGCGGACGTTGGAGGTGTCCAGCGGCCGGGGGACCTCTTCGCCATCCGTCTTCTCGAGGGTCACGCCCTCGACGTGGATGACGGCTTTCTTGAGGTCGACGTTGATGACTTCGCCATCTTCGCCGGCGTAGTCACCGCGAAGCACTTCCACCGTGTCACCGGCGTTGACGCGGACGTTGCGCTGGTCGTACTCCTCGCGGAGCTCGTCCGAGAGCGTCGCCCGCACCTGCTTGTGCTTCTCGTGCAGCGAGGCGCGTCGTTGACTCGTTCGCTGTTTGTGTGGTTGCTCACTCATGGTTCTATACGATCATCGTCGCGGCGGACGCGACACTCCCGAATCGCTCTGCGACTTCCCGAGCGATGGGCCCCTTGAGTTCGGTCCCGCGGGGGTCCTCGTTCTCGTCGACGATGACGGCCGCGTTGTCTTCGAACTTGACGCGGGTGCCGTCGGGTCGGCGGATGGGCTTTCGCTGGCGGACGACGACGGCCTCGAGCACCTGGCGACGCATCTCGGGCGTCCCCTTGGTGACCGACACCGTGATCTTGTCGCCCAGGCCGGCCTTCGGGTGCCGATTCTTCGTCCCCGAGTAGCCGTGGACGGAGATGACCTTGAGCTCGCGTGCGCCCGTGTTGTCGGCACACGTGATGAGCGAGCCCTTCGCGAGGCCCTGCGTGACGTCTGCGCCGAGCGCTTCCATCACGCATCACCGTCCTGTTCGTCCGCGACCACGCCGACGACGACGTGGCTCTTCGTCTTCGAGAGCGGTCGACACTCTGCTACTGTGACCGTGTCGCCGACTTCGAGTTCGAGGCATTCGGGTGCGTGGGCCGGAATCCGGCTACGCCGCTTCATGTAGCGGTCGTATTTGGGCACCTTCACGTCGTACTCTCGCTCGACGACGACGGTCTTCTGCATATCGGTGGAGACGACCTCGCCGTCCAGTGTCTGTCCTCGCACGGAGAGCTCTCCGTGGAAGGGACAGTTCTGGTCGGCACAGGTCTCCTCCGGTTCCTGTACGTTCAGTCCTAGCGCCATTGTGAATCTCCTGTGTTCTCTGTGCGTCGAGCGGGACGGGCGACGAGTCGCTCGCCATCCACTCGGACGGTTTCGCCCGAGTCGAGGTCGAACGCGAACGTCGCGCTGTCCTTCGGCACGCGCCACACCCGGTCGGCTCCTTCGATTGCCAGCGTCCGGGTCGTCTCGCTGACGACGCGGCCGGCGAGCCCGACGACGTCCGGGTTGGACGCCGCGACGACCTCGACGTCGAGGCCGACGAGTTCGTGTCGGGGGAGCGTCTCGGGTGTCAGTGGCATTATTCGTCCTCCTGCAGGTCGCCTTCTTCCCGCTGAATCGTCTTGATGCGGGCGACGGCTCGTCGCAGCTCGCTGATGCGGCCCGGGTTGTCCGGGGCGCCACCCGCCGCCTGCACGGCGCGGGCGTTCAGCAGTTCCGTCTTGAGGTCCTCGAGCTCCGCCTCTCGCTCGGCGGGGGTCATGTCGCGGACCTCCTGGACGTGGAGGACGGTCATTCGTCGTCATCCTCCTCGTCGTCTGCGGACTCCTCGTCCGCGTCGTCCATCTCGTCCATCAGTTCCTCGGCTTCGGCCTCGACGTCCTCGTCGAGTTCCTCGTCGACGGCGTCTTCGAGCTCGTCGACGTCGACGTCTTCCACGTCGTCGTCGGTCGGGACTTCGACCTCTTCCTCGACGATCTCCTCGTCGAGGACCTCCTCGGCGTCGACGTCGTCGGCCGGCTCCGCTGCCGTCTCGTCGACGGCTTCGGGGGCCTCGGCGTCGGCTTCCTCGGGTTCGCCTTCGAGGAGTTCCTCGACGGATTCGCCCTCGGTGTCGGCGACGTAGTCCTCGACATCGGCGTCCTCGTAGATTTCGAAGTCGTCGGGAAGCTCCGCGTTGGGCGGGATGATCTTGACCCGGACACCGATGGTGCCCAGCTTCATCACCGCGACGCCGACGCCGCTGTCGACGATCTCCTCGGCGGGTTCGCCGTTGTGTTTGATGTAGCCGCGGTTGAACTTCTCGACGCGGGAGCGGGCGCCCGTGACCTTCCCGGAGAGGACGATCTCGGCACCCAGCGCGCCGGACTCCATGATGCGGTCGATGGTGGTGTGTCCGGCCTTGCGGAAGTACCAGCCACGCTCTAGGGCGTTGGCCAGTCGGTCCGCGACGATGCGGGCGTTGAGGTCCGGCTCGTCCACTTCCTGGACGTCGATCTGGGGGTCGTCGAGGTCGAACCGCTCCTCGAGTTCCGTCGTGATCTTCCGGATGTTCTTCCCGCCCTTGCCGATGACCATCCCTGGCTTCTCGGCTTTGAGGACGATCTGCGTGCCCATCGGCGTCTTGGCGACGTCCATGCCGCCGTAGCCGGCGCGACCGAGTTCGTCTGCGAAGAACTCGTCGATCTGGGTCCGCTGGAGCCCGTCCTCGATGAACTGGAGTTCGTCGGCCATTATTCCTCGACCTCCTCCAGGACGAGTTCGACGTCGACCAGCGGCGTGTTCCAGGGGGAAGCCCGGCCCATCGCGCGCGGTTTGCGACCCTGCTGTTCGCCGACCTTGTGGGCGGCGACGTGCATGATCTCCATGGATTCACCGTCGAATCCCTGGTGGTCGGCGTTGCCGACGGCGTTCTCGAGCAGGTCGATGAAGGCCTCGCTGGCCTTCTGCGGGAAGCGTCCGGCGTCCCATCCGTCGACCTTGCTCTTGTGACCGACGCCCGAGTTGTGCTGCTTGAACGCGACCGGCTGGTCGCCCTCGATGACTGCCTCGAGGAACTCGACGGCGTCGCTCGCCGTCTTGCCCTTGATCTCCCGGGCGATGGCCTTGCTGTGCTTGTGGCTCATCTGCCGTTCCCGAAGCATCGCTTTCGCGGTGGTCTCCGGGTCGGCGTCGACTGAGTAGCTGATTCCCATGATTACTTGAGCGGTACGAACTTCGAGGAGCGGGTCGCCCCGATACCGGCCTGACCGTGTTCGACCGAGGTGCGGGTGAGCTGGAACTCACCGAGGTAGTGGCCGAGCATCTCCGGCTCGACCTTGACGCGCTCGAAGTCCTGGCCGTTGTGGACGGCGAAGGTCAGCCCGACCATCACCGGGACCACCGGCATGTCGCGCAGGTGCGTCCGGATGGGGTCGTTGGCCGTCGCCTCCTCTTCGGCGTCGCGTGCCCTCTCCAGGAGCTTGTGTTTCTCCTCGGTCAGGCCGCGTGTGATACTTCGCCGCTGGCGTGCGGGGAGCAGTTCCGCGACTTCGTCGAGCTCCATCGCCTGCAGCTCGTCGAGCGTGTGGCCGCGGAAGGAGAACTCTCCTTCGTGGCCGATTTGATACTCTGAACTCATTCGTTACCACCTCGGCCGGTTCGCTTCGAGGCGATGTCCCCGACCTTGCGACCCGGCGGTGTGTTGCGCGAGACGGACTTTGGCTTGCCGGGGTGCTGTCGGCCGCCGCCACCGAACGGGTGGTCGACGGCGTTCATCGCGACACCACGGACGCGAGGCCACTTCGTCCCGCGGGCTTTCATCTTGTGGTGCTTGTTGCCGGCCTTGACGAACGGCTTGTCCGTCCGACCGCCACCGGCGACGACGCCGATGGTGGCGCGGCACTGCGGGTCGAGGCGCTTCATCTCCCCGGAGGGGAGCTTGACGACCGCGACGTTGCGGTCGTGGGTGAGCAGCGTGGCGTTGACGCCCGACGCGCGGGCGAACTTGCCGCCGTCACCGGGACTGCCTTCGACGTTACAGACCGGGACACCCTCGGGGATCTCCGCGAGTGGGAGCGTGTTCCCCGGGGCTATCTCGGCGCTGACGCCGACCTGCAGTTCGTCGCCCACGCCGACGCCTTCCGGCGCCAGCACAAGTCGACGGTCGCCGTCTTCGAACTCGACGGCGGCGACCGGAGCCGACCGGGCCGGGTCGTGTTCGATGTCGACCACGGTGCCGGAGATGACGTCTCCGTCTTCGACCTTGCGGTGCTCCAGGTTCGCCTTGTAGCGGTGCGACGGCGCTCGGAACGTCGAGGAGCCGCGACCGCGTCGTTGTCCTTGGATTCGTCGTCCCATTCTTAGAACACCCCGATTCTGGAGGCGACCTCTTGGGCGTCGTCGTCCGCGGAGAGGCGGACGACGGCCTTTTTGAGGCCTTTCATCGTGTTCTGCGTGTTCACACCGTCGACCGTGACCTCGTACTGCTCCTCGACGGCGTCGGCGACGTCGGCCTTGGTGGCCCCGTCGGCGACGACGAACTGGAGCTTGTTCTGGAAGTCCATGTCGTTCATGGCCTTCTCCGTGACGTACGGGTACTTGATGACGTCGACGCTCATCGGTCGGCCACCTCCACGGCGGCGGACTTCGTGAACACGGTGAGTCGACCGGGCTGGCCGCCGGGGGCGAGGTCTTCCGTGTTGACCTCGCGCGCGGTGGCGACGTCGACACCGGCGAGGTTGCGGGCGGCCCGCGACGGCTCCTCGCTGGTGACGAACAGAATCGAGGAGGGGCGGCGGTACTTGCGTCCGCGTGCCTTCCCCTGTCCGGCCTTGATCTTCGTCTCGTCGGCGCGCTCGATGTCCGCGTGGACGCCGAGCGCTTCGAGGACGTCGACGACCTCCTGGGTCTTCACGAGGTCCTCGAAGTCGTCGGAGACGACGACGGGGACGTCCTCGCGGTCGAACTCGTGGCCGCGTTCGGCGACGAGGTCGGCGTCCGTCGTGGCGGCGAGCGCCGAGCGGACGGCGAGTTTGCGTTCCTTGTCGTTGATGTCCTTCGAGCGGTCCTTCTCGGCTTTCGGCGGGTGGGCGCGTCGCCCTTTCACCGTCTGCGGGACGCGGCGGCCACGGCCGTTCTGCTTTGGCACGTGGGCCTGTCCGCGACCGCTACCGAACGACTCGGCCGGCGTGCGGAGGCCAGCGTACTCGTCGGCGCCGTAGTCCTGTTTGCGGTTTGCCTGGGCGGCGGTGACTGCCTTGGCGATGAGGTCACCTCGGACCGGTGTCTCGAAGACGTCCGGAAGGGTGATCTCGCCGTCGGCCTCGCCGTCCAGGTCGTAGATAGTTGCCTGCATGGGTTATCCCTGGTTCGACTCCGTAGAGACGTAGCGCACCTCGGGGTCGAGGCGCGGCTGGTCGTTCGGACGCACGGCGGGCCGGAAGCGCACGAGGCGCTTGTCCGGGCCGGGCACCGAGCCCTTCACGAGCGTGTACGGGCCGTCGACCTCGCCGTAGTTGATGAAGCCACCGTCGACGGTGGCCTCGTCGCCCTCGGCGATGTCGATGAGGCGCTTGTTCAGCTCGGTGCGCTGGTGGTAGCCGGTCTGCCCCTGCTGGGGGACCGTCGAGCGCACGCGGGATGGGTTCCACGGGCCGAGGTTGCCGATGCGTCGGCGCCAGCCCTGGCGGGCGTGCTTGCCCTTCCGCTTCTGGACGCCCCAGCGCTTGACGGGACCCTGCGTCCCTTTGCCCTTGGTGACGCCCGCGACGTCGGCGTACTCGCCGGCGCGGAAGACGTCGTTCATCGAGTGCTCGCCGCCTTCCGCGACGAGTTCGAGGGCGTGGTCGAGGCGGTCCTCGACGGACCCACCGCCGACGCGAGTCTCCATCACGTCGGGCTTCTTCTTCGGGACGCTCGGGACGGCGTCGGGGACAGTGTGCGTGATGAGGCGCACGTCTCCGAGATTGCCGGCCGCGAGTGCGTCGCGGATCTGTTCCTCTGCAGCGTCCGGGTCGTGGTCCTCCGGCAGGTTCAGGGTCCGGTCGAGGTCCGTGTGGAACTCGTCGGTCCAAACCTCCGTCAGCGGACGCTTACCGTACGGCGTGTCTTCGTACGCACGCAGGGCGACGGCGCGCATCGGCGGCGTCTCGACGACCGTCACGGGGACGGTCTCCTCCATCCCTTCGCGGGGGGAGTTGGGTTCGTCGTTGACGAGGACGACGTGTGTCATCCCCGCCTTGTAGCCGGCGAAGCCCTGGACGCCCGGCTGGCCGTCATCAGAGGGCCAGCTGTTGAAGCGAGGCGTCTCGCTCGTCGAGCGCTTGCGCGGGCCGAAGCCCAGCGAGCCTTTGCGTGGTCTGCTTGGTTGTGGCATTCGTTTACTCCGTGAGGGTTAGACAGGCGAGGGAGGCGAACATCGCTTCTTCAGTTCGCACGACCTCGCTGCCCTGGTTCGGAACCGTATTCAGCCAGAGGTCGAACCCTGCGGGCTCGTCTCCTGTCTGGTCTCCCCGAACGGCGTCCGGGTCCACGTCGAGTATCGCCGGCAACCCGCGCTCGGGTGCGCCGAAAGCGACTGTCATGCCGCCCTCGGAGTCGCGCCGTTCGGCCACCTGGCCGAGACGGTGCGTCGACACTGGCTCACCGTACCGCGATGACGCGATGGTGAGTCCGGCGTCGTCACGCGAGAGTGCCGCATCGAGGTCCGCGGCGTCCACGTCGTACCCGGGAACGGGTGCGTCGACGAGTTTCGCCCGGACCGGCCGTCGCGAAGAGACCCTGACGGTCACGCGCTCCCCCTCGCCCGCGTCCATACCGTCTGGAACGGGGAGGGAGATCGGGTGTTGCATGCCGCAATTGACCCGAACGCGCCCATCAGCTCCGACCTCGGTCACGATTCCCTGTCTTAACGACCCCGAACCCTCGGATCCGGAGCCGGTCTGTGAACGCACGCGGAGCGGCGGCAGGACACCGACGTACTCTAACTCGTCCCGCTTATCCCACATCTCCTTTCGGAGGTGCGGGGGCGTCGCGGCGTACCGAAGTACGGTTTCGACGAACCCGTCTTCCCACTTCCCCCGCCCGTCTGGGTCGGGGAACACTGTCAGCCGGTCGGCCCGGAAGACGGTGGCCGCGCGGGCCACGTATCCGAGCTTGCGAGTTGCCTCGCGTCGGTCCTCGGCTTCCCGTGTGAGGGAAGACGGCACGAGTACGCTGGTCGTCATGCCGTGACGCTTCCACGTCGCGCCACTAGACTGTGCCGATACGTCTCCTTCCCGGGCTTAAAAAGACCCCGCTTCACGCGCGCGGTGCGACGCGTTCACATGGGTCGTCAGGGTCCCCTGCGCGTGAATCGCTCTCACGGCGTTTGCCGCTTCCGAAACGGTGGGTCCTGGTCCCGTCCCGCACGGCCGTCGACCGCTCACAACCGGTGTGAATGCCCTCGTGTCCCACGATTTTCCCCGGAAAACGGAAGGCTTTTTACTATCACCCCCGCCAGATTTGATTGCAACAGGGCGCTGGTACCGAGCGGGCGCAGTGCGGCCGCGAGGGTCAGGGCGAACGAAGTGAGCGCTGGTAGTGTAGTTGGTATCACGTGACCTTGCCATGGTCACAACCTGGGTTCAAATCCCAGCCAGCGCATTTCTGTCGAACGCTACTTCCCGAGCGACCGCTGTGCGTGTCGCTCGGTTCGCGTGAGACTGTCTGCGTACTGGATTAGAACCCTATCAGTCGCAGCGTCCGCAGCGAACGGAGTGAGCGAGGACGACCGTCTGAGTCCGGTTCAAATCCCAGCCAGCGCATTTCTCTACATTCAACTTGCGAGCGACGCGTTTCATCGCGTCGCGTCCCGGAGGTTGTGAAATCGCACTGGATTCGAATCACGGACATCCGAGCGACGCGAGGATTTGCACCGGGTTCAAATTCCAACCGGCACACGTCTGTCGAACGCTCCATTCCGAGCGAACGCTGCGCGTGTCGCTCGGTAGTCGTCCAAGAGCGCTCCGTCGGGCGGACAGTATAAATTGTCGCTCGACCTATACTATCGACAGATGGTCCTCGCAATCGGTCACTTCGCACTGGGCGCGACGCTGACGACGGTCCTCGTCGTCCTCCTGGGGTCCCGCGTCCCGTTCCCACGGACGGTCGTTCTCCTCGGCGGGGGCTTCGCGCTGCTGCCGGACCTCCAGCAGATAGATCCACTCGCCGGCCCCACGCTGGCCGCCTTCCACAACTCCGCGGTCGCCGACCTGTTCTGGTTCCACCGCACGCTCGACGTCCTGGATCCGGGGGACTCCGCCCTCGTCGCCGGCGCGCTGGTCGCGGTGTTCGTCCTCGTGACCGCCGTCTCGGAGCTCTGGGACTACCACCTCCCGGCCACCGTCACCGACGTCGGCGACGGCATCCAGGGCACCGACGACTGAGTGACTAGGGTGCGTGCGTGCGAGTCGATGAGTGACCACGGAACACCACTTTTGCCGTTCGGGCCGGTAGCCAGCACATGGCCTGTATCGGATTTCTCTCCGTAGCACCGGTCGTCGAAGAGAGTATGGCACCCTACGTCGCCGACGCCGTCGACGCGCTGGACGCGTTCGACGTCGAGTACGAGACGACGCCGATGGGGACGATAATCGAGGCACAGGACAGCGAGGAGCTGTTCGCGGCCGCCCACGCCGCCCACGAGGCGGTGGGTGCACGGTCGGACCGCGTCGAGACGTTCCTGAAGGTCGACGACAAGCGGAACGTCGACCAGCGCGCCAGCGAGAAAGTCGAGGCCGTGGAGGCGGAACTGGGTCGCGAGGCCCGGAGCGGCGGCGACTGACTCCCGAGAAGCGAAGTTGTTTATCCGTCGCTCCCGACCCGGGCGACATGGACAGTCTCAATCGCATGGCCACGGAGCTGGTCGACGAGGCCATCGACTTCGCGGACGAACTCACCATCGACGTCCACGCGCTGGACGGCGACGCGGCCGTCCTCGACTTCGGTGTCGAGGTGCCCGGCGCCGTCGAGGCCGGGATGTTGCTCGCCGAGATACAGACCGCCGGGCTGGCGACGATCCAGACGACCATGGATAGTGTCGACGGCGCGCCGCTGACACACCTCGAGCTGTCGACGGACCACCCCGCCCTCGCGCTGCTGTGTTCACAGAAAGGGGGCTGGGAGCTCAGCACCGGCGACTTCGAGGGGCTGGGGAGCGGGCCCGCCCGGGCACTGGTCGCCGAGGAGGACGTCTATCAGCGTATCGGCTATCGGGAGTCGGCGGACTTCGCCGTGCTCGCAATCGAGACGGACCAGTTGCCCGACGAGACCGTCGCCGCGCAGGTCGCCGAACGCACCGGCGTCCCGGAGACGGGTGTCTTCCTCGCCGTGTTCTCGACGGCGAGCGTCACCGGGAGCGTCGTGGCGGCCGCCCGGGCCGCCGAACTCGCGGTCTTCCGCCTCTCGGAACTGGGCTTCGACCCCGCCGCCGTGCTCTCGGCGAACGCCCGCGCGCCGGTCGCACCGGTGGCCGGCGACGAGGCGACGGCGATGGCCCGGACCACCGACGCGCTGGCCTACGGCGCCGAGGTCCACTTGACCGTCGACGAGTCGTTCGACCGGTTCGACGAGGTGGCCTCCGTCGCGGCGACCGAGTACGGCGTTCCGCTCGAAGCGGTCTTCGAGGACGCCGAGTGGGCGTTCGAGGACCTCCCGGTGGAGCTGTTCGCGCCCGCGCAGGTGACCATCGACGTCGTCGGCGGTGACACCCACGTTGTCGGCGAGACGAGCGAGGACGTGCTGGCCGAGAGCTTCGGCCTCTAATCGTGCGCTACAAGGTGGCTCCGGCGCCCCGGTCGCTCGATGCACTCGCCGAAGTTCGAGCGGCGATTCCGCTGGTCCCCGAACCGGAAGCCGATTGCTGTCGGGCCATCCAGCGCGCTACCGACTGTGCGACCCGCGACGAAGCGAGAACCGTTCTCACCTTCCTGCAGGCACTCGGCCTCGTCGGCGAGTCGGAGCGTGGCTACCACCGGACCCAGCGACCGCTCGACCGGGGAGCGGCCGCCGAGGCGTTCCGCAGGAACGTCTTCCTCGTCGACGAGCTCCTCGTGGCACTCGAAGCGGAATCACGGGACACAGACGAGGCGTTCGCGGCGATTCGCGAGGAGATTCCGCGCTGGGAGCGCAACCGCCACGCCGACTGGACGGCTGTCTGGCGGGACACCGTCTCGAATCTACTGGCGTGGGGCGTGGTGTTCGGACTCCTGACCGACGGCGACGGCTACGCGCTCGCCGCTCAGTAGGCGATTCCGACCCGCTCGCCGACGTGGTCGTTACTGACCAGCTCCCGGTAGACGAACGTCGCGATGTCGCCGACCGATATCGACTGGCCGCCGTCCGGAAGGTAGTCCGTCGCCGTCCGGTAGTGGTTGGTCACCTGCCCGTCGGGCATCAGGGGGGGACAGACCAGCGTCCAGGCGAGCGACGACGACCGGACCGCCTCGAACGCGCGGTAGTGAGCGTTGGCGAGCGCGCGCATCGTGTCGGGGAACTCCTGGGTCTCGAGGCGGAGGCGGGCCGGCGTGGCCTGGAGGATGCCGTCCGCACCGACGGCGACCAGCCGCTCGACGGACGCGGCCTCCATCGCCTCGACGATGTTCACCATCCCCGCTTCGAGGACCGGCACGCAGTCGTCGTTGTCGGGTCCGAGCGCGCTGCAGACGGCGTCGTGGCCCGGCACTGCGTCACCGACCGCGTCCACGTCGCGGACGTCGCCGACGACTGTCGGGACGTCAGGTGGGACCTCTTCGGCATCCCGGACGAACGCGGTCACGTCGTGCCCCTCCGACCTGGCCTGCTGGAGGACGCGGCTGCCGACCCGGCCGCTCGCGCCGAAGAGGAGAATGTGCATAGGTGTTGTTCGAGCTGAAGGACCGGACGATAAAATAGCGGATACCTAACGAGGGTGCTCATCCACCGGAGCGACGTCGGTGACGGTGCCGACGCCCTTCGAGCGCCCCTCCCGGAACACGAACTTCTGGCCCGCTTCGACGAGGTACGACCGGAACTTGAATCGAACGCGCGTGCGCCCGGCGTCGCCGGGGAGCAACTGGCCGCCCTCGGGGGTGAAGACGGCGGCCTCGCTCACTGTCTCGAGGTGGACGACCGGCTCGTACCCCTCGCCGATACGTGTCGGGTGGTTCAGGACCATGACCTCGGCCTCGAACTCGCGGACCGGTGTCGGGTCGGCGTCGCGCGGCAGCAGGGCCATCCCGCGCTCGATGTCGGCCTCGCGGACGCCCTTGAGCGCGATACCGACGATGCGTCCCGCCTTGGCCTCGTCGACGCGGTGGTAGTGCATCTCGATGGAGCGGACCTCAACCTCGCGGAAGGCACCGTCCTGCATCGGCCCCAAGAGGAGTTCGTCGCCGGCCTGGACCTCGCCGGACTTGATGGTGCCCGACGCCACCGCGCCGACGCCCTGGACGTTGTACGTCCGGTCGACGTACATCCGGAACTCGCCGTCTTCCCCGGCGGTCTTCGGGAGCGACTCGAACATCGCGTCGAGGTCGGCGAAGCCCTGCTGGGTGACGGCGCTCGTCTTCAGCACGGGGACGACCGTCTCTGAGATCTCCTCGATGGCCGTCTCGACGCCGTGGCGCTCGACGCGGAGCGGGGTCTTGTCCACCTCGCGCAGCGCGCTCTCGACCTCACGTTCGACCTCTTCGACCCGTTCGTCGTCGACGAGGTCGACCTTCGTGAGCGCGACGATGGTCGGAAGGTCCGTCGCCAGCAGGATGCCCAGGTGCTCGCGTGTCGTCGCAGTCACCCCGTCGTCGACGGCGACGGTCAGCAGGCCGTAGTCGAGTTTCTGGCCGACCAGGCCGCGGATGGTCGTTCGGAGCCACGGTTCGTGACCGACCGTGTCGACGAACGACACCAGCCGGTCTGACTCCTCGACTACGCGCGCGCGGTCGGTCTTCCGATGCGGGTTGTCCATCCTGACCGGACCGTCGTCGTCGAAGCCGTAGACGCCGTACGAGAGGTCCGCCGACAGCCCGCGCTCGACCTCGTGGGGCTGGACGTCGAGGAAACTCCGGGTGTCGCCTTGGCCGTCGTCGGCCGCCCCGGTCACCAGCGACCCGACGAGTGTGGACTTGCCGTGGTCGACGTGGCCCGCCGTTCCGACGACGATGTGGTCGTCGTCCGTGAGGACGGACCCCTCGGTGATGATGGCGACGCCGACGATACCACGTGGCTTCGCTTCGTCTTCGGTCGCGTCGTGGTCCCCGACCCCGTCGACGCCCCAGGTCTGGACCTCCTCGATGTGTGCACCGGCCTCGTCGGCCAGCAGACTCAGGACGTCCATCGACTCGGAGAACTCGGCCGGCGAGATGCCGGCGATACCGCCGTTGTCGGTGACACCGATCACGTATGTGGCCTCCCCGTCCCCCGAGAGGACGCGGTGGCGCAGCTGGGCCGCGAGGGACTCGAGTCGCCCGTCGGACAGATGCAGGTTCTCGGTGAGCCGTTCTTTGAACTCGACGCTACCGCCCTCCTGTTCCCCGCGTTCCAGCGCGCGGTTCAGGACGGCCCGGTCGGGGCTCATGTCCCCCCGTAACGGAGGACGAGATAAAAGCCTTCCCCGGTATTGGGGCCGCTATTGCCTACTGAGCCGGGTGCGTGACTCACCCTCTCACCCTCCGGACCGTACGACTATTTATCAGTCATGACGGGCCCACTCCGCCCTGTGCACTGAACGGCCACGCGGGGCATAGCGGGAGCGCGACGCCACCCCGCGTGGACGGCCGTGGCGTCGCCTGTTAGCCCCGGTACGGAGCCACGGCTTCGAGGAACCCGTCGGCGTACGATGCGTCGGTCACGCGGTCGGCCCGGGACAGGGCCATCTCGTCGGCGTTGGCGACGGCGACGGACTCGCCGGCGACGTCGAACAGTTCCGCGTCGTTCTCTGAGTCGCCGACCGCGATGAACTCCGCCGGCGTGCGGTCGAGCTCAGAACAGATTGTCTCCAGCCCCCGTCCCTTGTCCACGCTCGGGTCGACGACGTGGTAGGCGAAGCCGGTGTCGAGCACTCGCAGTCCCCGTTCGGTCGCGATTCGCTCGAGTGGGGCCAGCGGCTGGTCGATGTTCACGACGACCTCCGTCTCTCGCCAGCGGTTCGCCAGGTCAATGCGACCAAAACCCAGGTCGTGTCCCGCCTCGCGGTACTCGTCGGCGACACGGATAGCGGCCTCCTTGTCGCCCTCCAGACGCAGCGTGTCGGTCGCCTCGACGAACACCACCCCGCCGTTCTCGGCGACCACTGCCCGTTCGATGCCCAGGAACTCACAGAGGGCGATGGGAAACGGCATGGCCTTCCCGGTCGCGATGACGACGCGGTCCGGCCACTCCCGGAGGACTGGGAAGACCCGCGGGTCGATGGCGCGGTGTCTGTCGGTCAGCGTTCCGTCGATGTCGACGACGAGCGGCGGGACGTCGCTGTCGGCTTCCATACGCCCCCTTGCGAGTCCGGTGGTTTCCCGGTTGCGGTCAGTCGTCGGTCAGCCGCTCGTAGGCCGCCTTCACCCGCTTGAACTCGGTCTCGCTCCCGGTCTCGGTGTCAGGGTGGACCTCCTTGACCTTCTCCCGGTAGGCCTGCTTGACCGCCCGCTGGTCGGCGCTCGGGTCGAGGTCGAGTCGCTGGTAGGCCTCGGCGGTCGACGGGCCACGTGACCGCTGGACGCGCTGGCGCTGCTGGCCTGTGCGGCTCCGCCGTCGCTGCCGTCGCTGCCGGCGGTTCCCACCTCGCTCCCCCGCTGCCCGCTGGCCGTCGCGCGGCGGTCGCCAGTCGTCTCGCGGGCCCGCCCCGAACCCACCGCGAGCCGTCCGCCGGGTTCCCGTGGCCGCCTGGCGCTCGACGCGCTCGTAGACGCTCGCGGCCATCTTCCCGCTCAGATGGTAGTACATGAAGTACGTCGAGGCCGCGAACATCGCCGCGAGAAAGAGCACCGCCGGGTTCGCGAACAACCCGACGGCTGTGAGGGCCACCGTCATGACGGCGAACACCGCTGCGATACCCGTGATGAGCCGCTCGTACTGCACGAACAGTCCTTCGGTCCAGAGAACCGTAAGCGTCTCGCCTGTCGTCGAGCCAAGCGTTCAAGACGCTTGCCGTGCTATCGTTTCACATGAGTGTCTCGGGACTCTGTGCGGTCTGCAACCACTCGGACGTCGAGCACACCTGCGACCGGTGTGGGAGTCTGGTCTGTGACAAGCACTGGGACGCGGAGACCGGGTTCTGCGTAGAGTGTGCGAGCGAGGTCTGTCCGCCGGCACGCGGGGAGACATCCGACTCGGAGGACCGCCCCGACGGCGTCGACACCTACCGGTTCTGACTAGCGGAACTGGTTGAGTCGTCGTTTGAGCTGTTTCGCCGACTGGCCGGCGGCGTCGAAGAAGTCCCCGTGGGCGTCCTCGCCAGCGAAGATGATACCCCGCGAAGAGTTGACCAGCCCGACACCGTCTGCCAGCCCATGTTCGACGGCCGCCTCGGCGTCGCCGCCCTGGGCGCCGACGCCGGGGACGAGGAACGGGATGTCCGGGACGAGTTCGCGGATGGATTCGAGCTCGTCGGGGTTCGTCGCCCCGACGACGAGCCCGACGTTACCGTTGTCGTTCCAGAGGTCGGCGAGGTGGACGACGCGCTCGTACAGTGGCTCGCCGGATGCCAGTTCGAGGTCCTGCAGGTCCGCACCGCCTGGGTTGGAGGTCCGACCGAGCACGAACACGCCCTTGTCGGCGCGCTGGAGGAAGGGTTCGAGCGAGTCGCGACCGAGAAACGGGTTGACCGTGATGGCGTCGGCCGCGGGCCCAGCGTCGTCGTCGAGAATCCGGGCGTACTGCCGGGCGGTGTTGCCGATATCGCCGCGTTTGGCGTCGAGCAGGACCGGGACGTCCTTCCCGTGGGCGTACGCGATGGTCTCCTGGAGCGCCCGCCAGCCGTCGGCGTCCTCGTAGAACGCGGCGTTGGGCTTGTAGCAGGCGGCGTGTTCGTGGGTCGCATCGATGATACGGCGGTTGAACTGCCAGCGCGGGAGGTCGGCGTCCCGGACGGTCTCGGGGAGGCGGTCGGGGTCCGGGTCGAGCCCCACGGAGACGACGCTATCCGCCGCGGTGATGCGGTCCGCGAGCCGGTCGAAGAAGTGCATGGATATCGCCGCGAGTGGCAGGGACACAAGCGTTTCCTTCTCAACCCGCCGATATCATGGATGATAATTGGGCCAGCGGGTATTAATCATCTCCTCGAAAATTTGGGCTATGGACCGTTCTCTGAACGTCGGACCAGTGGCCGAGACGCTCCCGAATCTCGGGCGGATGCTGGATGACTCGAGACTACGCCCCCTGGGGCTCGCCGGTGGCATGACCCTGCTGGGGGTCGGCGCCTTGCTCTCACTCGTCCCGCCGGGCGCGCCGGGCGCGTTCTGGGCGAACGCCGTCGCGGCGACGCTCGTCTTCCTCGGCGTCCCGCTGTTCTGCCTCGGCCTCGCGGCCCCCGAGCCATCGAACCCGTACTTCCAGTTCGGGGTGAACCTCTCGCCCCACCAGCGCCAGGCCGTCGCGACCGGTGGCGTGGCTATCACGCTCGCCCCGCTCGTGGTCATCGCTGGCATCCCCTTCGGCGTCTCGCTACCGGTCATCGTGACCGCCGCGGCCTTCGCGTTCGTCGGCGCGGCGCTCGTGCTCACCGGGTTCATCGCCTGGACGGCGGAAGTTATCGCGGAACCGAACTCGGCCTACAGTAACAATTGACACGGTTTACACACCGACCGCACTGCTGTCGTGCGGTCGGGTGTGCACTGAGGTTCACTGACTACTATCGTTCTCCAGCATCGCGACGAGCTCGTCGACGAGTCGCTTCACCGAGGCGCCGCTGTGGGCGACCAGCACCGTCCCTTCGGCTGTCGACTCGACGGTGACGTCGTCCCGTTCGACCGCCACCGACGGGGTCGCGGGCAGCGTCAGTCTCGCCGTCTCGGGTGTGACGTGGACGGTCCCGATTCGCTCGCCATCGAACTCGACAGCGTAGGCGAACGCCCCCTCGTCGGTGGGTGCCACGTCTCGGTCCGCATCGGTCACTTGCACGGCGGCCAGCGGGCCTCCTTCGAGCCCGGTCAGTTCCGAGGCGAGCAGTTGGCCGATTCGCTTCCCGTCGGTGATGTGGTCCTCGACCATCTACAGCCCCTCCCGCGCGTCGGCCGCGACGTCGCTGACGTCGACGCCCTCACTGCGAGCGTAGACGACGGCGGCAGCCTCCAGCGTCACTCCGAGCTCGGACTGGAGGCTGTTTATCTCGGCGACCGCCGTCTGTTTCTCGACGCCGGTCTCAAGCACCGTATCGAGGACGCGCTCGAACGTCGACCGCGACTGGAGGATGTCCTCGCCCGGCGCGAACCCGTCCGGGATTTCGACGCTCCCCGGCTCGAAGACGGCCACGAGCTCGTCGCCGTCCTGTTCGACGAGGCCCTCGCTGGCGGCGATGTCGACGAGGGTCTTGGCCTGGTCCGGCGAGAACCAGCCCCGGTCCAGCGAGAGCGCGACGACGAACTCGCTTTCGGCCATGCGTTCCGTGCCGCGCTGGCGGAAGGGCGCGGCCACGGCCGTCTTGAGACTCATCGTTCTGGGTGGTGCGTGCGCCGAGGGTAACGATTACGATTGCGCGGCGGCCGACAGTTCGGCATCGAACGGTTCAAGTAGCCGCTGGGACATTCCTCGGGTATGAAAGACCAGGGACGCTCCCCTCGCAAGCGGACAGGCGGTCGGCGCCGGCCGAACCACAAGAAGAAGAAACACGAGCTCGGCACGGAGTCCACCGAGACGCAGGTGGGCGACCAGAAGCTGAAGGTCGTCGACTCCCGCGGCAACACCAGCAAGGTGCGTGCCGTCACGACCGACGTCGCGAGCGTCGCGGACGGCGCCGAGACGGTCGAGGCGACCATCGAGAACGTCGTCGAGAACCCCTCGAACCCCAACTACGCCCGCCGGAACATCATCACGAAGGGCGCGCTCGTCGAGACCTCCGAGGGCACCGCCCGCGTCACCTCCCGTCCCGGTCAGGACGGGCAGGTCAACGCCGTCCTCGAAGAGGAGTAAGGCGGAACCGAGTCGGTTTTCTCGCTCCCCACCACCTCCCGTAGCGACGGCGCCGGTCCAGCGACAGGGTCCCTACGCAGCAGTGGCCTCCGGAGAACTGAGCGAACTATATTCCTACGGACGGATATATAGCGAACATATAAACTGCCTAAGTGTGGTCGGTCGTATGAACTGATACATACTCCGCCACGGGAGCGGTGACCGATACACATGAACGCTGGACCGACACTCAACCCGACGCTCGATGCCGCACACCGACGAATCGACCGCACCCAGTGGGACAACATCTACGTCGTCGGGGACGTTCACGGCTGCCGTGGCACCCTCGAACAACTCCTCGAGACGCTCGACCCGAGCGAGAGCGAACTGGTGGTCTTCGTCGGTGACCTGGTCCGGAAGGGGCCCGACAGCAAGGGGGTCGTCGACATCGTCCGCGACCGACCGAACCTCGTGAGCGTCCGCGGCAACAACGAACAGAAGCTGATCGACGGCCGCAAGTCTATCGACGCGCTGACCGACGCCGACCTCGAGTTCATCGAGTCGATGCCCGCGGTCATCTCGTGGGACGGCGCCATGGTCGCCCACGGCGGCGTCGACCACCGGAAACCCGTCGTCGAACACTCGCTGACGGAGCTGCTGAACATGCGCTCGCTCGTCCCGGACGGGAGCTACGACCGCCCCTACTGGTTCGAGGCACGCCGCGAGGGTCCCCGTATCTACTTCGGTCACACGGTCCTTGCAGCGCCCCACGTCACCGACTGGGCCGTCGGGCTCGACACTGGCTGCGTCTACGGCGGTCAGTTGACTGCCTACGACACCAATGGGGAGAAACTGATAACTGTCGACCCGCCGAAAACATATCAAGAGCGGTCGTCGGACAGCATCGTCCAGCCCCAGTCCGTCCCGCTGCCATAGGCGCATGAACAACGAGGAGCCGCGAAGCATCGAGCCCTACGACCCGGGAGACGTCTCGCTCGACGACCCGTCGCTGTACCTGAACCGTGAGCTGAGCGAGCTCGCCTATCAGCGCCGCGTCCTCCACGAGACACTTGACGAGCGGAACCCCCTACTCGAGCGTGTCCGCTTTCTCTCCATCGTCACGCGAAACCTAGACGAGTTCGTGATGAAGCGAATCGGCGGCCTGAAACAGCAGATAGAGGCCGGCGTGACCGAGCAGACGCCGGACGGCCGGACGCCGGTCGAGCAGTTCGAGGAGGTCCACGAGACGCTTGCACCGATGCTCGAGCGACAGACCGAGTGTTACGAGGAGACGATACGGCCGGCACTTGCCGACGAGGGCATCTATGTCCACGAGTACGACGACTTCACTGCCGAGGAGCGGTCCCGGATGCGGGCGTACTTCCAGGAGTCGGTGTTGCCGACTCTGACCCCGCTCTCCTTCGATCCAGCACACCCCTTCCCGTTCATCTCGAACCGGTCGCTGTCGCTTGCGGTGTTGACTCGTCGGGACGACGCCGAGGACCCGACGTTCACGCGCATCAAGATTCCGCCGAACCGGCCGCGGTTGGTCCAGATCGGTGACGACCAGCGATACGTCCTGATTGAGGAGGTCATCCGGGAGAACCTCGACCTGTTGTTGCCGAACGTCGAGATACTCGACACGGCACTGTTCCGGCTCACCCGAAACGCCGAGGTCAGGCGCAACGAGGAGGTCGCAGAGGACCTCATCGACATGATAGAGGAGGTGCTCGAACAGCGCCGTTTCGCGACGGTCGTGCGGATGGAGATCGAGTCCGACGCACATCCGCGCATCCGCAAGACGCTCCAGCGCCAGCTCGAGCTCGAAGACCGCGAGATATACCCGCTCAGTGGGCCCCTCGACTACCGCGAGTTCATGTCGCTGACCGACCTGGACCGCCCGGACCTGAAACTCGACCCCTGGACGCCACAGCCCCACCCTCGACTCCGGACACCGGAGGCCGACCCGTTCGGAGACGACGGAGCGAACGCCGACGACGGGAGCGTCTTCGACGACATCGACGAGGACGATATCCTCCTCCATCACCCGTATCACGACTTCGGGCAGACCGTCCAGCGGTTCCTCTCGGAAGCGGCCGAGGACCCGGACGTGCTAGCCGTGAAGGCTGCTATCTATCGGACCGCCAGCGACTCGCAAGTCATCCAGTCGCTCATCGACGCCGCCGAGAACGGCAAGCAGGTGGCGGTGATGGTGGAACTGAAGGCGCGCTTCGACGAGCAGAACAACCTCGAGTGGGTCCGGCGACTCGAGGAGAACGGCATCCACGTGGCCTACGGGACTATCGGACTGAAGACCCACACGAAGACGGCGCTGGTCGTCCGGGAAGAGGACGACGGCGTCAACCTCTATTCCCACGTGGGAACCGGAAACTATCACTCCGAGACGGCGAAGGGCTACGTCGACCTGGGCCTGCTGACCGAGGACCGCGACATCGGCCAGGACCTGGTGACGCTGTTCAACTCCTTTACCGGACCTGGGATGGACGAGCGGTTCCGTAAGCTGCTCATCGCCCCAGTGACGATGCGAAAGCAGTTCACCCAGTTCATCCGCCGGGAAGCAAACCATGCCCTCGAAGGAAGGGATGCACGTATCGTGGCGAAGGTCAACGGACTCGAGGACCCCGCTATCGTCGAAGAACTCTATCGCGCCTCGATGGCCGGGGTCGACATCGACCTCATCGTCCGGGACATCTGCCGGCTCAGACCGGGCCTCGACGACGTCAGCGAGAACATCGAGGTGCACTCGCTGGTCGGCCGATTCCTCGAGCACTCCCGCATCTTCTACTTCGAGAACGGCGCGAGGGCGGCGTCGTCGCAGGCAGACGGCGACGTCGTCGACGGTGGCGGCCCCGAGTACTACATCGGGAGTGCGGACTGGATGACCCGGAACCTGGACAGCCGCGTCGAGGCCGTCACGCCCGTCGAGGACCCGGACATCCGTCGGCAGCTGAAGTTCAACCTCGAACTCATCCTCGCGGACAACCGCAAGCGCTGGCGGATGCGAAGCGACGGTCGGTACGACCAACAGACCCCCGACGACGACGAACCGGTCGTCAACACACAGGAGATACTGATGCGCGAAGCGATGAAGGCCGGCCGCCACGAGGAGGTGTCGACCGGCGTCCTGGCCGACTATCCGGTTGACGGCGACCTGCTCGTGGACGCGACCGAGAGCGGTGTGAAAGACTCGGCAGACGGAACCGACGTTGTTGCCGACCCGACGCCGAACGGCGGCCTCGCTCCCGAGAACACGCTCGACCGGCACGCCGATCACTGGTACGTCCCGGACAGCGAGACCTACGAGTACGCGGTAGAGACGCCCGACGGCGACCGGAAGTATCTGAAGACGAGGGACGGGGCCGCATCGGCATTGGAACGGTTCTACGACTGAGTACGACCCACGGATTCAGGGTCGCGGCGCGGCTTTCTGCAGTGCGCTCTCGGCGATGTTGCCCCCGTAGTCTGCCGTGCGGGACAGCGAGTCGACGACCAGGCCGAGCAACTGGGCGCTCTGCGGGTCGAACTCCCGGATTTCGGTGTCGACCTCGCGAGCCGTGTCGTCGACGGCGCGTATCTCACCGCGGGCCTCGTTGGCCAGTTCGACCGCCTCCTCGGAGTCGTCGGTCAGGAGCGCGTCCATCGCCTTCTCCGGGACGGCCGTCGCCTCGTCTTTCAGGCGCTCGAGGAGCGCCGCGGTCTCGCCGGATATCTCCCCGACGTCCAGCGCGAGGTTGGCGATCTTCGTCGCGTGGTCGGCGATGCGTTCGAGCTGTCTGGCGCTCGACTGGTAGTCGAACACCGTCTCGCGCGGGAACCCGATCTCGTTGGCTGCGGTGGGGTTCCGGAGGACCGTCCGGAAGACCCGTGAGACCATATACCAGAGGCGGTCGACGTCCTCGTCGCGGTGGATGACATCCTCGGCGAGGTCGTCGTCGTCCTCGACGAGCGCCTCGACGGCGTCCGCGAGCATCGTCAGCGAGACCAGTCGCATCCGGGTGATTGCGTTGTGGACCGACAGCTCCGAGGAGTCGAGCAGGTCCTGGAGCACGATGTGGTCGGCCGTCTCCTCGATGACCTCGAGCCCGACCAGCCCCTGTGTGGCGTCACGGACGGTGCGGCGCTGTTCGGCCGTGATTCGGGGCGCCTCCAGCCGAATCACGTCGAACCCGCTCACGTACATGGTCATCACCGCTCGCTTGAGCTCGTGTGGTTCGGTCATCGCGCTCACGTCGAGCGTCCCCTCGACCCGGTCATCCTCGCGGCGCGGGGACAGCAACAGGAGGTCCTCCTCGTCGTGGAACTCGACGACGCTGCCCGCACTGACTCCGTTCTCGGTCGCCCACTCCTTGGGTAGCGAGACTGTGTACGTCGACCCGCCCGTGACCTGGACCTTGCGTGTCTCCATGTATCTCACTATCATCCCCCACCGACTATAAATCTGGCTGAGAATATATATGAAACGCAGCGTCGCGGCAGTGGCCGTCTTCTGTGGGCGCAACCGAAACGCCGATTGGCGGGGCACAGTTCGGACTGAGTACTGGCGCTTCGCTATAGCGATATCCGTGTAATTCACCACAGTACTCTGGTTTTACGAGATCTTTGTCTGCTTGACCTTCCGGTGTGAACTCATATAGCAGTACCCATGGTACCGTTCCACAGTCATCACAAAATATATCTATATAGATTGGTCACGACGGCCCGTTCTCAGTACCGCGGCCGTCAGGGTCGGTCCAGGGCCGCTTCCGTGTCGATACCGTAGACGTCCTTCGGTGTCTGGACGTGTGCGGTCCGGACGGCGTCGTCGTGTCCCGCTTCGAGCAGCCACCGGACGCGCCGGGGGACTGTCTTCGGCCCGAGCACCGCGCCGGGTCGCTCGGGGTCGTCGATGTAGTCGGTCTCCATCAGGAACGGGTCACCCGCCTCCACAGCGAGTTCGAGTTCGTCCTTGTCGGCCAGGACGGACTTGGTCGGTCCCTGGAGGCGGCCGCCGGAGTAGTGTTTCACCACCTGTCG
Source organism: Haloarcula ordinaria (assembly GCF_029338275.1). Taxonomy (NCBI): domain Archaea; kingdom Methanobacteriati; phylum Methanobacteriota; class Halobacteria; order Halobacteriales; family Haloarculaceae; genus Haloarcula; species Haloarcula ordinaria. The sequence goes on along the minus strand of NZ_CP119789.1, from coordinate 2,864,883 downwards.
GCGGTCCATCCCTGCGGCTTCGGCCCACCGAGCGACCGCTTCGAAGTCCTCCCCGCCTTCGGTATGCAACTGGACGGCACAGTCGTGTTCGGCGCCGAGTTCGAACCCGTATCGCATCACCTCGTTCGACGCCGCCCAGACGGCGTCGTCGACGTCGTAGTGCGGTCGCCCCGTCTTCAGCGCCAGTGCCGTCCCGTCGGCGACGTACTCGGCGGCGACGTCCAGCCCGGCCTGCATGATGTCGCGGGCCCCTTCGGGGGGTGTACCCGTCGTCGACGAGCTTTCGAGACGAGCGCCGGATGGACGCCGAGCACTGGCCACGCCCGGCCGTCCAGGTAGTCGGTCGCGTCGCGGGTGACCTCGACGGTGAGGTCGAACCCCTCGCGGAACGTCGCCTCGTCCGTCGCTGTTTCGACGAGCATCCACGAGGGCTTGTTCAAGACGAGCAGGTGTGTGCCCCCCTGGTCGGCGAACTCCGCGACGGCCTCGACCCCGCGCCCGTTGACCGGGTCCAGATGCAGGTGGTTGTCAAGCACCGGCGTGTCGTCGATGTCCATGTCTGGCGCAGCGTCCGCCACGGCAAAAGCAGTTCCCGTTCCGCTATTCGACGTCGCCTCGAAGCGAGAGCGCGTCGTGGGCGGCGTTCTGCAGCGCGTCGGACCGCCCGTGCTCGCCCGGCGCGAGCGCGACCGTCGTGACGCCCTCGCGGGCGGCGACCTCGAGGACCGGCTTGAAATCAGTGTCTCGAGAGGCGACGACGAGGACGTCGATGCGGTCCGCAACGACCGCTTCCGTCGCGTCCACGGCCAGCCGAACGTCGACGTCCCCGCTCGTCGTCACCACTTCGAACCCCCTGGCCTCGGCCGCCTGGATGAGCCCCGGCGAGGCGTTCTCGTCGACGTAGAGCCGTGTCGCCGCGAGTGGTCCGTACGACTCGCCGATCTGGCGGATGTCGTCTAGGTCCACGTCGAACTCGCTGCGGAAGACGTTGGGGCCGTCGACGAACACGCCCACCCGGTCGGGCTCGTCTCGCTCCCCGGAGAACCGCCGGAACAGGTCCATGGCTACCTCTCGCCGGTGGTCCGGTTTATCGCTGGCGCTTCGGCCCGGGGAGCCGGAGTCTACCCGTCGCCCCGGGATAAATCACTATACGCGATACGAAACTCGCACCGTGGACGCAGAGACGGCCTCGGGATTCGTTTGTTCCGGGGCGTGACTGGTGGGCATGCTACACCTGGCCGCTCGGGAACCTCGCTTACGGCGACGCGTCTCCGCGTTCGTCGGTACCGTGGCGACGGTGCTCCAGGGTCTGACTGTCGTAGCTGGGGTGGTCGCTCGCGGCGACTCCTCCGGCACGATGTGGCCGGCAGACGATTTCGGAGATCAGCGACGAATCCGACACTCGTCAGTTGCCCCGATATCACTCGGCCCGTTTCGCGAGTGGATTCCCGGTCGCTCTCTGCGCGCCGTGCACTGGCTGATTGACTTCACTACTGGTCTGAGAATCTGCAACTCGCTGGCTTCGCGGGTCGAACCACCAGTCTCGATACCTGCACGCTCCGTCGAGAGCCCTTGCTCTCGCGCCCCGAAGCCGATTTGCTATCGCAGTATTCGGTTTATCAGTCGGGCCGCGTTCGTGTCGGGAAGCAAACGGTAAGGTAATTCGCGTCCTCTCTGCCCGTATGACACTCCGAACGTCCCCGCTCGCGGGCCGTCACGAGGACGCCGGCGCTCGGTTCACTGACTTCGGTGGCTGGGAGATGCCCGTGGAGTTCGCGTCGATCCGCGAGGAGCACGCCGCGGTCCGCTCGGCGGTCGGGAAGTTCGACGTCTCGCACATGGGACAGGTCACTGTGTCGGGTCCGGACGCGACGAAACTCACCCAGCGGCTGACGACCAACGACGTCACCGCGCTCGACCCCGGCGAGGCCCAGTACTCGACGATAACTGACGAGGACGGCGTAATCCTCGACGATACGGTCGTCTACCGGCTCCCCGACGGCGAGCGCGAGGACTACCTGTTCGTCCCGAACGCCGGCCACGATACCGAGATGACCGACCGATGGGAGACACACCGCGAGGCGTGGGGGCTGACGGCGACGGTAACCGACCGAACCGACGAGTACGCGATGCTGGCCGTCCAGGGGCCCGAATCGAAGGACCGCCTCGGTGACCTGACCGACGTCCGCCTGAGTCGGCTCTCTCGGTTCGACATCGCTCAGGGGACCGTCGCCGGCGTCGAGGCGCTCGTCGCCTGGACCGGGTACACCGGTGAGCAGGGATTCGAAATTCTCTGTCCGTGGGCCGATGCCGAGACGGTGTGGGCGGCCCTGGAGTGCCAGCCCTGCGGGCTCGGAGCGCGCGACACGCTCAGACTGGAGATGGGCTTTCTCCTCTCGGGACAGGACTTCCACCCGACCGAGAACCCACGGACCCCGTACGAGGCCGGCATCGGCTGGACCGTTAAACTCGACACCGAGTTCGTCGGCCGGGACGCGCTGGAGGCAGCCCACGAGGAGGGCGTCGAGGAGAAACTCGTCGGTCTGGAGCTCGTCGAACGCGGGGTCCCGCGACGCGGCTACGACGTCACCACGCCAGATGGTGAGCACCTGGGGACGGTCACCAGCGGGACGATGAGTCCGACGCTGGATACCCCCATCGCGCTCGCGTACCTGCCGGTAGCGTACGTGGAGCCCGGGCGGTCCGTTCGGGTGGTCGTCCGTGGTGAACCGAAGAAGACTCGTACCAGGCCGTCGCAGTTTCTCGACAGATGAGCTTCGACGTTCCCGAAGACTGCCGGTACAGGGAGTCTCACGAGTGGATTCGCACCGAGGACGGCACCGCCCGCGTCGGTATCACTGACTTCGCCCAGGACGAACTGGGCGACGTCGTCTTCGTCGAACTGCCGGCCGAGGGCGACGAACTGGGTACCGGCGACGAGTTCGGCGTCGTCGAGTCGATCAAGGCCGTCTCCGACCTCTACGCGCCCGTCGCCGGGACGGTCACCGCGGTCAACGAGACGCTGCGCGACGAACCCGAACACATCAACGAGGACCCCTTCGGCGACGGGTGGCTCCTCGAGATGGAGCTGGCCGACGAGTCCGAACTCGACGACCTCCTCTCGGCAGCGGACTACCGCGACCAGGTCGAGTAACGACCGCCCGGATGACTACGCTAATGTACCTGACACCGTTAGCCGGAGGTATGCCAACCGCGCGGGAGGGTGGTCGCCGCGATGAGTGACAGCGGCCCGCCCACGACCGGCAGTCCCTACGTACCGCACTCGCCCAGCGAGACGGCGGCGATGCTGGACGCCATCGGCGTCCCGGACGTCGAATCGTTGTTCGACGTCCCCGAGTCCGTGGCCTTCGAGGACGACCTCGACATCGAGGCCCGCAGCGAACGCGAGGTCAGAACCGAAATCGAGGCGCTGCTCGCCCGCAACGACGACCTCACCGAGTTCCTGGGCCGCGGCCACTACGGGCACTACGTACCGTCTGTGGTCGACGACCTTTCACGGCGCTCGGAGTTCCTGACCTCCTACACGCAGTACCAGCCGGAGGTCGCACAGGGGTTCCTCCAGGCCCTCTTCGAGTACCAGTCGCTCCTCGTGGAGCTGACCGGACTGGACGTCGCCAACTGCTCGATGTACGACGACGCGACGGCGCTGGGCGAGGCCGCGACCCTCTCGCAGCGGGTCCGCTCGGTGTCCGGCGACCGCATCCTGGTCCCCGCACACCTCCGTGATGGGAAACGCGGCGTCCTCGAGAACTACGTCGACGGCCCCGGCTGTACGGTCGAGTCCTACCCGATGGACGACGGCTGTGTCGACGTCGACGCGCTCGCGGCGGCGATGGACGAGGACGTCGCGATGGTCTACGCCGAGACCCCGACCGTCCGCGGCGTCGTCGAGGAGCGGGCCGACGCCGTCGGCGAACTCACCGACGACCACGACGCACTGTTCTGTCTGGGGACCGACCCCGTCGCGATGGCGTTGCTCGAACGCCCCGTGGACGTCGGCGCGGACGTGGTGGTCGGCGATGCGGCCACGCTCGGCACCGGGACGGCCTACGGCTTCGGCCTCGGCCTGTTCGCCACGCGCGAGGAGTACCTCAGGCAGGTCCCCGGCCGTCTCGTCGGCGCCAGCGAGGACGCCAGTGGCCGACGGGCCTACACGCTCACGCTCCAGACTCGCGAACAGCACATCCGCAAGGAGCGGGCCACCTCGAACATCTGTACCAACCAGGCGTGGGTCGCGCTCCGGGCGGCGATGCACGCCGCGTGGCTCGGCCCCGACGGCCTGGTCGACCTCGCGGAGTCGTGTGTCACCCGCGCCCGGGGACTCGCGGCGAAACTCGACGAGGTGGTCGGTCTCCAGGCGCCGGTCCACGACCGCCACCACTTCCGGGAGTTCGTCGCCCACACCGACCAGCCCGCGCGGGTGGTCGCCGAAGACCTGACCGACGAGGGCTATGCGGTCCACAAGGTCGGGGAGCACCTGATCCAGATCTGTGCGACCGCCCAGCGGTCCGGGGCCGAGGACGCGTTTCTCGAGGCCATAGAGGAGGTGGCCTGATGGAGTACGACCAGGCCCGCTGGACGGACGGCGACCGGTACGAACCGCTGCTCTCGGAGAAGTCGACCAGCGAGGTCGCCGTCGGTGACGGGCCGCTGCCCGAGGACCTGACGCGGGACACGCTGGAACTTCCCGACGTCTCCGAGCCGGAGCTCGCCCGCCACTACACCCGCCTGTCGCAGATGAACTACGGGGTCGAGAGCGGTCCCTTCCCGCTTGGCTCCTGCACGATGAAGTACAACCCGTCGTTCACCGAGGACGTCGCGGCGCTGCCCGGGGCGGCCGTCCACCCCGACCGCGGGGTCGCGACGGTCCAGGGGACACTCGAGCTGTGCCACCGCCTGCAGGACTACCTCGGCCGCATCGGTGGGATGGACGCGGTCACGCTCCAGCCCCCGGCCGGCGCCGCCGGCGAGTTCACCGGCATCCAGATAGCGAAGGCCTACCACGAGCACAACGGCGAGAACCGCTCGTCGGTCGTCATCCCCGACTCGGCCCACGGGACGAACTTCGCGACGGCGGCGATGGCTGGGTACGACGTGGTCGAACTTCCCAGTGGCGACGACGGTCGGGTCGATATCGACGCGCTCGAAGCGGCCGTCGACGGGGACACCGCCGCGCTGATGCTCACGAACCCGAACACGCTCGGCCTCTTCGAGCGTGACATCGAGGAGATCGCCGATATCGTCCACGATGCCGGCGGTCTGCTGTACTACGACGGGGCGAACCTCAACGCCCTGCTCGGCCGCGCCCGCCCGGGCGACATGGGCTTCGACGTGATGCACTACAACGTCCACAAGACGTTCGCGACGCCCCACGGCGGGGGTGGTCCGGGCGCCGGACCGGTCGGCGTCACCGAGGAACTGGCTCCGTTCCTGCCGAGCCCGCACGTGCGCCGGGAGACCGGGGCCGAGGGTGAGACGGGCGCCGGCAACAGCGGGTACGAGTACTACGACCCCGCCCACTCCATCGGGAAGGTCCACGGCTACTACGGCAACTGGCCGGTCCTCGTGAAGGCCTTCGCGTACGTCGCGCGCCTGGGCGACTCGGGACTCCGGGACACGAGCGCCAAGGCGGTGTTGAACGCCAACTACCTCGCCGAACAGATTCCCTACGACGTGCCGTTCGGCCCCTTCCACCACGAGTTCGTCGCCAGCGCGGGCGACCAGGACGCCGCCGACGTCGCGAAGGGGATGCTCGACCACGGCGTCCACCCGCCGACGACGAAGTGGCCCGAAACAGTCGACGAGGCGCTGATGACCGAACCGACCGAGTCCGAGAGCAAGCGCTCGCTCGACCACCTCGCGGCCGCGTTCGAGGCCGTCGCGGGCGAGACCGACGGAACGCTCGCCGACGCACCGACCCGGTCGACCGCGCGACGCATCGACCAGGCGACGGCCGCCCGGTCGCCGCGGCTCTGCTGGCAGGCGCTCAAGGACTGACCGGTTTCGAGATCTGATAGTGACACCGTTCGATATATAGCCGGGAAGCGTTCAGGTTGTACAACGGATCCAATGACGGGGTCGCGACTCTTGCTGCACGTTCGTGGCGACGACGACGGACCTGTCGAGCCAGACGGGACAACCGTCCGGACGGCGAGGACCGAAGCAGAAGCGGTGGCTGTTCTCACCGAAATCGAGCCCGACGTGGTCGTCTGCGAACACGACCTCGACGGGGACGCCACGGGCCTCGACGTCCTCGCGGCGATTCGCGACCAGGACCCCAATTTGCCGGTCGTCCTCTGTACCGACGACCCCGACGGTCAGGTCGCCGCGAAAGCGACGCAGCTCGGCGTCACCGAGTACGTCCCTCGAAGCGAGGTGTCCCTCGACGCGCGCCTGGCGGCGTTGAACGGCCACGGAACGACGACCGACCGGTCGAACATGGCCGTCGACCTTCCGCCGTCGTTCGACGCGCTCGCGGGGAGCATCTCGGACGCCATCGTGACCATCGACGCGGAGAGCCGAATCGTCTACGCCAACGACCGCCTCGCGGACCTGATCGGCCACCAGTCGGACGACCTCGTGGGCAACGACTTCACTGCCCTGATGCCCGGGGAGTACCAGCAACAGCACCTGGACGGGGTGGCCCGATACCTGCGGCAGGGCGAGCGGTCGTTCGAGTGGACCGCGCTGGAGTTCCCCCTGCTGACCGACGACGGTGAGGAGCTGACCGTCTCGGTCTCCTTCGGCGACTTCGAGATCGACGGCGAGTGGTACTGTACGGGTATCGTCCGGGACATCTCCGAGCGCAAGGAGCGAGAAGAGGAGCTCGCGGCGCTCAATCGCCGTCTCGAGCTCGCCCTCGACGGCACCGAGACGGGCGTCTACGAGTGGAACGTCGAGACCGGCGAGGTCGTCTGGGACGAGGCGACCGCCGCCCTCTTCGGGACGACGCCGGAGGAATTCGGCGGGACCGTCGACGCCTTCCGAGAGTACGTCCACACTGACGACAAGTCGTCGCTCGATGCGGCCTTCGAGCGGGCACTGGAGACGGACGACCAGTTCGAAGCCGAGTTCCGGGTGACAGTCGGCGGGACGACGAGGTGGATATACACGAACGGCGTCGTCGAGAAGCGCTCTGACAGGTCACCGCGACTCGTGGCCATCGCCACCGACGTCACCGACCAGAAGGAACGCGAACTCGAACTCGAGCGGACCAACGAATCGCTCCACCGGTTGACCGAACTGGCTGCGGCCGACGCCCAGCCCGAGGACGCCACCGTCGAGCGGGTCCTCGAACTCGGCGCGGACCGCCTGGGGCTCGCGCTTGGCTACCTGAGTCGTATCGACGGGACCGACTACGAGGTTGTCTCCGTCGTGGGCGACCACGACGTCGTCCAGGAGGGTGTCGAGACGGACCTGGCGAACACCTACTGTCGACGCATCGTCGACAGTGAGTCGCAGCAGTTCGGCGTCCGCGACGCCGCAGCAGAGGGCTGGGAAGACGACATGGCCTACCAGATATCCGGCATCGCCTGCTACCTGGGTGGCAAAGTGGTGGTCGACGGCGAACTGTACGGGACGCTCTGTTTCGCCGACGACGAGCCGCGGGACGAGCCGTTCACGGAGGCCGAACAGACCTACATCGAACTGCTGGCCGGCTGGGTGAGCCGCGAACTCGAACGCCGCCAGCGCGAGGCCGACCTCGAACGCTACGAGGACGTCATCGAAGCGGTGGACGACGGCGTCTACGCGCTCGACGAGACGGGCCACTTCCAGCTGGTCAACGACGCGATGACCGACCTCACCGGCTACGAGGAGTCCGCGCTGCTCGGCGCGCACACGAGCGCCATCAAGTCGGACAAGGTGGTCGAGCGGGCCGAGTCCATCGTCCAGGAGATGATATTCGGCGACCGAGAAGACGAGGAGACCTTCGACCTGGAGATACAGCGTGCCGACGGGACCTCGTTCCCCGCCGAGGACCACATGACGCTGCTGTGGGACGACGACGGTGAGTGGTTCGAGGGCACCGCGGGCATCATCCGCGACATCACCGAACGGAAGGAGCGGGAGCTCGAGCTGCGCGAGGCCCACCGCCGCATCGAGCAGATCCTCGAACGCATCGGCGACGCCTTCTTCGCCGTCGACGACACCTGGGAGATAACGTACTGGAACACCCGGGCCGAGGAAGTGCTGGGCGAGGCCGCCGACGAGGCGCTCGGCGAGAACCTCTGGTCGATGTTCCCGGACGCTGTCGGCTCGCAGTTCCACGACGCGTACCACCGCGCGATGGACACCCAGGAGATGGTCACGTTCGAGGAGTACTATCCGCCGGTAGAGCGGTGGTTCCGGGTGAGCGCCTACCCGTCGGAGGGCGGCCTCTCGGTGTACTTCCACGACATCACCGACCAGAAAGAGTACGACCGGAAGCTCTCCGGGCTGCTCGACACCTCCCGCTCGCTGATGGACGCACGGACGTCCGAAGCCGTCGCGGAGACGGTCATCGAGGCGGCAAGCGAGCACCTCGGCTTCGACTTGTCGCTCGTCCGCCTCTACGACGAAGACGAGGAGACGCTGGTCCCGACCGCGGCGACCGCCGACCTCCCACAACGGCCCGTCTACGGCGCCGACGAGGCTTACCCCGGCGAGGCGTTCCAGCGCGGCGAGACGGTCCGGGTCGATGACTTCGAGGCCCACTCAGACGACTACGACAACCGCATCGCTCGCGCCGCGATGTACATCCCGCTCGGCGGGCACGGGATTATCAGCATCGCCTCACCCGAACCGGGCGCGTTCGACGACGCCGACGTCTCGGTCGCCGAGATCCTCGCTTCGAACGCGGCAGCGGCACTGGACCGTGTCGAGCGCGAACAGCACCTCCTGGAGTACGAGACGGTCGTCGAGAACGTCCGTGACATGGTGTACGTCCTCGACGAGGTGGGCCAGTTCCAGCTCGTGACCGAGCCGCTCGCGACGTGGCTCGGGTTCGAACGCGAGGAGCTGCTCGACGAACACCCCCGGGCCGTGCTCGACACCGATTCGCTGTCGGTCTTCGAGGACCAGATTGCGGCGCTCCGGTCCTCGGACAGCGACGAGACGCTCCAGGTCGAGACGACCCTCAAGACCGCCGACGGCGCGGAGCGCCCGGCCGAGGTGGAGATCTCCATCCTCGACGACGACATCTTCAACGGGACGGTCGGCGTCGTCCGTGACCTGACCGACCTCCGGGAGGCCCAGGCGGAGCTGGAAGACGAGCGGGACCGGTTCTCGTATCTCTTCGACAACCTCCCGGACGCGGTCGTCGAGGCGGAACTGAGCAACGGCGAGCCGGTAGTGAAGTCGGTCAACCCCGCCTTCACCGAGGTGTTCGGGTTCGATGCGGAGGCCGTCGTCGACGAACCGCTGAACGATCTCGTCCTCCCGCTGACCGACGAGGCGCGGGCGGAGGCGACCCGCATCGACGCGAAGGCCGCCAGGGGCGAGACGGTCAAGACCGAGGTCCGCCGCCAGACCGACCGGGGTATCCGCGACTTCCTCTACCGGGGCGTGCCCTACAACCGAGACGACGAGCAGGTCTGGGGCTTCGGTATCTACTCCGACATCACCGAGCAGCGTGACCGCGAGAGGCGCCTGGAGGTGCTCAACCGCGTCCTGCGTCACAACCTCCGGAACGACCTCACTGTCGTCCTCGGACTGGCCGACGAGTTGAGTTCGCGAATCGACGACGGGCGACTGCTCGACCTGCTCGACCGTCTCCAGCGGAAGGCCAGCGAGGTGGCCGAACTCAGTGACCGGGCCCGCCAGATCGAGCAGTCGGCCCGGCGTGAGGAGGCCGGACGGCACCCGGTCGACGTGCCGGCGGTCGTCGAAGACATCGTCGACGCCACCCGGCCCGGGTCCGACGGCGAGATGGTCACGGCGATTCCCGACACCTCGGCCGAGGCTGCCGACGGCCGCTTCCGCCGGATTCTCGACGAGTTGCTCGACAACGCGATCACACACGCCGGGGAGTCCCCGACGGTGAAGGTCGACGTCACCGTCGACGACGAGACGGTCTCTGTCACCGTGGCCGACGACGGCCCGGGGCTCCCCGAACACGAGCTCGCTGTCGTGACTGGTCAGGAGCCGATTACGCAACTGAGCCACGGGAGCGGCCTCGGGCTGTGGCTGGTCATCTGGGTGACGGAGTCCTACGGCGGGACGGTGACGTTCGACGACTCGGACGCTGGCGGCGCCGAGATAACGATGACGGTGCCCCGGACGGACGTCTAGACCGCGGCTTCGATGTGCTCGGCCAGGGTGGCGTACTGCTCGGTCCCGGTGCCCTTCTGGACGAACTCCGTCACGCCGGCCGCCGCTGCGTCCGGCTCCACGTCCGCGGCCTCGCGGGCGCTGAAGAGGAAGAACGGCGTCGAGTCGCCGTCGTCGCGAATCGCCCGACACAGCTCCAAGCCGTCCATCCGCGGCATCGTGTAGTCACTCACGATAGCGTCGTATCCGCCGGTTCGTACGTCCTCGAGCGCGGCTTCCGGGTCCGTCTGGGTGGTGACCGCGAGGTCGCCTTCCCGCTCGAGGAACGTCGACACGACTTCGAGGACGTCCGGGTCCTCGTCGACCAGCAACACCTCGATGCTCATTAGAATTCATTCAGTCACACAGCTGTAAAAACGCTCGGTTATTCCATCTCCGACAGCGAGACGAGCGCCGACCGGTCGGTGGAGAGCCAGGTCGAGAGGCGCGCGTCGCCGGCGAGTCCGGGCGGGTACACCGTACACCGGTCGGGGCGGTCGCCGTACTCGACGACGCTCAGTGCCAGGTCCAGGTCGGACCGTTCGCCAGCGGTGCACAACTCGGGGACACCCGGGATGTCGGCGCTCATGCTCGTTTGAGCGACGGAGACGGACCGATAAAACGACTGCTAAGAGCGCTCCGTACTGCTATTGAGACCTATGCGACTTGGCTCGTGTCGACCTCGTCGTCGATGCGGACGAAGCCGTAGTCGCACTCGGGGCAGTGCCACTTGACCTTCTGGCCGAGGTGCATCGTCGTGCTGGCGACCTTCCAGAAGTCGCGGTACTCCTCGCAGACGGGGCAGTAGTGCTCGAGTTCCAGGCTCATGCGACAGCGTAGCGGGTCCGACTAATTGAAACTCCCGGTTCGGGGTCCCCCGAGCGAAGGACGCAAGCCGCGTCGCCCCCTCCTGTCGCTATGGACCCGACGGACGCGAGCACCGACACGCGCTCACCGCCGGCAATCGACGCCGAGGCGCTCCCGCCGAGCGAGACGGCGACCGCGACGTTCGGCATGGGCTGTTTCTGGGGCCCGGACGCGCGCTTCGGCGCGATGCCGGGCGTCGTCCGCACGCGGGTCGGCTACGCCGGCGGGACCGACCCGTCGCCGACCTACTACTCGCTGGGCGACCACACCGAAGTCGTCCAGGTCGAGTACGACCCCGCCGAACTGACGTACGACGACCTGCTCTCGGTGTTCTGGGCGAACCACGCTCCCTTCGCCGCCCCGCACAAGCGCCAGTACCGCGCCGTCGTGCTCGCTCACGACGAGGAGCAGCGGACGGCGGCTCGGCGGACGCGAGCCGACCTGGCCGGGCGGACGGGCAAGTACGTCGAGACGGCTATCGAGGACTACGCGGGGTTCACGATGGCCGAGGACTACCACCAGAAGTACGAACTCCGCTCGACGCCGGTCGTCGCGGACGAACTCGAGTCGATGCTCGGCGACGCCTTCGTCGACTCGACGGTGACCGCCCGGCTCAACGGGTTCGTGGCCGGCCACGGTGACGACGACCAGCGCCGCAGTCTGCTGGCCGACCTCGACCTCCCGCCCACGGTGCTCTCGGAGGTCCACCGCCGGCTCTGAGTCCATTGGTTCCGTTCCGGGCACGTCTATAAGACCGTGGCACCCCCAGACCCGGGTATGACCATCTACACCGGTCGCGGCGACCAGGGACAGACGGACCTGCGGACGATGGACCGCGTCTCGAAAGACTCCCGGCGCATCGAGGCCTACGGCACCGTCGACGAGGTGAACGCGCTGGTCGGCGTCGTCCGGCCGACCGGCTACGACGACATCGACGACCACCTGCGGGACGTCCAGAACCACCTCCACATCGTCCAGGCGGACTTCGCGAACCCCTCACCCGAAGAGGGCGACCCGCAACTCGCCGAGGAGCACGTCAAAGAGATAGAGGCTATCATCGACGAGGCTGACGAGGAACTGGACCCGCTGGAGTCCTTCATCCTCCCCTCGGGGTCGGCACCGGGCGCGAAACTCCACCACGCCAGGGCCGTCTGTCGCCGGGCCGAGCGCCGAGCGGTGTCGCTCGCGGCCGAGGAGGCCGGGGTCAACGAGACGGCCATCGTCTACCTCAACCGCCTCTCGGACGCCCTGTTCACGCTCGCCCGCCTCGTCAACAAGCGCGAGGGGGTCCGCGAGGAGAGCCCGACGTACTGACCCCGCCGTCGAGATATCTCTGCCGGCCGACGGACTCGTTCGCCCCCACGCTCTTGTGTGAGGAGCGTATGTCTCACGGTACGGATGACTGCGACCTTCGAACTCTACCGGGACAAGGCCGACGACTGGCGCTGGCGACTCCGTCACTCCAACGGGAACGTCATCGCCGACGGCGGCGAAGGGTACGCGAGCAAGGCCAAGGCCAAGCAGGGCATCGAGAGCGTCAAGTCCAACGCCCCCGAGGCGGCCATCGAAGAGGCCTGAGACGGGGCGGCGTCACGCCTGCCCGTCGGCGGTTCGCAATAGCAAAGTGGGCGGCCCTGAAGGGTGAGGTATGAAAGCGACCGCGAAGGCCCACCCGATCCAGGGACTCGTGAAGTACCACGGGATGCGCGACGAGGAGCTGCGCCTCCCGTACCACGACAGCATCTCGGTCTGTACGGCCCCGAGTCACTCGAAGACGACCGCCGAGTTCGACCCGGACCGCGAGGCGGACGTCTACGTCATCGACGGCGAGACTGTCGAGGGACGCGGCGCCGAGCGCATCGACGCGGTCGTCGACCACGTCCGCGACCTCGCCGGTATCGACCACGGCGTCCGCTTCGAGTCGGCCAACAACTTCCCGACGAACATCGGCTTCGGGTCGTCGTCGTCGGGCTTCGCCGCCGCGGCGATGGCGCTCGTCGAGGCCGCCGGGCTGGAGATGACGCGCCCGGAGATTTCGACGGTCGCTCGCCGCGGGTCGTCCTCCGCGGCCCGTGCCGTCACCGGCGCGTTCTCGCACCTCCGGACGGGGATGAACGACAAGGACTGCCGGAGCGAGCGCATCGAGACCGACCTGGAAGACGACCTGCGCATCGTCGCCGGGATGGTCCCGTCGTACAAGGAGACCGAAGCGGCCCACGAGGAGGCCGCCGACAGCCACATGTTCGAGGCGCGGATGGCCCACATGCACGGCCAGATCTCGGACATGCGCGACGCCCTGTACGACGCCGACTTCGAGCGGGCGTTCGAGCTCGCCGAACACGACTCGCTGTCGCTGGCGGCGACGACGATGACCGGCCCGGCCGGGTGGGTGTACTGGCAGCCCCGCACCATCGAGATATTCAACGCCGTCCGCGAACTGCGCGACGAAGGGGTCCCCGTCTACTTCTCCGTCGACACCGGCGCGAGTGTCTACGTCAACACCACCGACGCGTACGTCGACCGCGTCGAGGGGGCGGTCGCGGACTGCGGTGTCGATACCCGAATCTGGGAGGTCGGCGGCCCGGCCCACGTCCTCGAGAAGTCCGAAGCGCTGTTCTGAGACCGGCCGGCGCGGTCAGCCCGGTTCCATATTCTGACGCTCGCAGTGCCACAGGATTATACGCGCTCGGCACGAACCGCCGACCATGCGCGTCGCCGTCCTCGGTGCCGGATACGCCGGCCTGACACTCGCTCGCAGACTCGAACGGACACTCCCAGCGACCGCCGACCTCGTCGTCGTCGACGAGTCCACGGACCACCTCGTCCAGCACGAGCTCCACCGCGTGGTCCGCCGGCCGTCGCTGGCCGACGACATCACCGTCGACCTGGGCGAGGTGCTGGACTGTGACGTCCGCCAGGCCACCGTGACGAGCGTCGACGCCGACGACGGCGTCGCGACGCTCGAGACGGCCGACGGCGAGGAGGCACTCACCTACGAGGTGGGCGCGGTCTGTCTCGGGGCCGAGACGGCCTTTTTCGACGTTCCGGGCCTTCGCGCCCACGCGACACCGCTGAAACGCCTCGACCACGCCGAGCAGATTCGCGAGGAATTCCTCGCGCTCCAAGACGGTGACCGCGTGGTCGTCGGCGGCGCGGGACTCTCGGGTGTCCAGGTAGCCGGCGAGCTGGTCGCACTGGCCCGCGAGGAGTCGATGGACGTCGAGGTTCGGTTGCTGGAACAGGAATCGGAGGTCGCACCCACCTTCGGCGAGTCGTTCCGGCGGGCGGTCCGGGACGCGCTGGTCGGCGAGGGCGTCACCGTCAGCACCGGTGCGCGCGTCACGGGCGTCGACGCCGACGTGGTCCGCCTGGACGACGACGCCGAGGTGGCGTACGACCAGCTGGTCTGGACCGGGGGCATCACGGGCTCCGAGGCGATGGCCGGCGACCGACCCACCGTCAGAGCCGACCTGCGACTGGGCGAGCGGACGTTCGCCGTCGGTGACGCGGCGCAGGTCGTCGACAGCAACGGAGAACCGGTCCCGGCGAGCGCCTCGGCGGCGATCCGGGAGGCTCGCGTCGCCGGACAGAACGTCGTCGCTCTCGCCGAGCACCTGGGGAACGAGACCGGTGGCTTCGAACCACGGCTCGCGAAGTACCGCTTCGACGTGCCGGGGTGGCTGGTCTCCGTGGGCGACGACGCCGTCGCGCAGGTCGGCCCCACGGTGGTCACCGGTCGCCCGGCGATGGCCCTGAAGACCACCGTCGGCGCCGGCTACCTGGGGACTGTCGGTGCCGTCCAGAACGCGACCGACCTCGTCCGCGAGGAACTGGGCGTCTCGCTCGACGACGCGGACCTCCCCGACGCGGTTCCCGACGACATCGTCGACGTCTCTGAGTCGGAGGAGTAGCTGACCGTTTACACTCCGTCGTCAGAGAGCGGCCGTGACTGACCTGCTTCGAGCCCCGGTGGTCGTTCAGTCGTCCTCTGCGGTCGCCGCCGCCAGCGCGTCGTCCGGTTCGACCCAGATGACGAACTGGTCGCGGTCCTCCCTGTCGACGACGCCGTTGATGTAGTCCGCGTCGACCGGGGGGCTGTTGACCTCCGACTCGGCGACCGGCGAGACCTGCCGGACCTCGTCGACGATCCAGCCGACGGCGCCCTGCTCTTCGAACATCTCCGGGTCGAAGACGACGACGAGGTTCTGGTCGCCCTCGTCGTCGATGTCCATCATCGACTTGGGGTCGAGAATCGTCGTAATCTGGCCCCGGAGGTCGACGACACCCTCGACGTAGGCGTCGGTGTTGGGCACCCGCGTCACGTCGTCGCGCTTGACGATCTCCTCGACGTACTCGATGTCGAGGCAGTAGTACTCCTCACCCAGGGCGAACTCCAGGACGCGGACGAGTTCCTCGGACTGCGTCGACTCGTCGTCCGTGGCCGCGGCGCTCGCCGCTCCCTCCGTCTCCGTGGCGTCGCTCGCCGCCATGGCCGCTTCGACGGCCTGTTGGTCCGGGAGCTCGACGCCGGCGGGACGCTGAGCGGGCGTGTCTGTCGGCTGCTCCGCCTGCTGGAGGGTCTCGGTAGTTTGGGCCGTCGTATCGGTGGGTCCGCCGGTCACTTCCGCAGCGGACTGTGCGGCCCGCTGGGCCGCCGCCATCGCGTCGGACGTCCCGTCGCCGGTCACCGACTCCTCGGGTTCAGGTGCCGGCTCCGCTCCGCCTGCCGCTGACTCGTCGGTCGGACCGTCCGCACCGTTCTGCTGGTCGCCGGTCGGTGCCGTCTCGCCAGGAGCCGACGCGGCCGCACCGCGCTGCTCGCCGTCAGTCGACGCATCGTCGGCCGCCGCGCCGTCGGTCTCCGCCCGGTTCCCCTCGCGCATCTTGCGGATGCGCTCTGCTCTGTCCATGCGGTCGTCGTCACTCATGCTGTCACCTCGGTGTATCCGAACTGCTCGTCGAAGGCGTCCGCGATGTCCGCGAAGACGCTGGCCATATCACAGTGCTCCTCGACCGCGAACACGGAGTTCCCGGCGGTGTAGGCCCGCTGGAGCGCCACGCGCTTGCGGACTTGCCAGACGGGACTGTCCGGGAACGCCAGGTCGAACCACTCGAGCATCATCTCGTCTTCCGAGGTGGTCTCGATGCGGTTCGCGACAACGCCGACCGTCTCGACGCTGATGCCGGTCTGGCGCTCCAGTGCGGCCATCTGGTCCATCAGCAGTTCGATGGCCCGCTCGGAGGTCGCCTCCGCCAGCGCCGGGACGAGGATGTGCCGGGCGGCGAACACGCCCGTATCCGTGAGTTTCCCGTAGAACGGCGGCGAGTCGATTATCACGTAGTCGTAGCCAGACTCGACGGTCGAGAGCGCCCGGTCGAGCGTGTCGAGCGCGTGGGTCCCCTCGACGGTGGCCGGTGTGACGTTGAACCCGAACGACGCCAGCGCCGCCGGGTCGACGTCACGGTCCTCCGAGCGGGCGCGGGCGACGAGGTCCGCTATCGTCAGCTCGTGTTCGGCCTGGAGCATGTCGATGCTCGACGGGACGACGTCCATCTCCTCGTGTTCGACCACGAGGCTCCCCAGGAGGGTGGGGTCGCGGGTCAGCGCGTCGAACAGCGTCGGCGGCTCGGCGTCGTACGCCTCGACCAGCCCCAGCCCCTCCGTCGCGTTCCCCTGGGGGTCGAGGTCGACGAAGAGGACGTCGTGGCCCCGGTCGTTCAGCGCGCCGGCTACGTTGATCGCGACCGTCGTCTTCCCGGTCCCGCCCTTCGCGTTGGTCACGCAGATTCGGGCCGGACCGGCGTCGTGGTGCCGACTCATCGTCCAACTAGGCGATTCTCGGCCCTCACCCAATATAAAAACACGCCCCCGATTATCATCCGCGTAACTCGGTGCGGGCGAACGGATACCGGCGAATCACCGCGTTGAGCCCGTCAGACGGCAGTCAGACGGTGTGCAAGGTTTATGACGGAGCAGGCGGAATACTGCTGTCACATGACGATAAACCCGCGCGACTACGACCTAGACGAGTTGCGCAAGATGGCCCGACAGCGCGACGACCGGGACAACGGGCTGGCTGACGACGACGACGTCCCGGACCCATCGAACCTCGATATCGGCCTCGACGGGGCCGAAGAGGACATGCTCGCGGGGAGCTCCTTCCGCGCCGGGCTGTATCGCGAACTGCTCCCCTTCCTCGGCGGCGAACCGGAGGAGAAACCGTACCTCGCGGCGCTCCCGGAGAACTACGCCGCCGAGTTCGTCGTCTTCGAGTGGCTCGAGTTCCTGTTGATGCACTCGGGCTACCAGGGGGCCGACGAGGCGCTCGACTACTACGCCGACATCGACTGGCTCACCGAGGAGGTCCAGTCGGACCTGTCGGATTACCTGCTCGGTATCGACGAGTCGGCGACCAACGACGGCAACGAGCTGAGCGTCGACGACCACATGCTGAGTCTGGTCTACATCGCCAAGCTGACCGCGATGGACTGACGCGGCCGGAGACTGCGGGTTTATCACTGCTGATTCTTGACGTGAGGTTATATACCGACCCGGCGTCAAGACGCCACCGTACATGAGTGACGACGACGCTGACGGGACGGACGATGCCAGCGGGGTGGTGCCGATCGGGGTCAAACTCGGCAGCACGCGGACGGTCATCGCGCTCCCGGACGACCACGGTACCGACCAGCGAATTATCAAGACGCTGACGTGCATGGCGACCTACGAGGACGCCCTCACCGGCGAGGAGAAGATCCTCTACGGCGAGGAGGCCGCCCGGGAGTACCCCGACCGCGTCCAGTACATGCTCCGGTCCGGACTCCCCGAGGACGCCGAGCGGGCCGAGATGACCGAGACGTTCTTCGAGGCGCTCATCGAGGAGAACGACCTCCCGGCCGACAGCGGGGTCGTCTACGCGATTCCGACCATCGACAACCCGACCGGGCTGGAGAACCTCCGGTCGGTCATCGAGGGGTCCTCCATCGGCCTGGAACTCGTCGAGAGCTACCCCGAGTCGCTGTGTGGCTCGATTCCGGCCTTCGGGGACGACCTGGAGGCCATCGACGAGATATTCGTGGCCGTGAACATGGGCTCGACGAACCTCGAAGCGTCGGCCTATCGGCGCGGCGAGCAGCTCTCGCCGTTCACGACCGGTGCCGTCACGGGCAACGAGGTCGACCGGATGATCGCCAACTACGTCGAGGAGGAGACCCAGGGCCGGGTGAACATCGACACCCAGACCGCCCGCGAGTACAAGGAGGAACACGCCGACTTCGTCGACTTCGAACCGTTCACGGACATCATCCAGCAACCCGGCGGCGGCTCACACGAGTTCACCATCGAGCGGTCGGTGATGGACGCCGTCGACGAGTACTTGGACGACGTGGTCGACGAACTCGCGAACACGTTCCTGCCGGAACTCGCGAACGACTACATGAAAGTGTACAAGCTGGCGCTCGACCGCCCCGTCGTCCTCACGGGCGGGATGGCCTGTATCCCCGGTATCGTCGACGAGTTCGAGGAACGCCTCAGCGAGGAGCTCAACCGCGACGTTGAGGCGACGGCGGCCGACCAGCCGGACGTGGCACCGACCATCGGCGCACAGCGCATCGCGACCCGGCTGGTCGAGAACAGCTAGACGTCGCTCCAGCACTCCAGCCAGCGGTCGATGCGCGGCCGGAGTCCGCATTGCTCGAGGCCCGGCGTCTCCGAGAGCGTCCTGAACACCTCTGTGTCGATTCGCGCGACGGCGTTGTCGCTCGCTTTGCCGTTCGCTCGGTCGCCCCCAGCGGCGTCGGTCGACCGTTCGAACTTCGGCGGGTCCAGTCGTATCCGGGGCATGAGTTTCGATACTGAAACCTGATAGGTAAAGGTCAGTCAGACGAGCGTCTGTCCCGCGACAGACACCTCGCTCCTGCCGTCGCGGGTCTCGGGGTGGACGACCCGGTCTCTCGCTCGTGATATGGACGTAATCAGTCGTCGGTTAATATTACGACAGAGATTTCAGAATCAATACGTGAGAATCATAGTACCCGACGTAGTAGGATTTCACAATGGGTCAAATTATCAATTTAGATAATTTAGGTGGGTCGTACCCCGACGTGCTCACCAGCACCGGACAGGGTGGGTTCCTGTCCACGGGGTATCTCCGGGAGAAGCCCGCCGTGTCGGCGATCGAGGCCGACGAGACGCCGCAGTACGTCATCACGAACTCGAAGAACGGGGTCACGGTGGAATCCGACGGCACGACCGAACACATCCGGCCCGGAAGCGGTTATCAGACCATCGCCGTCTTGACCGACAGACGGGTCGTGGTCCTGGTGGGTGGCACCGACTCCGACGGCGGGGACAGGCAGTTCGCGGTTCCGTTCGCCGAGATCGAGACGGTCGACAGCGACTCAAGTCTCAGACACGGGCGACTCACCTTCTACCGCGCCGGCGGAACCCGATGGTACATCCACTGTGAACGCGACGGACTGGAGGCCGTGACACGCTACCTCGACGACGCGGCACAGAAGTGGATACACGTCGAGAACACGCTCGACGACGTCAAGCGGGAGCTGGTGCAGGCAAACGAGTTGCGGAACAACGGGTCGAACGATGCCGCACTGACCGCGGCGAAGCGAGCGAGTACGCTCCTGGAGCGGGCCAGTTCGACGGCCAGCGAGTTCAACGTCGACCGAGAGGGGGACGCGATGGCCTGCCGGGTCGAGGTGGTCCGTGAGCGCTGTCTGCGGACGCTCTCCGCGATTCGCCTCGGTCGCGCCCGGAACGCCAGAGACGAGGGTGAGGCCCGCTGGCGGGCCGACGAGTACGAGGCGGCCTACGACGCCTACGAACGCGCTCGCGACGAGTACCGGGCCGTCCTCTCGCTCGACCGGCACCTGGCCGACATCGACGAGATACTCGCCGAGCGCAACCGCCTCGACACGCTCATCGAACAGCTCGAACAGTCCCCGCTCCGGAAGGCCGTCGCCGCGGACAACGAGGCCGCCGCCGCCGACAAGTCGGACCAGGCGGCCGAGCACTGGGCCGAAGCGCTCGACCACTACCGGACCGCGCTGCAGGTCGATTGGGGCGCAGACGAACGGCGCTTCGCCGGTGCGCCTTCGAAGATTCGAGAGCGACTGCGCGTCGTCGCCGA
The DNA here is from genome assembly GCF_029338275.1 of Haloarcula ordinaria. Classification (NCBI taxonomy): domain Archaea; kingdom Methanobacteriati; phylum Methanobacteriota; class Halobacteria; order Halobacteriales; family Haloarculaceae; genus Haloarcula; species Haloarcula ordinaria. The sequence continues at coordinate 2,844,562 of NZ_CP119789.1, read as the reverse complement.
GAACCTCACGGCCGCCCGCCGGGACGTCGCCAGCGACGCGATGAGCGCCGGCGACTGGTTCGCCGACGCCGAACAGTACGAGGCGGCCCTCGAGGAGTACGCGGACGCCCGCGAGAAGTACGAGGCGGCATTGACGACGGCCCGCGACTGCTACCCCGACGCAGTCACACACCTGGAGACCGAACTCGAAGCGCTCGACCAGCGCGTCGAACGGACCGAGGCGGCGCTGGCGGGTGAGGACGTTCCCGACCGCATCGAGTCCGACCTCGAACCCGAGTACGACGTCGAGGCGACCATCGGGGCGGCCGAGCCGGACGAGGCCGAGGACGACGCGTCGACGGTGACCGAAGCGGAGATGACTGACCCGGACGAGAAAAGCGACATCGAGGCGGCGATAGACGCCGTCGAGTCCGGCGACGCCCCGGAACCGACCGGCGAACGCGACGACGAACACTCAATCGCCGCCCACCTCCGGTCGCTCGACCGGTCGGCGTTCGTCGAGACGGTGACGGACGTCCTCGAAGGGTCGGGCTGGGGGGTGGCCGAGGCCGAGCCAGCAGCATACGACCTGCTGGCCGAGCGGTCGGACCCGACGCACGAGGCGATGGCCGTGGTCGTCGATCACCGGCCCGACGACCGCCTCGTCGAGGCCGACCCCATCGAGACCTGTGTCGACGTCCGCGGCGAGCGGTCGGAACTCGACGCGGTGATGTTCGCCACATCCGGCCGTATCGGGGGGGACGTCTCCAGAACCGCGAGCGAAGCGGACGTGCGGCTGATGGACGACGAGTGTCTCTCTGCAATCATCGAAGCTCGCGGCCTCGACGTCGCTGCCGCCCCTCGACAGGTCGTCGAAGAGTAGCACGGAGCGCGTGTTTTCGCCCACTGACGGGACGGTAGGAGCTCCATGTTTATAAGGCAGGATAATCTATAATAAATTGTAATGACACACTGTCCGCACTGCGGGACGAGAATGACATACAACGACGAGACGACCAAGCTGACCGAGCTCGTCTGCCCGACGTGCCACGAGACGATAATCGACTGGAAGCCCGCCGCTCGACACGCGCGCGTCTCGTAGGGTGTGGGACTGATTCTTCGACGCTGAGTGACCACCGAGTAGCGGACACCGACGACAGAGAACCGCCAGGCGTGCCTCAGGACCGACTGTCCACGCCGGGCGTGTCCGCGAACCCGCAGTCCTCACAGGCGCGCGTCTCCCGGTCGCCCAGCGAGTAGACGGCGATGTGGCCGCCACACCGCGGGCAGTTGTTCGGGCCGGGGTCCGGGTGACTCGCGCGCTCGACGATGGCGTCGAACGTCGGCGAGTGGTTCCCGGCGGCGACGACCTGCGCGTGGACGTCCGACAGCGAGTCGTCGACGGCGGTCCCCCAGATGAGGTGGGCGTCGTCGGGCACCGACGCCTGGATGCCGTCGACGGCCTCGACGGCCGAACTCACCGTCAGCTGGCTCCCGGCGACCAGGTTGACCAGGACGGCGGTGTAGTCTCCGATGTCGACGGCCGGTGCGCTGAGCGCTTCTTCGACGGCGCTGACGGCCGTCTCGGCCATGTCTTCTGTCTCCGGCGTGGCGCCCGTCGTGATTGCGGCCACCCGGCCGCTCCCGAGGACGGTGCCGATGTCGGCCAGGTCGAGGTTGATGACGCCCGGCCGCGAGAGTATCTCGTGGCAGGTCGTCACCACCTGGCGGATCCCGTGAGCGTGGTGGTCGGGCTCGACGACGACCATCGCGTCGACCGACCCGCGGAGCCACTGGGCGGCCCGTGCCGTCGTCGGGTCCAGACTGTCGCCCGACGCCGGCGCTGCGACCACCGCGAGCGTCAGGCCGTCCCGTCTCGCCAGTCGGTCGCGCCACGCCGGCGGGATGGTCTCCGTGAGGTCCGTCACGAACATCGTCACCGCCGCGTGGGCCGCCTCGCGGTCGCCGTTGGTCGCGGGCGCCGGCATCGAGTCGCTGGCCGTGATTCCCGGTATCGCCCCCAGCGACGCTGTCACCGAGCGCACGCCACCGTGGCCGACGACGACGAGCGGGTGGGTCGGCGTCGTCGCTGGCCAGTCGTCGTTCATAGGTGGTCCGTCGTATCCAAACCCTGACTCCGGAGCGATAAAGGTGTATTGCGCATCGAAACGAACAGTCAGCACAGAAAGCACGACGCGGTGACACGGCGCGCCGCTGCCTTCTGAATTATGGCGGCGACCGCCGGTCGTGCTTCTCGCCCAGTTCGCTCACTCGTCGGCGGGGTCTTCGCCGGTGGAGACGCCTTCGGGCGCGCTGATGTCGAGCGGCCGAATCCACTCGTACCAGATGAAGACGACACCGAGGCCGTACCCCAGTACCCAGACGGCGCTCCCGACGAGCGGATAGCCCAGCGCGCCGAGGAACCCGTTTGCGAGCCCCGGGACGACGATGACGGCGGCGACGGTCAGGCCGAGGACGAGTGGGCTGGTGTCGCTCATTCGCTCAGCCTCCTGTGCGTTGCGGGCATGTCCATCGCTTGGGACTACGTCGATTTAGGGATGCTGTTTCGGGTCCGGTCGGCCCATAGCCAACCCTTTTTTAGTACAGTGACCCTTACCGCGGATGTCGGGAATGTCTCAGAACCAAACAGACCGGTCGTCACAGGAAGACATCGATTGGTGTTACGACGCTGTGCACCGGGTCTCGCGAACGTTTAGTCTGACAGTCGCGGAACTCGACGAGCCGATGGCCCGGGACATCTGTGTCGGCTATCTCCTCTGTCGCGTCGCGGATACGATCGAAGACGCCGGGCACGTCCCGCCGGGTGCCCAGGCCGAGTTGCTACGGACGTACAGTCGCGTCCTCGACCCGAGTTCGGACACGACGGTCCGGACCTTCCGCTCGAAGGTCGACGAGTGGCTCCCGGCGACGCGCTCTGCGGACTGGGAAGTCGTCGACGAGGCGCCCCGCATCGTCCGGGTGTTCCGCCAGCTCGAGGGAGACTCGACGGATATCATCCGCGGCCCGGTCCGCGAGCTCGTCGACGGGATGGCGATGTTCGTCGACCGCTACGCCGACGACGGTGGGCTCCGCATCAAGACCTTAGAGGAGCTCGAGGAGTACTGCTGGTACGCCGCGGGCACCGTCGGCACGCTCGTCACCGGTCTGCTCACGCACGCCGCCAGCGACGACCAGGCGGCGCGGATGGAGGAGAACGCCCGCGCCTTCGCCCTCCTGCTCCAGCTCGTCAACGTCGCGAAGGACGCCGCGACCGACATGGAGGAAGAGAACAACGTCTACCTCCCGCTCGAACTGCTCGACGACCAGGGACTGGACCACAGCGACGTGGGGAAGGGCGGCAACGTCGACTCGCTCGTCCCCGTCATCGAGGCCGTCACGGGACGCGCCGAGCAGTACCTGGACGGCGCGCAGGCGTGGCTCGAGGCGATGCCCATCTCCCGCGGGAACACGCTCTCGGCGTGGGCCATCCCCTTCCTGCTGGCCGTCGGGACAATCCGCGAACTGCGGACCCGGCCGGCCGATGTCATCCGCGAGGGCAACGTCAAGATAACCCGCGAGGAGGTCCACGCCGTCTGCCAGCAGTTCGACGGCGACGCGGACCCGGTGCTCGGCGACCTCCGGCGTCGAATCCGGCGACGCCCTCTCCACGAGTACTGACCGACCGGTTCCACGACATTCCCTTTCTCCGCCGCCCCGACCACGCGGAATACTGAACCGTCTCCCGGCCCTACACTGCTGTGAATGCCGGACACACTCGAACTCCCGAACGGCGACGTCGTGGCCCCCGACGACGTCTTCCTCTACAACGACTACCCCTACCGACTCGTCTGGCTCGACGACGAGACGTACGCGTTCGAACTCGCCCCGCTCTACTGGGGTGACAGCGGGATGAACGTCCCCTTCCACGACCGCGAGGCCCTCGTCGACCAGTGGGACACGGACTCCGAGGGGTTGCTCTCGCCGGACGGCTGGGACCGGTGGCTGGACCACGCCCAATCCGACCCCCGCTTCGACGACGGTGAAGTGCGGGCGCTCGCGGAGGAACTCCCGGGCGTCGACCCGCGACCCGACGAAACGACCGACGGCCCGCTCGCGCGCATCCGCTCGCTGCTCGACCGCTGAGTCTGGGAGGGGGATTCTTGAGGGCTGCCCCGCAACGACCCCTATGGCAACGACGGCGAGCCTGACCGAACCGCAGGTCCTGGCCCGGACCAAGCGGGACCTCTTTCCGGCAACTGAGGAGCGCGGCTACGTCGTCGCCGACACCCAGTTCGCGCAGGAACGGTGGCTCGAGGAGTACCCGATTCCCGCCGAGACGCGGGACGCGCTGGCCCCGTTCAATCACGTCCGGGTCGGGTCGGGCTACCCGGACCTCGTCGGCGTCGGCCAGCTCGACAGTGACCTGCTCGCCGTGGACCGCCTCGGAGACGACCCGCCGCTCGTCGCCGTCGAGGCCAAGGGTCACACGAGCGGTGGTGGGGTCGACGTCGAACGCGGGGTGGTGCAGGCACACGACCGCCTCGACGAAGCGAACGTCGCCTACGTCGCCGCGCCGACCGGTGCGATATCCCAGTCGGCCCGGACGCTGGCACGAGAGCTCAACGTCGGTGTCCTCGGCGTTAGCGTCGACGATTCCCTTCGCGTGCTCGAACGACCGCGGGTCGTCGGGGCGCGGACCGCCGACGAGGCGTCGGCGCTTCGGTTTCAGGCCAGTGCCCAGGGCGTCACCGACCGGAGTTTCGGCCTGAATCACCCGAAGAACTACCTGGCGGTCCCGCTCGCGGTGGCCCACCGGGACGAGACACGGTCACTCGTCACCGACCGGGTCGTCGGGGCCGTCGACGCCGCCGTCGCCGGGGCTGTCTTTCTCGGCTTGGTCGAGGACGACCGACCGACGACCCGGCTCACCCCCCTGGGCAGGGAGGTCGTTCGCTTCGGGCGCAGAACGAACGGGTCGGTCGACGCGGCACTGGACCTGTTCGCCCAGTGGTCGGGGTCGCAGGCTCGGTTCATCGATGTCGCACCGACCTGGGGTGAGCTGACCCGGCGCGTCGTCTTCGCGTACCCGGCCACGCGGTTGCTCGTCGAAGAACTCCAGCAGTGCCACGACGACGGCTTCCTGGACCCCTCGCTGGTCGAGTTCGTCGAGTGGCTCCACCTCCAGCATCCGACGTTCACCGTCGAGCTGTTCGTCCGTGGCACGGATCGGGTTCGCGAACGGGTGCTGACGGCCGAGGGCGACCTCCGGCCCGACGCGCTCGTTGACGGCGAGGTCTATCACTCGCCGACGGTCTTCCAGCTGAAGGCGATACTGTACCACGCTGGTATCCTCACCGAGCGGGGCGCAGAGCCCACGAGACTGGACCCGACGACAGACGTGTGGGCTCTACGCGAACCGGTCTCACCGCAGGACTGACTTCGGCTGTACCACCGTTCGGCCGGCACGCGACGGGACGTGTCGGTCGCGCGTCGACTTCGGGGAATCAATTATACCGGTCGGCGTCGTGTGACCGCACGATGCCGGAGATAACTCTCACCGAGTCGCAGCACGAGCAGCTCGAGGCGGTTCGGGCGGACGTCGAAGACGCGTTCGTCGAAACGTACGGGCACGCTCGTCTCGAGGACGCTGTCGACTACCTGCTCGATACGTACACGCCGCCGAACGAGCGCGATTCCGTCATGGTGGCCGACGGCTACGAGCGCATCGCGACGGCGGAGTATCCCGAACTCCAGCACATCGCCGCCGACGTGCCCGACATCCCCGGGAGCGGTATCGACGCAGACGAGATGCGGGGGAAACTGCTCTCGGAACTGGGGCCGACGGAACTCGCCGCGCGCCTGGCCGATGGCGCGGACGAGGACGCGGTGGACGGCGAGGGGCCGGCCGCCGAAGAAGCGGACGGGGATGGCGATGCCGCCGACGCGGAGTCCGAGAGCACTGGCGACGACGAGAAGCCGGCCGCCGACGAGTCGACGGCAGATGCAGACGCGGACAGCGACGACCCCGAGCCGTCAGCTTCGAGCGACGACGGCGAATCGAACTCGGTCGCCGACGCGGGGAACGCCCTCTCGATGGCGAACAAACTGCTGCGCGAACACGACGACAAGTGGCGACGGACCGACAGCGGCGAGGAGCCCTACGAGGTGGACCTGCCGGACGGGACCACCGAGGGGGTCCGGACGAAAGACGACGTCCGCCAGTACCTCTTCAAGAACTACTGAACGCGGCTGCCCTCACGCCGGTTCGTCGGCGTCCACCGGCGTCCGCTCGTCGCCGTCCAACTGCGTGATGAGCCGAGCAGCGAGCCGCGGGCCGATGCCGTCGACGGCCTCCAGGTCTCCGGGGGACGCCGTCGACAGCGCGGCGACCGAATCGTAGCCGCCCCGCCGCAGTCGCTCGGCCACGGCCGGCCCGACGCCCTCCAGGTCGGTGAGGTGGCGGACCATCGCCGTCTCCGACGCGTCCCGGTCCTCATCGACACCGAATCGCGCGTAGAACCGTTCGAAGGCGTCCTGCCAGGACTCGTGTGGCTTCGGCTCGGACTTGTGGTCGACCGGGACCCCGATGAACCCGCACTTCGGGCAGCTGATAGCGGCGGCTCCGTCGAGCTCGTACCGTTCGACGGGCTCCCCGCAGCGCTCACATCGCACGAGTAGGGTATGGACGGGGATACCCTTAATTCATATGCCGGACACGAGCGCGTCATCGCCTGTGGCCACGACCGGTTCGAGAGCATCGAGAACGCATTTGGTAGTGAATCTCTAGCAATATACTTAGCCTAATCCAGTGTATCTAGCCAGCTGATACGTATGGCAACTACTACCGACCAGGGAGCAGTCTCCGACGCCGGATTCGGCTCCCTGACGACCACGCAGAAGGTGCGCCTCGTGCTGTTCAGTCTCGCCGTGCTCGCACTCGCAGGCCTCAACGTCGCACTGACGCCGCCGGAGGTGCTCGGGGCGGCCATCGTCGGCTGGTTCGACCCCTTCGGCGTCCACCAGATTCACGACATGACTATCTCGCCGCTGCTCGTGTTCGGCCTCGTCGTGCCGGCGTTGCTCTTGCTGTACCACCCGCGCGAGCGGGTCAACACCATCCTGGCACCGGTCGTGGCCATGGTTAGCGTCGCCGTCCTGGCGTTCGTGGCCGACTCGCCGCTCCTGACTGGCTTCGCCGTCTCGTCGGTGCTGGCGCTCGCCGCGCTGGCGTTGCACCCCGCCGGCCGGTCGCTGTTCCGCTTCGACCGCGCCGAGCGCGTCGACCGCCGGGTCGCCGCGCTGTACGTCGTCGGCGCGGTTCCACTGCTCGTGTACGCGGGCCTGGAACTGTTGAAGCAACTCGGCCCCGCCGACCCTGCGGGCCACGTTCTGTTCGTCCACTTCGGCGCGATGGCGATATCGGGACTTCTCATCGTCCTGATGGGTGGGCTGGCGGTCTTCCGCAAGCGCGACTGGCGCTACCCGACCTGGCTGGCCGGCCTGCTGGCCGGCTTCATCGGCGTCCTCTCCATCGCGTACCCGACCTTCGCGTCGAGCGTCGGTACCATCGGTGGGGCGCTCCTGTTCATCTGGGCCCTCGCCTTCGTGGCGGGCGTCGAGTACACGCGCCGCAGCGCCGAGAGCGACCGACGCGAGACCGAGCGACAGCGCCCCGCTGGCTCGGCCTGACGGATTCGACTGATTCCCGTTTTTCGTAGCCGTTCCAGTGAACTGTTAAGAGAGTCGCTGACGATGGTAGTCGCAATGCTCCGCTCCGCGTCGTCGACCGGGCGACGCTCCCAACTGTGGCACGCGATGCGAGGCCTCCACAAGCCCCAGCCGCGGGCAGACGGCGGACCGTGCGACCCTGACGTACTCGCACTCGTCGAGACGCCGTACACCGGCATGGCCGACACCCACCGCCGGCTCGCGTCGCTCCACCGGCTGTTCGAGTCACGGGCGGACCGCCGAGCCGTGTTCCTTGCTATCTACACGGAGATGACCGGTGCCGTCGCCGAGGGACTCGACGACGGGACCTTCGTCGATTCTGAATGGGTGGCCGAGTACCTCGTCACCTTCGCGAACCTGTACCGAGAGGCCGTCGCCGACTACGAGGCAGGTCGCCACGAGTCGCTCGCGCCGCCCTGGCAGCTCGCGTTCGAGGCCGCAGAACGCGGGGACTCGCTCGTGGTCCAGGACGCCATGCTGGGCGTGAACGCGCACATCAACTACGACCTCGCGCTCACGCTCGAGCGGGTCGGCGTCGGACCGAACCGTCGGGAGAAGTACGCGGACCACCACGCCGTCACCGACGTCATCCGCTCGCTGGTCGACGAGGCCCAGGCGTCTATGGCCGAGCGCGAGGCCGACGGTATCGCCCGCCTCGACCGCTCACTGGGGCGGGCCGACGAGTGGCTGACCGTGCTGGCCATCGACGAGTGTCGCGACAGCGCCTGGCGGACCGCCGTCGCCCTCCACTCGCGGTTCCCGCCCCGCCGCTGGCTGGCCCAGTGGCTGAACGCTGCGACGTCGACCGGTGTTGCACGCCTCCTGTTCGCCTCGCGGACCAGTGACCGACTCCACGACACGGTCGCCGGGTTCGAAGGCTCGGACGGCGGGTGAGCCAGGGGAACCGTTTTGATGCCAGTTTGATTACAATCTAGGGACTGCGTTGACTCGCGACCTGCCGGCCGGCACAGGTCGCCCAGCGCCCAACGGGAGAACGCTATCATGGCAACCGACTCTGGCCCACCGACGGACGAATCGGCCTACGACTACCGAAGCGACGACGTCGCCCGACCCGGGCTCGTCGCTGACCTCGAGGCGGTCGTCGAGGGCGAGGTGCGGTTCGACGAGTACTCCCGGCAGCTCTACGCGACGGACGCGAGCATCTACGAGGTGCTGCCCATCGGCGTCGTGTTCCCGCGTTCGACCGAGGACGTCGCGGCCGTCGTCTCGTACTGTGCCGACCGCGAGATACCGGTGCTCCCACGCGGGGGCGGGACGAGTCTCGCGGGCCAGACGGTCAACGAGGCGGTCGTCCTCGACCTCAGCCGACACATGGACGCGCTCGTCGAGACTCGACCGGGCGAGCGACGGGCCCGCGCCCAGGTCGGTATCACGCTCGGCGACCTGAACGCCGCACTCGCGGCCGACGGCCTGAAGTTCGCGCCGGACCCAGCCTGGGGGGACAAGAGCGTCCTCGGTGGGGCCATCGGCAACAACTCCACGGGCGCGCATTCCCTGAAGTACGGTAAGACCGACGCCTACGTCGAGGAGTGCGAGGTGGTGCTCGCCGACGGCACGGTCACCACGTTCGGCGAGGTCACGCGCGAGCAACTCCGGGCCAGGGCCGACCCCGAGGGCGACTTGGAAGCGCGCATCTACGCCGAACTCGACCGCATCCTCGAGGAAGAACAGGAGGAAATCGAGGCTCGTTATCCCGACCTCAAGCGGAACGTCTCGGGGTACAACCTCGACTGGGTCGTCCAGGAACTTCGGGAGGACGTCGTCGTCAACCTCGCGTCGCTGCTGGCCGGCAGCGAGGGGACTCTCGCCGTCGTCACCGAAGCCGAGGTGTCGCTCGAACCAATCCCCGAGACGAAGTCGATGGCGCTGCTGGCCTACGACGACCTCATCGAGGCGATGGCCGACGTCTCGGACATCCTCGAACACGACCCCGCGGCGGTCGAGATTCTGGACGACGTGCTCGTCGACATGGCGAGCGAAACGGCCGAGTTCGCAGACGTCGTCGAGATGCTCCCCGAGGGGACCACCGCGGTCCTGCTCGTGGAGTTCTACGCCGAGGACGACGCCGAGGGGAAGCAGAAGGTGGCGGACCTGCTGGCCGACCGCACCGACGGCCTCGCCACCGAGGCCGAGCCGACGGACGGCGGGATCGCCCTGGAGGCCCCGGTTCGGGCCTTCGCCGCGCTGGAGGCCCACGACGAGGCCGAACGAGAGCGGTTCTGGAAGCTCCGCAAGTCCGGCCTCCCTATCCTCCTCTCGCGGACGACCGACGCGAAACACGTCGCGTTCATCGAGGACACCGCCATCCCGCCCGAGCGGCTGCCGGAGTACGTCGCGGATTTCCAGGCGCTGCTCGACCAACACGACACCTTCGCCTCGTTCTACGCCCACGCCGGACCGGGCGTGCTCCACATCCGGCCGCTGGTCAACACCAAGACCGTCGAGGGCGTCGAACAGATGGAGACAATCGCCGACGAAGTCACCGACTTGGTGGTGAAGTACGGCGGGAGCGTCTCCGGCGAACACGGCGACGGGCGCGCCCGGACCCAGTGGAACAAGAAACTCTACGGCGAGGACCTCTGGCAGACGTTCCGCGACCTCAAATCGGCGTTCGACCCCGACTGGCTGCTCAATCCCGGCCAGGTCTGTGGCGACGTCGACATGACCGAGAACCTCCGGTTCGACCCCGACTACGAGTTCGACGCTGGCTTCGAGGAGACGCTCGAGTGGGACAACGACAACGGGATGCAGGGGATGGTCGAGCTCTGTCACGGCTGTGGCGGCTGTCGGGGGCCACAGGAGACCACCGGCGGCGTGATGTGTCCGACCTACCGCGCGGCCGACGAGGAGATAACCGCGACTCGCGGCCGGGCGAACATGCTCCGGCAGGCGATGAGCGGCGACCTGCCCGACGACCCGACCGACGAGGAGTTCATGTCCGAGGTGCTCGACCTCTGTATCGGCTGCAAGGGGTGTGCGAAAGACTGCCCGAGCGAGGTGGACATGGCGAAGCTCAAAGCCGAAGTCACCCACGCCTACCACCAGGAACACGGGTCGAGCCTCCGGGACAAGCTGTTCGCGAACGTCGACACGCTGGCGAGCCTGGGGAGTACGTTCGCGCCGCTGTCGAACGTCGCCTCGAAGGTGCCCGGCGCCCGGACCGTCCTGGAGAAGACGGTCGGTATCGCCAGCGACCGCACGCTCCCGACCTTCGAGCGCGCGACGCTGCAGGACTGGTTCGACGACCGGGAGCCACGGGTCAGCGAGACCGAGGCGGACCGGAAGGCCGTCCTCTTCCCCGATACGTACACCAACTACAGCCACCCCGAGATCGGCCGCGCGGCGGTCCGGGTGCTCGAAGCGGCGGGCGTCCACGTGCGACTGTCCGACCGGACCGACAGCGGCCGGCCCGCACACTCGAAGGGGTTCCTCGATAAGTCCCGTGCGGCCGCCGAGGCGAACGTCGAGGCGCTGACGCCGGCCGTCGACAACGGCTGGGACGTCGTCCTCGTCGAACCCTCGGACGCCGTGATGTTCCAGCTCGACTACCTGGACCTGCTGTCGGGCGAGGCCGTCGAGACACTCGCGGCCAACAGCTACGGGCTCTGTGAGTACCTCGACCGCTTCGACCTGGACCGCAACGTCGACTGGGCCGCCCCCGGCGAGGCACTGACCTACCACGGCCACTGCCACCAGAAGGCGACGAAGAAGGACCACCACGCCGTCGGCGTGCTCCGCCGGGCGGGCTACGAGGTGGACCCCCTGGACTCGGGCTGCTGTGGCATGGCCGGGAGCTTCGGCTACGAGGCCGAGCACTTCTCGATGAGCAAGGCTATCGGCTCCATCCTCTTCGACCAGGTCGCGGACAGCGACGGCGAGCAGGTCGTCGCGCCCGGAGCGTCCTGTCGCACGCAGCTGGGTGACCGCGAGCGCGCCACCGACGAACCGCCTCACCCGGCCGAGATGCTCGCGGCAGCGCTCCCCTAGTGGTCCGCGAGGAACCGTCAACAACTCGTGAAGCAGCCCGGACAGAGCGAGCGGTTCCGGACGACGTTCGAATCCAAAGCACTCGGCCAAACAGACTTTCGAATCGAACGCGGTACTGCCGTGACGCTTTTGCTTTGTGGCCTCGAACAGGGAGTCATGCGCGACCTCGACGAGACAGACCTCGAGATTCTCCAGCTGCTGCTCTCGAACGCCCGCCGCCCGTACAGCGACATCGCCGACGTCGTGGGGCTTTCGGCCCCGGCCGTCTCGGACCGGGTCGACCGGCTGGAGGAAGTCGGTGTCATCCAGCGGTTCACACTCGACGTGGACCGGTCCCAGCTCCGGACGGGGATTCCGGTACTCGTCTCGCTCGACGTCGGGGGTGACGCCCAGTCGGTCGCCTCGGTTCGAACGACGCTGCTGGACGCTGGGGCCGTCGAGCACGTCTTCACCACTGCGGAGGCCGACCTCGTGGTGTTCGCGCGGGTGCCGGACAACGATATCGCAAGTTGGCTCGCGGACGCTGTCACCGAGGACGTGGTGGACGAATTCGAGGTGACGCTGCTCGCCGGGGCCGACTGGTCGCCCGACCTGGGCGGGACGGACTTCGCGCTCACCTGTGCCCAGTGTGGCAATACCGTCGATAGCGAGGGGACCGCCGCGCGCATCGACGGCGACCTCTACCAGTTCTGCTGCCCGTCATGTGAGGCACGTTTCGAGGAGAAGTACGAGCAGCTCCGGCAGGAGGCGGACTGACAGGCGGCGTCACTTTCGATTCGAAAGTTCGGAGGCTCGATTACTTTACAGTCAAAAGGGAAACAGGATTGAATACGGAGACCGTATACCTACCCAATGAGCCACCGTCGAAGCCAGGTCGAGATAGGGGGGATGAGCTGTGCGAACTGCTCGCAGACCGTCGCCGAGGCCCTGGAGTCGCTCGACGGCGTCTCGGCGGCGAGCATCAACTACGCCACCGACGAGGGAAGCGTCGAGTACGACCCGGAGCGCGTCTCGCTCGGCGAGCTGCTCGAGGCCATCGAGGACGCCGGCTACACGGCGATGACGGACTCGGTCACCATCGGCATCACCGACATGTCGTGTGCGAATTGCTCGCAGACAGTCGAGCGCGCGCTCGCGGAGACGCCCGGCGTCGTCGAGGCGACGGCGAACTTCGCCACCGACGAAGCCCAGGTGACGTACAACCCCGCCGACGCGACGCTGTCCGACCTCTACGACGCTATCGAGTCGGCCGGCTACGCGCCGGTCCGCGAGGACGACGCCGACGAGTCGGCGGACGAACGGCGTGAGGCGGCCCGTACGGGCGAGATTCGACGCCAGCGCAGGCTGACGCTGTTCGGTGCCGCCTTGGCTGCCCCGCTCCTCTTCTTCCTCGTCGAGCGACTGCTGCTCGGCGGGGACGTCCTCCCGGCCACGGTGTTCGGCGTCGAATTCGGCTGGGTCGAGTTCCTGCTCGCGACGCCGGTCCAGCTCGTGTTGGGGTACCCATTCTACAGGAATTCCTACAAAGCCCTCGTGAAGAACCGCACGGCGAACATGGACGTCCTCATCGCGCTGGGATCGTCGACGGCCTACCTCTACTCGGTCGTCGTGCTACTGGGCCTGCTCGCCAGCGAGGGGCTGTACTTCGATACGGCGGCGCTCATCCTCGTGTTCATCACGCTGGGCAACTACCTGGAGGCCCGCTCGAAGGGCCAGGCCAGCGAGGCGCTCCGGAAACTGCTGGAGATGGAGGCCGACACCGCCACCCTGGTCGACGAGGACGGGACCGAGCGAGAGGTCGCCATCGAGGACGTCGAAGTGGGCGACCACATGAAGGTCCGGCCCGGCGAGCAGATTCCGACCGACGGCGTCGTAGTCGACGGCCAGAGCGCCGTCGACGAGTCGATGGTCACCGGCGAGTCCGTCCCCGTCGAGAAGGGCGAGGGCGACGAGGTGGTCGGGTCGACCATCAACGAGAACGGCGTGCTCGTCGTCGAGGCGACGAAGGTCGGGAAGGACACCGCGCTCCAGCAGATCGTCCAGACCGTCAAGGAGGCCCAGTCGCGCCAGCCCGAGATTCAGAACCTCGCCGACCGCATCTCGGCGTACTTCGTGCCTGCGGTCATCGTGAACGCCCTTGTGTGGGGTACCGTCTGGTACCTCTTCCCGGGCGCGCTCGCGGGGTTCGTCGGTGCCCTCCCGCTGTGGGGCCTGGTCGGCGGCGGGCCGGCCGCGCTCTCGGCGTTCGAGTTCGCCGTCGTCGTCTTCGCCTCCGCGGTGCTCATCGCCTGTCCCTGTGCGCTGGGGCTGGCGACGCCGGCGGCGACGATGGTCGGCACCACCATCGGCGCGCAGAACGGCGTGCTGTTCAAGGGCGGTGACGTCCTCGAGCGCGCGAAGGACGTCGACACCGTCGTCTTCGACAAGACCGGGACGCTCACCGAGGGTGAGATGCGTCTCACCGACGTCGTCGCCCTCGGCGAGACGGGGACGCTCCGCTCTGACGGTGGCGAGTACGTCACCGAGAGCGACCGCTCGGCCGGTGACGACGCGCTCGACGAGGCGGCAGTCCTCCGACTCGCGGCCAGCGCCGAGCGGGGGAGCGAACACCCCCTGGCGAAGGCCATCGTCGAGGGCGCGCGGGAACGGGATATCGACGTCCCCGACGCCGACGAGTTCGAGAACGTCCCCGGCCACGGGGTCCGTGCCATCGTTGAGGACGGTGCGGTGCTCGTCGGCAACCGCAAGCTCCTGCGGGACAACGACGTCGACGCCGACGCTGCCGCGGAGACGATGGAACGCCTCGAGAGCGAGGGGAAGACGGCGATGCTCGTCGCCTACGAGGGCTCGCTGGTCGGCGTGGTCGCCAACGCCGATACGGTCAAGGAGAGCGCCGCTGGGGCGGTCTCAGAACTCCGCGAGCGGGGCACCGACGTGATGATGATAACCGGCGACAACGAGCGCACCGCCCGCGCCGTCGCCGAACAGGTCGGCATCGACCCCGACCTGGTCCGGGCCGAGGTCCTCCCCGAGGACAAGTCCGACGCCGTCGAAGCCATCCAGGCCGAGGGCCGCAAGGCCATGATGGTCGGTGACGGTGTCAACGACGCGCCGGCGCTCGTCGTCGCATACGTCGGCTGTGCCATCGGGTCGGGTACCGACGTCGCCATCGAAGCGGCAGACGTGACGCTGATGCGCGACGACCCGCTGGACGTGGTGAAGGCCATCCGCATCAGCGAGGGGACGCTCGCGAAAATCAAGCAGAACCTGTTCTGGGCGCTCGGCTACAACACGGCGATGATTCCCCTGGCCTCGCTCGGCCTGCTCCAGCCGGTGCTGGCAGCCGGGGCGATGGCGTTCTCGTCGGTCTCCGTCCTCACGAACAGCCTGCTGTTCCGGCGGTACGAACCCGACCACGACTACGAACTGCTCGGCCGGCTCCGCTGACCACCCGCCGTTCTTGGCCGCCCGATTCGGCTTTCCGTTGCCCGCGAACCTCCCGTTTGGACTCGCTCGTGCCCTGTCGTCACCGGAACCGGCTTCGACACCGGCCTGTCAGACACGCCGGTGGCGACACGGTCGGCGTTGCCGTCCCAGCTCCAACTCAGCGCGTCGACGGGTGTGACTCGATTCGGCTCTTGGAGCTCGTAATCAGCCGACACTATCTTTTTACACTCGTTTAGGTAGAATATATGGATATTGAAAAAACAAACGCACTATTCAAGTCGTAAATTTGTTAAAAATCCCACGAATTGTCACAATATGACTCGAAACAAATGTAAAACTCCGAAATAGAAAACTCGATTTGCCGGTTATAGTGACGGACCGATACGGCTGATGGCGAACTTCGTGAGACCGTGGCGCTCCGTCGCGGTCAGCTCCCCGTCGGCGACGGCGGCGAGGCGTTCGAGCACGTCATCCGCGTCGGCCGTCCGGGCATCGATGTCGATGTCCGTCGCCAGCGCTGACGCCGTCTCCGCGTCGCCGGTCACCTTGAGGACGGGGACGACCGGATGCCCGGTCGGAATCCCGTCGGCGGTGACGTGGACGACGAGCGACGCACCGGCGGCCGCGAGCGCCGTCGTCGCCTCCTCGAACCGCGACGGCGCGTCCACGACTGTCAGCCCCCGCGGTGCCGTCGCCCGCTCACCGTTCTGGATGACCTCCTCGGCGGGGGCATCGCCCCAGGCGGCGGTGAGCGACTCAAGCGAGAGGTCGGCAGACCGGTGGACGACGTTCCGCACGTTGCCCGGCTGGCGAGCACTCCGATTGGCGACCGCTCTGAGCGCGTCGGCGGCCGCCTCGTTCGCGGCGCGGTCACCGACGGTCGCCTCGTGGGCCGCCAGTCGCTCCGTCCCGGCGACGACGACGCGGCCGCCCGCCTCCAGCAGGGACGCGACCACGTCGCCGACGAGGGGGTCCGCGACCGTCCGCGTCGAGTCTTCGACGTCGGAGCTGACGACGCCGATGGTGAGGTCGGCCAGCGAAGCTCGGGTCCGGTCAGCGGTCTCGGCCGTGCTTGCAAGCTCCGCGACCGCGTCGGTACCCTCCTCGATACAGGCGTCCGACCCGCCGGCGTCCTGTATCGCCGTCTCGCGTACGGGGCGGTCCTGTTCGGCGATACGAGCCGCGAGTTCGCCGCTCTGCAGGTGCTCACAGCCCAGGCCGACGACCGTGGTCCCGGCGATGTTCGGGTTCTGTGAGAGGTTCACCATCGTCCGTTCGGTCTGTTCGTGGTCGGACCCGATCTGGGCACAGCCGTGGTCGTGGGGGACGCTGACCGCGCTCTCGGCCGAGTCGGCGATGCGGTCGGCCACGATGTGCGAGCAGATGACCGAGGGCATGACGAGCACGTTGTTCCGGACGCCGACGGTGCCGTCGTCGCGCCGGTACCCCTCGAAGGTTCGCTCTGACGGGTCCACCTCGCCCTGGTCGGGCACGGACGACATCAGGCCACCTCCTCCTCGGTGTCGGCGATGTCGCCGCGGCCACGGTTGCTCTCACAGTTGTGCGTGTGGACCCACTCGCCCGGCGCGATGCGCTCGGTCGCTCGACCGATGACCTCGCCGTACTTCAGTACCTCCTCCCCAGCAGTCAGTTCGACGAGCGCGATCTTGTGACCGAACGGGACCGACTCCGCCACCTCGATGTCGGCCCCGTCGTACGGAATCGTCATTCCAGCGTCGATGTCGTCGATAGCCGTGACGACGTTGTCGTCGTGGCTCATGTGGAGGCCGACGCCGCCGAGCACTTCGCCTCTCATGCGTTCTCCCGTAGTTGCGCCAGTTCGTTTGGCTGCAGCTCGTTGATGGCGAACTCCTCGAGCCGCCGGAGTTCGGCGGCGGTTCGCGTCCCGTTCGCGACGTCGAGCAGCAGGTCGTACACCCGGTCGCCGGCCGCTTCTATCGACTCGCCTTCGAGGATCGTGCTCACGTCGATGTCCATGTTCGAGCCGAGGCGCTCGCCGGTCTTCGGGTTCCCCGTCACCTTGATGACCGGTGCGATGGGGTTGCCCGTCGTCGAGCCACGCCCCGTGGTGAAGGCCACGACCTGTGCGCCGCCGGCCACCTTGCCCACGACGCTCTCGACGTCGTAGCCGGGCGTGTCCATCAGGACGAGGCCGCCGCCGACGGGGAGCCGGTCGGCGTAGTCGACGAGACCACGGACCGGCGAGGTGCCACCCTTGACGATGGCGCCCAGACTCTTCTCTTCGATTGTCGTCAGGCCGCCCTCCTGGTTGCCCGGGCTGGGCTGGGCACCCCGGAGGTCGACGCCCATCAGCTGGGCGGCCGACTCGCGGAAGTCGACCCGTTCGAGCAGGCGTTCGCGCAGGTCCTCGTCCTCGCAGCGGTCCGCGAGGATGTGCTCTGCACCGATGAACTCGGGCGTCTCCGAGAAGCAGGCCGTCCCGCCGTCCTCGACGAGGCGGTCACAGGCCGCGCCGACTGCGGGGTTGGACGCGATACCGCTGGTCGCGTCCGAACCGCCACACTCGACGCCGAAGACGAGTTCGCTCGCGTCCTGTTCGGTCCGCTCCAGACCCGCGATGTCGGCCCAGAGGCGCTCTGCGATGTCGACGCCCGCTTCGACGGCCGCCGACGTGCCCCCGCGTTCGCGGATGCTGAGGGTCTCCACCGACCGGTCCGCCGCAGCGATAGCGTCGGCGATGGCGTCGGCGTCCGTCGACTCGGTCCCCAGGCCGACGACGAGCGCGGCCCCGACGTTGGGGTTCGTGCCGATACCGGACAGCGTCCGCTCGATCTGTGCTCGTGCCTGGTCGGGCGGGTCCGTCCCCATCTGGTGGGGCGTAGCGTGGACGTTCTCTCCCGCGCTGTCGGCGATAGCGTCCGCGACCGCCGACGCTGCGACCGATACCGGTACCACAGCGACGTAGTTCCGGACACCCGCTGGCCCGCTTGGCCGGTCGAACCCCGCGAAGGTTTCCATGTCGGGTGGAACTCTATCGGTGTAAAAAAGGATTGTCTTCGGGGAACGGACGGAGGGCCGGAAGGTCAGCAGTCGGGCACGGCAGCCATCGATACTGCCACTCAGTTCGGGGCGAGCAGCTGGATGGGGTGGCGTGACTCCACGCGAAGCAGCGAGTCGAGCTGCTCGATACAGGAGGTGCCGCTCGCGACGACGGTACGCTCGCCGGCCACCGGTTCGAACTGGTCTGCCAGGTCCGAACCCACGTCCATGCTGACGTCGTAGTACTCCGTCTTGTACCCGAAACTCCCCGCCATCCCGCAACACTCGACGTCGGAGGTGACGACGTCGTACCCTAGCTCGTCGAGGACCGCCTCGGTGTAGGACTCGACGCCGAGCGTCCGCTGCTGGCAGTGGCTGTGGTAGGCGACGCCCTCGCCGGTGGGGCCCTGTAACGCACTGCTGTCGGCTCCGTTCTGGAGGCAGCCGTAGACGAACTCGAACACGTCGTAGCTGTTGGCGGCGAGGCGGTCATAGGCCGACTCGTCGAGGAGGTTCTCGTACTCCCGCTGGAACATGGCGTAGTCGCTCGGTTCGACGACCACGACGTCGTCGCCCTCCTCGACGTACCCCCCGAGCGTGTCGGCGACCGTCTCGGCCTTCGACCGCGCCGTCGAGACCAGCCCCTGGGAGAGCGGCGCGCGACCGGACCCGCACACCGCCGGGACGGTCACCGAACAGCCGAGCGCTTCGAGGACGCGGACGGCGGCCCTCCCTCGCTCCGTCTGGACGTAGTTCGTGTACACGTCGGGGTAGAGGACGACGCGGCGCTCTGGGTCCGTGACCTGTGCCGGCCGGTCACGGGCCCACTCCACCAGGGTGGCCCGCTCGAATGTCGGCAGGTCGCGGCGCGCGTCGACGCCCACCAACCGCTCCATCGCCGCCCGCGCGATTCCTGTCCCCGCGATGGCGTTCGAAAGCGGCGCAGTGGCGCTCCCGAGTTTCGCTACTGTCTCGAAGTTCCCGAAGAACCGCTTCTGTAACGGTGTCCCGGCCGGTTCCGCGTCCGGAACGAGGCCGTCGACGAGCACGTCGCTGTACGAGGGCGCTTCGCTGTGGTTGCGCCGGTCCCTGACGACGGTGTTTATCCACGGGATGTCTATCTTGACCGGACAGGCGTTGACGCAACTCGAACACCCCGTACAGAGGTCGTTGAACTCGCCGGCGACGTCGAGCCCTTCGATGCCGGCCTCCCACCCGGTCGCGATGCCGCCCGTGTACGTCTCGCCGCCGAACTCGTGTCCGCCGACGTGCTGGAAGTTCGCACAAGAGTTGGCACACGCGCCACAGCGGATGCAGTACAGCGTCTCGCGCAGGTCCTCGTCGTCGCGCATCGCCATGCGGCCGTTGTCGATAAGTACCAGATGGAAGGCCCGCTCCCCGTCGGCGTCGCTCATCGTCGGGTCGTCGTCGCTGCGGAAGTCGACGGCCGGGGTCTCGACGGGCGGCGTCAGCATCGAGAGGTACTGCGTGATGTCCTGCCCATTCGACGCCCGGGAGAGAATCTCGACGAACGGATGCAGCTCGTCGATGGAGGGCACTATCTTCTCGATACCGGCGACGGCGACGTGGGTGTCGGGAATCGACGCACACTTGCGGGCGTTGCCCTCGTTGGTGACCAGCACGATAGAGCCGCTCTCGGCCAGCACGAAGTTCGCGCCTGTGATACCGACGTCGGCCGCGTCGATTCGCTCGCCGAGGTAGTCGCGGGCGAACCGCGTGAGTCTCTCAGCCGTGTCGAGGGGTTCCTCGGGGTCGAACTCAGCCTCGAAGAGCTCGGTTATCTCCTCGCGGGAGATGTGCAACGCCGGCCCGACGATGTGGGAGGGTTTCTCCTTCGCCAGTTGGATGACGAACTCACCGAGGTCCGTCTCCCAGACGTCGACGTCCGCGGCTTCGAGCGCGTCGTTGAGGTGTATCTCCTCGGTGGTCATCGACTTTGACTTCACGACGCTGTCGGCGCCCTTCTCGTCGAGGAGACCCTCGATGTGCTGGTTCGCGTCGGCGGCGTCCTCGGCGACGTAGACCGACCCGCCGTTCGCCTCGACGGCTTGACGGGTCTGCTCGATGAGGTCCGGCAGGCGTTCGATGGCGGCTTCCTTAATCTCTCTCGCCTGGGTGCGGTACGCCTCGTAGTCCTCGACGCGCGCGACGGCCTCGTAGCGCTGCTTGTTGAACAGCTGCGTATTCTCGCGTAGCTCGTTGTGTTCGGTGCCACCCAGTCCGTTCGACCCCTCCGCTCTGGTGTGTTCGTGTTCACTCATGCGGCTCGATGATGATGACGTGTTCCGTCGCCGGTCCGTGTGCGCCCCGGACGAGTGCGCCCATGTCCCCCGTCGCACTGGGGCCCGTCGCGAACACGAACGATTGGCGTCCCCGTTCGAACTGCTCGCTCAGCCACCCGAAGGCCGCCGTGAGGTCGGGTTCGACGTCCGACGCGCGGACGACCGCGACGTGGCGCTCGGGATACAGCGAGATCAGCTCGTCGCCGCCGGCCGTCGACTCGACCGCGACGGTTCCGAGTTCAGCGATGCCGAGCGGACTCCCGGTCACCCCGCAGGCCGCCTCCTGGAGGGTCGACCGGGGCGGGTCGAGGGTCACGCTCGTCTCCGCGAGCGAGACGTCGTCGAAGGGTAGCGGCGCACCGACCGCCGGTGTCTCGATGGCTGCCTCCAGGGCGTCCGCGAACTCGTCCGGCGTGACGGTCGTCGACGTCGCGTCGACCGCCGCCAGCGACCGTTCGAACGCCGCCACGCTCCCGGTTGTCATGCCTGGACACTGGGAAGAGGGGGAGTTAAATCTTGCAGTCCGAACACCCCCACCCTGGTACGTTTCGGAGTCGCTGATTGGGAGCACGAACCGCTGCCCGAATACACGCTCTTGCGTGGATGGGTGATTCCCGGGTGTTCGAGACCGTCCGTGGCGCAGAAACTGTTAATGCACGCCCGGAGGTAGCACCGGTGTGACTCCCGCCACCCACGCATCGGTCGCGCCGAGTCGGGTCAAACCCGGAGGGGGCTGTCGATGACGCCGGACGACGTCGATATCCTCGTCCTCCGGAGTGGTCCCCACGGGATGCCGAGCGAGGACTACGCCCGCGAACTCTCCCAACGGCTTCCGGACGCCAACGTGTTCCACGCGGCGACGCCGGAAGCGGAGCGAGCGGCCATCAAGTTCGCCCGTGTCGTGACCAGCACCCGTATCTCGACGGCCCTCCTCGACCAGGCCGACAACCTGGAACTGTTCGCCGGGGCCGCCGCGGGCTACGACCACCTCCCGCTCGACACCTTCCGCGAGATGGGCGTCACCGTGACCAACGCCTCCGGCGTCCACGGCCCCAACATCGCCGAACAGGTCCTGGGCTTCGTGCTCATGTTCACCCGCCGTCTCGACGAGGCCGTTCGGCGGTCCCAGCGCGGGGAGTGGCGACACTTCCAGGCCCACGAGCTCGCCGGGAGTACCGTCACCGTCGTCGGCCTCGGTGCCATCGGGACGGCCGTCGTCGAGCGTCTTCAGGGGTTCGACGTCGAGACCGTCGGCGTCCGGTACACCCCCGAGAAGGGCGGGCCGACGGACGAGGTCGTCGGGTTCGAACCGGCTGCGTTCAACCGTGCGCTCGCACGGACCGACTACCTCGTCCTGGCCTGCCCGCTGACCGAGACGACCAGGGGGCTCCTCGGTGATGCCGAGTTCGACACGCTCCCGCCGGACGCCGTGGTCGTGAACGTGGGTCGCGGCGGCCTCGTCGACACGCCGGCGCTCGTCAGCGCCGTCCAGGGCAACCGAATCCGTGGGGCGGCACTCGACGTGACCGACCCTGAACCGCTGCCCGCCGACCACGCGCTCTGGGACTACGAGAACGTCCTCGTCACGCCACACAACGCCGGGCACTCCCCCAAGTACTACGAGCGACTCGCCGACATCGTCGCCGGGAACGTCCGACGACTCGACGACGGCGAAGCCGTCGGCGACCTGGAGAACGTCGTCCTCGACCCGACGGAGTGACCGGAGGTCGCGACTCGGCCGGTCCTTGGATGCAGACGTTCGACGTCGACGGGACTCTAGCGTTCACCTGAGTAGAACGCGCTACGCAGTCGATAGTCTACGAGGGCTGCGTCGTTCGGTCGGTTCGGGCCTCCTCGGTACAGACCCGGAGCGCTCTGGGCAAACAGATTCGTGGTTCCGGTTTCAGTAGAGTCGAACGGTGGTTCACATCGACGGTTCAGCAGTGCACAGATATCGTGTATTCTGGACAAAGCGGCCTTCTGTGGGCTCTCTGGATACTCGACTCGCATCCCGGAATCGACATCCGTCGAGATGATAACACAGGTACGACTGTTATCTACCGCCGCTCTCGACGGACTCGACCGTCCTCGCCGTTCCGTATCGTCGGACAGCAGCGAGTCCGGGTGGACTCGAACCGAGCGAAACCGGACAGGACTGCAGAACAGTACCGTGGCCGTACCCTGCCGCCGGTCAGACCATCGTCGTCGGGTTGGTCAGGCGACCGATACCCTCGATGGTGATGTCGACCTGGTCGTCGGGCGACAGGGTGAACCCTTCCTCGGGGACCAGCGAGGTACCGGTCAGGAGTACCGCCGACTCGGGGACCGCGTTGTGCCGGGTGAGATACGAGACCAGCTCCTCGCAGGTCCGGACCATCTCGCCGGTCGAGGTCTCCCCCTCGTAGCGGACCTCGTCGCCGTCCGAGATGGTCATCGACATCGTGAGGTCGTGGGGGTCACTGACCGACTCCGCGGAGACGACACACGGGCCGAGCGAGCAGCACCGGTCGTAGACCTTCGCCTGCGGGAGATAGAGCGGGTTCTCGCCCTCGATAGACCGACTGCTCATGTCGTTGCCGATGGTGTAGCCGACGATGTCGCCCCGGTGGAGGACGATGCCCAGCTCCGGTTCGGGGACGTTCCAGTCCGAATCTTCCCTGATGCCAACCGCCTCACCCGGCCCGACCACGCGGTTGGGTGTCGCCTTGAAGAATATCTCCGGTCGGTCTGCGTCGTAGACGTGGAGGTACATCTCCGGCATCCCGCTTTCGGCTTCGCGGGCCTGTTCGCTGATCTCGTAGGTGACGCCAGCCGCCCACACCTCGTCTGCGCCGACGGGCACGTCGACGGACTCGTCGGCGGGGACGTCCACGACATCTGCGTCGTCCAAGAGCCCCCGTGCGACGTCGTCAACCGTCGACCCGGCGACGTCCGCGACGTGTGCGAGGTCCGCGAAGTCCGTCACGGCGGGCTTGGCAGATGTGATGTCGTATCCGGTCTCGTCGTCGAATGCGACCAGGTGTAGACGCCCGTCTACAGTGGTGCGATAGTAGCGCATGTACTACCGCGTGGACCGCCCGGGGACTTGGCGTTTCCGGTGGGTGTGAGCCCCACTCGTATGGGCGCAATCCTGGGAGACGGCAACACTGCCGCCGTCGTCCAATCCTGTCGATGTTCCGGTGGCAGCAGTCCCAACGGTGTTCGAGCCGAATGCTGGACGAGCATCTTCAGGAATGCGAAAGCGCCCCTGTCTTCCGCTCGTCTTGGCGGTGCGAATCACCTGTAGAAGGTCGATATCCCGAATACACTACTCTATTGGGCACGGTCAGTATCGGTCTCCTCGGATAGAGTACTGTTCTCTCTTGTCCCGACTCAAGTTTCTATCTACGGTTTCGAAAACTCACATAATACAACTCGAACCGGTGCACGACCTGTCTTTTGCTGTGGGACCGACTGTAATCACTTCGCTCTCCTCGTGGTCAAGGGCTTCGACCGCGGATTCGACGTCTGGACTCGGGTTACAACAGCGTCTGTGTCATTTCGGCCGTTCAGTCGTCTGCACTCGCCTGGAGTGGGTCTGTCGCTTCGTCCGGTGCGTGTCCGTTCGCATCGAGCCACGCTTCGGCGTCGAGTGCGGCCATACTTCCCGTCCCCGCGGCGCTGATTGCCTGTTGATACTGCGTGTCCATCACGTCGCCGGCTGCGAAGACGCCTTCGACCGCAGTCGCCGTCGTCGCCCAGCGTTCGCCAGCGGCCACCGGTTGGACGTATCCCTCCTCGTCGAGTTCGACGGGCGTGCCGTCGAGGAATCTCGTGTTCGGTTCGTGACCGACGGCGTAGAACACGCCGCCGACGTCGACGTCCGACACCGTCACGTCTGCATCGGCCCCGTACTTCTCCGTGGGATAGCCGTCCGGGTGTGAGACGAGCGTCGCCCCGGTCACACCCTGTTCCTCTGACCCGTCGATAGCCAGCAGTTCAGTGTTCCACGCGAAGTCGATGGCCTCGTGGTCTCGGGCGCGCTGGACCATGATATCCGAGGCGCGGAGTTCCTCGCGGCGATGGACGACGGTCACGGCGTCGGCGAACTTCGCGAGGAAGAGCGCCTCCTCCATCGCGCTGTCGCCGCCGCCGACCACGAGCACGTCGTCGCCGCGGTGGAACGCGCCGTCACAGGTCGCACACGTCGAGAGACCGTGCCCCATCAGTTCGGCCTCGTTGTCGGCACCGACCCAGCGGGCGCTCGCGCCCGTGGCGACGACGAGCGCCCTGGTTCGGACCACGTCGCCTGCTGCGAGCTCCAGCGCTATCGGCTGTTCGTCGACACTCGCCGCCTCGATACGGCCGTGGCGGAACTCCGCGCCGAATCGTCTGGCCTGCTCTTTGCCGCGTTCGACGAGCGCCATCCCGCCGATACCGTCGGGGAAGCCCAGGTAGTTCTCGACGTCGGTCGTCAGCGTGAGCTGGCCGCCCGGCTGGTCCCCCTCGAGAACGAGCGGGTCGAGGTCGGCGCGGGCCGCGTAGACGGCCGCCGAGAGTCCGGCGACGCCCGAACCGGCGATGACGAGTGTGTGTACGTCCCCGCGCATCTACTGTGTGTACTCCCCGAGCACCGACCGTAACTGATCTTCCGACTTGAGACCGACGAGCTCTTCGGCCGGTTCGCCGTCGGCAAACAGGACGAGCGTCGGTACGCCGCGGACGCCGTACGCTGCCGCCAGCGACTGGTTGGCGTCAACGTCGACCTTCACCACGGCGGCCTCGGTCTCGGCCGCGAGCGTCTCCACGACCGGTTCGAGCATCTGACACGGCCCACACCAGTCCGCGTAGAAGTCGGCGAGGACGACGCTGTGGGTGTCCACCGCGTCGTCGAGTTCGGCCTCGCCGCCGACGTGAATCGGTTCGTCCGGCGTCGCAGCACCAGCATCAGACTGAGTATTCGTTGCCATCACTGCCAGCTAGCAGGCCACGACAGTTAATAGTTTTGGTAGAAATGTACAATATTATAACGACAGTCGGATACGGTTGGTCCAGAATCCCGAGCAGAGGACCGAGTCCGGTTCCGGAACCACGCCCCGATATCGTTGTTGGTTTTCAGTAGGCGGGCTGTTCCGAATCGAGAAAACTCCGTAGCGGGCCGAAATACGCAGTCTACAGATAATCGCTTCCTGGACTGCTCTCTCTTGTCCACTCTCGATCGAGGTGGGGACTGTTATCTAAGTCGTGTGGCCCTGCCGTCACCTCAGCAGAGCGTATCTGATAGTATTGTATAAATATCGCAAGACTATAGTGGGCTGGGGTCGTACTACCGGGCAATGACTCGTCCTGACCAGCTGGCGGTCGGTGAATCGATGACGCCGGGTGAACTCCGTGCGGACATCCCCGCGCTCCAGTCGGGCGTGTATCTGAACTACGGGGCGCACGGGCCAAGCCCACGGTACGTCGTCTCGGCCGCCGAGGCGTTTCTCGAAACACACGAGTTCGAGGCCCCGGTGAGTGATGACCCGTACGACCGGGCGTTCGGGGCCTTCGAGCGGACACGGACCGAGGTTGCGGGCTTGATCAACGCCGAGCCCGACGAAATCGCATTGACCGAGAGTACCACGGCGGGCATCAACGCCGTGGCCGACGGGCTGGACCTGCCGGACGACGCCGTCGTGGTCCGTACCGACCTCGAACACCCGGCCGGAACGCTCCCGTGGCAGCGGCTCGAGCGGGAGAGCGCAGACGTCAGAGTCGTCCAGACCGAGCAGGGGCGAGTCGACCTCGACGCGTTCCAGGCGGCCGTGGCCGGCGCCGACGTCGCCTGCTTTAGCGCGGTCACGTGGACGCACGGGACCAGGCTCCCAGTCGCCGAACTGGTCGACATCGCTCGGGACGCCGGCGCGTTCACGCTCGTCGACGCCGTACAGGTCCCGGGACAGATGCCGATGGACGTCGAGTCGTGGGGAGCCGATGCGGTGGCCGCCGCCGGCCACAAGTGGTTGCTCGGACTCTGGGGCGGCGGGTTCCTCTACGTCGACGGCGACGCTGCGTCGGACCTCGAACCCCGAACGGTCGGCTACCGGAGCGTCGAGACGCCGACGGCCGACCCGTTCACGTTCAAGCCGGGTGCCCGTCGGTTCGAGGTCGGGTCGGCCAACCCGGCTGCCCACGTCGCGCTCGGCGAGGCAATCGGGGCACTCTCCGAGGTGGGTATCGAGCGACTCGAATCGCGAATCGAACGACTAGCGACGCGGTTCGTCGAACAGATTCCGCCGGACCGACTGCTCAGCCCCGCATCACCGGAGTCCGGTCTGGTGGCCATCGACGTCGACGACCCGGAGGCGACCGTCGAACGGCTCCGGACCGAGGGCATCGTCGTGCGGGCCTTGCCGTCCCCGAACGCAGTGCGAGCGTCTATCCACGCCGTCAACACCGGCGACGAGGTCGACCGTCTCGCGGCGGCACTCTCACGGGAGTTCTGAAGACTCCGGCGCGTGGCCGGTGAAAGACGGGTCTCCGATCCCAGTTGGCAGGTATTTGTCCACGCGCTCTCATAGGTCTCCTATGGAGCTCCAGGTGTACGGGCCACTGCGCAGTGCAACAGGTGAGAAGCGGGTCGAACTGCAGGTCGACGCCGAGACGGTCGGCGACCTCGTCGACGCGTTCGTGACCGAGTACCCACGGACGGCGTCACAACTTCTCGACGAGGAGGGTGCGATCCGCCCGAGCGTCCGTATCATGGTCGACGGCGAGCGAGCGACGCTCGACCGTCCGGTCGCGGACGACCAGGCAGTGAAGGTCTTTCCCGCGATGCGGGGCGGCTGAGACGCTGCGGAATCAGAGACCGTAGTGCGAGCGGACCGTCTCCGAGAGGCCGACCTCGTCGAGGAGGTCCATCGGCGCGAGCATCGTCAGCTGGACGACGCCGGGGAGGCGGGCGATCTCCACCCCACCGGTGAACGTACAGCGCGAGCGGACCTCGCCTTCGGAGATTCCCAGCAGCGAACTGGCGCGGTCGAACGCGTTCTCGGTCGCGTCGTTGATGGTCGCCCCCGACCCGATGAACTGGATGGGCGCGGCGTCGTGGACCGTCTCGACGCCGTACTCGGCGCCCAGCTGGTCACCGGCCTCGCGTTCGGCGTCGGAGTACGGCTTCGCGATGTGTGGGAGGTCTGCTTCATTCGGCAGGAGCAGCGGGCCGTCGAGGTCGAGTCCCTTGATGACCTCGACCTCGAGTTCCGTCTTCCCGCTGACGTCCGTCGTGTGCAGCGACAGCTCGCCGTCGCCCTGGTTCGCGTGGAGGTCACCGACGTACAGGCCAGCGCCGTCGACGCGGACCGGACAGACGAGCGTCGCACCGGCGCGCACCTCGTTCGAGTCCATGTGCCCGTCGGTCCGGGCCTCGAGTGCGGCTTCGTCCGGGAGCCCCCAGTCGTGTTCCGCGCCGATGAGGAACTGCCCGAAGTCGCCGGCGTTGTGCGAGTCCGGCAACTCGACCGCCGGCGTCGTCCCGATGTTGCCGATGAACGGTCGGAGTCGCCCGATCGTGCCGGGCATCTCGTCCGGCTCGTAGAGGAGAATCGGGTGCTGGCGGGAGTTCTCCGGGAGCGCCATCGCCTCGTCGGCCCGCTCCGCGAGGTCGTGGGCGCCCTCGGCACCGACGGTGATGCCGACCGTCCGGTCGTCGTCGAAGACGACGGTGTAGCCGTACTCGAAGCCGAACGACGACGCGTTCGCCCCGCACTCGGCACACCGGATGGACTCCTCGCCGGTCCCCTCGACGACGGTCTCGGGCCACGGTGTGTCACACTCCGGGCACCGGTGGTCGACGAACGGGTCGTCGCCGAACGCGCCCTCGCGTTCGGCCATGCTGCCGGTACTGGTCGCGACGCTGGTCACCTCGACGTCCTTGATTCGGACGACGAGTGCGTCCCCCGGCTCGGCGTTCTCGACGTATATCGGCTGCGTCACCTCGTGACCGCCGCGGAAGGAGGGGGTAATCATCGGTCCCCAGCACCCCGCTGGCGTGTGTGTCTCGACCGTCCCGCCGTCGGCGACTGTCCCCGCCCACTCCTGGTCCGGCCCGACGAGGCCAAGCGTGAACTCGTCGACCTCGAGCGTCTCGTGGATATGTTCGGACATTCGTTATGTATTCCAGGAGAACAGTAATAGGTGTTGTGTCGCCCCTTCTTCGTCCACTCCTCGTCCCACGGTTCCGGGCGGATTCCGCGGCGCATCTCGTGGACGGCTCGTCCGAGAGCGAGCCAGACAGAACGACGAATATCCGTGTTCGATTCGAGCGAGTCGCTGCCCTAGCTCTCTATCGGTTGCCTGTGCTCGGTTTCGTCGGCGTACTTCCGCTCGAACTCCTGGATGAGCTGTCCCATCTTGGCGTACCAGTCGTTGAGCAGGCGCTGCATCTGTTCGGCTATCTTCGAGGGGTCTGTCGGCCTGTAGACGTGACAGTAGCCGCCGTGTTCGTAGTTGAGCTGTTCTTTCTGGATGAACCCCGACTGGCGGAGTCGCTGGACCGACCGGTAGGCCGTCGAGCGCTCGCGGTCGACCGCCTCGGCGATCTCGTCGACAGTGAGCGGGTCCGATGCGTCGACGAGCGCCTGGAAACACGCTCTGTCGAGCTGCTTGAGGCCGTGGAAGCACTCCAGCAGCCCCTCACACACCATCTCCTGCTCTACCTGTTCGCACATCGAATCTGGCATCGCTGCCAGACGATAGCGGCTCCGTCGATAAAATTGTTGTGTATGGTTTATTCAATATCGAACAACACCAAGAATCACCAGGATGGCCCAGTGTGACTCGACTCGGAACGCTGCATGGGATGGTCTACCCACATAGCAATCGGGGTTGCCGACTTCGACCACAGCGTGACCGTCTCGCTCGCTGACAGCCTGCGCACGTCGAACCCGGCGGTCGCGGTTCTCCGGTTCCGAGGCGCACTGATACCGGGATAAACCACCGTGGTTCTACGCCCCAACTCTTATTCCTATTCACTGCCTGGCACAGTGCAATGGATATCGAGGCGCTCTCTAAGGTACCAACCGGGACTCCCGGGTTGGACGACGTGCTGCACGGTGGGGTCCCAGAGGGGCAGACGACTATCGTCACCGGGGGGGCTGGAACGGGGAAGACCATCCTCGCGTTGCAGTTCCTTGCCGCGGGCGAACACAGCCTGTACGTCGGCTTCGAAGAGCGGGAACGGGAGCTCCGCCGCAACGCCGACGCGCTGGGCATCGACCTCTCGAACGTGACTATCCGGGACCTCAGCCCGGGCGGCGACGTGTTCTTCACCGACGACTCCTACACCGTGTTCCCCAGCGAGGAGGTCGACGGTGAGGAACTCATCGACCAGATCGCGACGGAACTCGAGGAGAACGACATCGACCGACTCGTCATCGACCCGCTCTCGGAGCTCCATTCGCTGCTCCCCGACGACTTCCAGTTCCGCCGGAAGATCACCTCGCTGTTCAACGCACTCACCGACCGTGACGTCACGACCGTCTGCACCGCGAAACCGGCCGAGACCCCCTCAGAGGACGACCTCCAGTTCCTCGGGACGAGCGTCATCGAGCTCCAGCGCACGACCGACCGCCGAACGCTCGAGGTGACGAAGTACCGCGGGTCCGGGTTCGAAAACGGCGTTCACACGTACCGGATTCACTCGGACACTGGCGGTCGGGTCTATCCCAAGCTGGTCCCGGGCGACCACCAGCAGGAACACGACCGGTCACAGCTGCCCTCAGACGTCGTCGGGCTCGACGAGTTGCTCCACGGCGGCATCGCGCGTGGCTCCGTCACCGTCATCTCGGGGCCCTCCGGCGTCGGGAAGACCACGACCGGCTCGCAGTTCCTGCAGGCCGCCGCCAGCCGTGGCGAGCGGTCGCTCCTGTATCTCTTCGAGGAACTCCGCGACGACTACCTCCATCGCTCGTCGAAACTCGGGATGAACGTCGAGTCGCTCGCAGACGCAGGCGACCTCGAGGTCGAAGCGGTCGAAGCGCTCACCCAGAGTCCCGACGAGTTCGCCACCCACGTCAGAGAAGCCGTCGAGGAGCGCGACGTCGAGTTCGTCATGCTCGACGGTATCGTGGGCTACCGCCAGGGACTGCGTGGCGACGAGTCGCCCGACGCGCTGGCTCGAGAGCTCCACGCCCTCTGTCGCTACCTCAAGCGGATGGGCGTGACCGTCGTACTCATCGAGGAGGTCCAGTACGTTACCGGCGAGTTCTCGCCGACGGCCCACGACATCAGCTACCTCGCGGACAACATCATCTTCCTGCGGTACCTCGAGACTGACGGCGAGCTGCGGAAAGCGATCGGCGTCCTGAAGAACCGATACGGCGACTTCGAGAACTCGCTTCGGACGCTCTCCATCGAATCAGACGCCGGGATACGAGTCGGTGACCCCATCTCTGGCTACCACGGCCTCCTGACAGGTATCGCGGAGCCTACCGACCGGCCGGAGCGGGACGACACGTCGTACTGACAGATGGACCAACACGCCGGACGTACGGGCGCTCGAATCGGCCTCGACATCGAGCGGGACCGGAACCGGGAGCTGCTGACCGAGCAGTTCTCCGCTCACGAGGTGGTCGAGTTCTCGGGGACCGTCCCCGAGCAGGTGGACCTCTGTGTCATCGACGAACCCGCGCTGGAACGGTCCACTGAGCGATTTGGCAGATGGCGCTCCGAAGAGTCGCCGGTGTTCGCACCCGTCGCGTTGCTCTCGGAGACGGACGCGACGAACCCGTGGCGCGAGTTCGACGGGGAGCTGTCGCGGTACGTCGATTCGGTCCTCTGGATTCCGATGCCGAAGGCCCAGCTCACGGCACGGCTCGGGAATCTGTTGCAGATGCGTGAGTTCTCTCGGGAACTGGACGAAGAACAGCAGCTGACGAACCTCATATTCGAGTCGAGCCCGCTTGCGAAACTCGTCCTCGAACCCGACGGGACTGTCGTCCGGGCGAACACTCGCGCCGGCGAGCTGTTCGACCAGGACCCATCGGACCTCGTCGGGCAGCGGTACGACAGCAGCGACTGGACGCCCGTTCGGGAGGACGGGACGGTGATTCCACTGGCCGACCGCCCGTTCGAACGGGTCTTGGAGACCGGCCAGCCGGTTTTAGGGGACAAACACCTCCTCGCACGCCCCGACCGTGACGACATCTGGGTGTCGGTGAACATGGCGCCCATCAGGAACAAATCGGGGCGTGTCGAGTACGTCGTCGCGGCGATAGAGGACGTCACCGTCCAGGAGACCCAGGCGAGGGAACTGGAACGACAGGTCGACCTGTTCGAGAAGGCACAGGACATCGCGAAGGTCGGGGCGTGGGAGTACGACTTCCGGACCGACGAGCTGTACGTGACCGACGAGGTCTACCGCATCTACGGGTTCTCGGCCGACGAGACCATCACGCCCGAACGGACCCTCGAAGCGTTCCGTCCCGCGGACCGCGGAACCTTCGAGGAACAGTTCCAACGAGCGATAGCGGAGAACGAACGCTGTGACCTCGAGATGCGGATGACCACCCAGCACGGGGGGCACAGGTGGGTCCGGGTCCGTGGCGAACCACAGTGCGACGACGGTGACGTCGCCCGCGTCCGGGGGACGATACAGGACATCACCGAGCGCAAGCAGCGGGAGGTGGAGCTCCAGCAGATGAAGAACGCGGTCGACAGGGCACCCATCGGAATCATCCTGGCCGACGCGACGCAGCCGGACAACCCGCTCACCTACGTCAACGACGGGTTCGTCGCACAGACAGGGTACCGCCGCGAGGAGGCCCTCGGACGCAACTGCCGGTTCCTACAGGGCGACGGGACCGACGAACAGACGGTGGCGCAGCTCCGCCGGAAAATCGACGCCGAGGAACCGGTTTCAGTCACTATCCGGAACTATCGGGCCAACGGGTCGGGCTACTGGAACCGTGTCGAAATCGCACCGGTTCGGGACGAGGACGGGACTGTCGTCGAATACATCGGTTTCCAGCAGGACGTGACCGACCTGGTCCAGCGCCAACAGCAACTCCAGACCCTCGACCGGTATCTCCGCCACAACATGCGGAACAAGATGACCGTCGTCAACGGCCAGGCCGAGCTCATCAGACACGAAGGGGAGTCTCCCATCACGGAGTACGCCGAGACCATCGAGGAGACGGGCGAGAAACTCCTCGCGAACGTGGAGACGGAGCGGAAGATAACGGACCTGTTGCGGATGGAGCCCGAGCCGACAGCGGTCGAGCTGATGCCCTCGCTCCGGTCGATTGCGGACTCCTACGGACAGGAGTACCCCGAGTCGACGGTCTCGCTGTCGGGACCGGACTCCGTGGCCGTGCGCGCGGTTCCGGACCTGCCGGCCGCGTTCGACGAGCTCGTGGGGAACGCCGTCGACCACCACGAGAGTGCGACGCCGAACGTCGATATCACGGTCGAACGCGGCGAGTCGACTGTCTCCGTGACTATCATGGACGACGGGCCCCCTATCCCGGAGGCGGAACTGGACGTGCTCCTCGACCCGGACGCGTCGACCCAGATAAAGCACGCGCAAGGGTTGGGTCTGTGGTACGTCTACCTGCTCGTGAACCACTCGGATGGCCGGATACAGTTCGAGGAGCGCCCCGCCGGTGGGAACGCGATAACCGTCGAGCTGCCTGCCGCCGCCGACGCCCCGTAGCGCCCGCCCGATCGGTGGTTCTGGCCCTGTGGCGTCAGAACGAGGACAGCGAGCTCTGCGTGCTGTCATCGTCCCCGTCGTCCTCGTTTCCGGACCCTGGAGCCGACGAATCGCGCTCAGACGAGGACTCGTCCGAGCGACCGCGCTGTGAGAGCGACGCCCGCCGGGCCACCTCCGGCTCGGAGAGTGCGGCGAGTGCAGCATCTTGCACGGCGTCTATCTTGTTCAGTATCGCCTGTCGCGCCCGCTCGTAGTCGACGACCGGGTACGGGTAGTCGTCGCCGATAGAGACGCCACACTCGGCCTGCACGTGCAGCGGCGTCTTCTCTGGTTGCGCCAGGTGTGCCACCGGCAGCGCGTCCAGCTCCGGGACCCACCGCGTGATGAACTCCCCGTCCGGGTCGTTGTCCCGAACCTGTTTCCGCGGGTTGTAGATACGCATCATGTTCGTCCCGACGACGCCCGCCTGGGTCTGGAACTGCGTGTAATTGATCGCCGGGTCGGCGTCGACGAGGTGGTAGTAGAACCAGTCCGCACCGACCCGCCACGGTTGCTGCAGCAGGTCACAGAGGACGGACGCACACATCGCCCGCATCCGGAAGTTCAACCACCCGGTCTCCTGCAGACAGCGCATCGAGGCGTCGATCATCGGATAGCCCGTCTCGCCGCGCTTCCAGGCCTTCACCAGCGCCGGGTCGTGCGTGTCCGCGTGGAACCCCTCCAGCACCGGGTTCACCGCCGTGTCCATCCAGCCAGCCCAGTATTCGAGTTTCTGGTTGTAGTGGCGGTTCCAGTACAGGCGCGACCGGAACATCTCCGTCCCACGGCCGTCGACGGCGTGCTCGTCGACGTACTGGTAGACCTGGCGGACGGAGAGACAGCCGAACCTGAGATACGCCGAGAGCCGACTGGCGCCGGTCGCCGCGTCGGACGGTGCCGAGATACTCCCGGGATACTCGTCTATGTGCCGGGTGAAATGCTTCAGGCGTCTCCGTGCGGCCGTGGTGCCGCCACGGGGGGCGTCGGTCTTCTGCGGGGTGACGTCGTAGGCCGTCTCGACGGCGTCGACACTGACCGATGTTGCGGTGTGCTGGAGCGTGACGGCGTCCTCGTTCCACGTCTCCTGGTCGGCGGTGAACCACGCTTCGACCTGGTCGCTCCAGTTCGCTCTGGTGTCGTCGGCGCCTCGCACCAGCCCGTCGGCGTCGACGAAGGTCACATCACAGCGTTCGGCCGCCGCGTCGTCGCGGTCGCGTCCGTACCGCCCGGCCGGGTCGGCGGTCGCGACGACGTCCCACCCACTGTCGACGAACGCTTCCAGTATCGTCAGGGGGTCGCCGTGAGCGAGGGTGAGTCGGCTGCCACGGCTCTCGTACTGGTCTTGCAGGTCCGCGAGGCACTGGTGGAGGAAGCGTTTGCGAGCGTCGCAGGCCAGGGCGTCGTCGCCGTAGAACTGCGGGTCGAAGACGAACGCGGGCTGGACGGTGTCGTACTCCCGTGTGGCGTACGTCAGGGCGGGGTGGTCGGTCGTTCGGAGATGGCGGCGATGCCAGACGATGCACCCGGGTCCGTCTGCTGGCGGCGCGGGGGCCTCGGGCGCAGTCTCTGGACGCGGTGACTCTCCCATCTACTGGCTCCGTAGGCCCGAAGCGGCATAACGAACGGGCCTCTGCGACTGGTTGTGAACTAACCTTGCCAAGGTCGGGGCGGATTCTCACCGAAGCGAGACTCACTGCGTTCGTCTCGCAGGGTTCGAACCCACCGGACCATCTCGATTTCACAGACGACCCGCTCCGCTCGTCGTTGCGAGAAGTCAGAAATGGGTTGGGGCGGATTCGAACCGCCGGCCAGCGTTCCGGTCGATTTCGCGGTTCTCGACGACGGCGGTAAACCGCCCCGCCGTCGTCTGCGCTTCCACCCGCGGGTCCCGCCTGGCTTCCGTTGCGTCTTCGACGGACGGGTCCGGGCGGGCGTTCCGCCGGTGGGTGAAGGGGCCTTAGTAACCCGAATAGACCACGTGAGAGATGCATCCTCCCCTATCCGAAGCGTCGCTGGTCGGGCACGCCGGGCACGAATCGCAACCATGTCCGTCACTATCGCAGAAACGATTGAATCGTACCTGACCGAACGCTCGTCAGAGCTCTCCGACTCAAGCGTCCAAAACCACCGGTACCAGCTCAAGCAGTTTCGTGAGTGGTGCCAAGGGACCGGCGAAATTGACAAGATAGGGGAACTCGACCCTATCGACTTGTCGCGGTTTCGGCGCTACCGTAGCTCAGATCTGAACAGCAACACGATGTACAATCAGCTGTCGGTTGTGAGACTGATGCTGCGGTTCGCGCACCGCATGGGATGGGTCGAAGAATCGGTCCCAGACAGTATCGTCCTCCCAAAGAGAGATGGGAAGTCACGCGACCGAAGCATCGATCCGGACCGCGTCGGTGCTCTCCTTGATGAACTCGAAAAGTACCGATACGCGTCGCTCGATCACGTCATTATGTCGATGCTTTGGACTACCGGAATGCGGATTGGGACGCTACGCGGACTCGATGTGAAAGACGTCCATCTCGACGAACGATGGGTGAACATCTCGCATCGCCCCGAGGGCGACACTCCACTGAAGAATCTAGAAGACTCCGAACGCGAAATCAACCTGCACGGGTGGGTATGCGAAGTCCTGCGGGCGTGGATCGACGACCGGCGGCCAGTAAGCACCGGAGAACATGGCCGCGATCCACTACTCTCCACCGGGAACGGCCGGATAGGTCGATCAACTATTCGCCGACGTGTCTACAAACTTACTGATTGCGGAGGAATCGAACCAGGATGCAACTGTGGTGTGGAACGCGCGTCGATGTGTTCTGAGACGGTGTCACCGCACGATATCCGACGGTCTTCGATATCGGCGTGGTTAGATCGTGGGAACGACAAATCCCTCGTGTCAGGTCGATGTGACGTATCTCCCTCAACTATCGATGAACACTACGATGTCCGGTCAGAAGCAGACAAGCGAGAATTGCGGAGGGACGCGTTCGACATGTGAGCTGACGCTACCTCGTCACCAAGTCTATCGATTGAATTGGTTTTCCACCATTCCCGTCGCGTATTTTGAGGGGATACTCGTACGTCTGCCCGGCCACGTACTCTTCAAAGTACACTAACAGTACAATCGAAAATCGATAGACAGACACATCATCTGCCCTGAGGATCTTCTTCTCAGGATCATACATTTGCTCAGCGCATGGAATATCCCGGAGTTCAACGCGAATATCGTCTGGGACATCGAACTGAATAGTGAATGAGTCCAGTCGTTCAGAGACTACGACACCGCCACGGATCTCACATTCACCTGACCGAAGTATAGCTTCCCCTCGACTTTCAGCAACCTTATCGGGTTCTTTTTCTCCATCAACAGCAGCAATCGGCGTCAGATCAATTTGAATCCCAAACGGGCGATACGCTAGGTAGTACCCGACAGCAGGGGCAATGTACATCCCGGCTGCAGATATTGCGACGGGTGTGGAACTGAGGACAGACGATGCAATCCAGAGAACGGTGCCAAGAATTCCGCTCCCCCACGCGAGTATCGACGATTTGTACTCAGACAGAAACGGCCGGAATTCCGCGCGTAGATGAGCGATACTGAGAAAGTCCCTTGGCATAGTCGGTGAAGCTAATCAGACTCTGCAATCACGTCGCGCTCAAAGAGTTGAACAAGATACTCAGTAGCCTCTGGGACATCGCTATGGACGGATAGCGTCCCATCGGTGTATCGTGTGAGGACTTGCTCTCCTTCGTAGGAGAACACGACAGTAGCCGATTCTATCGGGTACTGTTCAATTTCAAGTCCGGTTTCGTGAAGTTCAGATCTCAGCTCTTCGAACGAAACTTCGGTCCCCTGATCTCCAATCAAGGAAATCTCGATGATCTTGTCGGCGTTGTGCAGGAAATCCCAGAGGCGCTCACGGTGCACAGTCAATGAACGATAGATTTTCACGTCGTCCGAGGAGAGGGCGTTGAGCTTCTCTATCACAGATTCGACAGAAGGAAGGTCAACTTCCGTATCCAGAATGAATAGGTTCGATTGGTCACGGAATTCGAACTCAAGTTCTATGTCTCGACCACCTCCCCACATAGCATCCTCAGAGTAATCAATGAACCCGCTGTACACTGACTGCCCGTCGAACGGGTATTCATCGCAGAGTCCACTAACTGTCCGCTCATTTACCTCAGACAGGCCGAACCCGTTGGTCGAGAGGTCGGACAGTTTACGGAACCGCTGTCCGTTGCCAGGAATTCGCGTCCGACGGAGACTACTTGATCCCATGCATTACCTCGCCCAGTTAGCCATACGAGCGGGACGATTGCGAACCCATTTATGGCGATACTTTGGTTTCATTGGAACTCTGCGATTCCAGCTTGCCGTTGTTTGTACTCCTTCCGATTACCCTTCTGCCGATATTGTTTGATGACGTCATCGACGGGGAACGTGATTTCTGCTCCTTGCCGTTCGCATTCTTCGTATAGGTTTTTGAAGAATTCAACTGGCGGGTACTTGTCTTCCGGGGGGAGGGACTGCCAATGGTCGTACACGGTGAGTAGTTCCCTCAAAAAGCTGACTGACAAGGCCATACGTTCTAGATGACTGGACCCGTCGATATCCTGCTCAGCCTTGATATGGATTCTTCCGCCGGTTTCGATTCGAGCAGCGACGAACTTGCCGTGCATCCCGAAAATCCCTTCAACAAATGCCATTTCTTTCCCGCGGAGAATTCCCATCAGGATCGTCGTGGCCTTTGCGATATCCGTGGAGTCGTCCACTCGGTTACTCCTGCCGAAACGATCCTCTTCCCCCTCAATCCGGGCGTTACTGAGAAGTTTCGCGGAGAGTTCGTCACCGAGTTGTTCGCCGTTCTTGTACTGTGAGAGGATCCACAGCAAGAAATCCGAGGCGAATCCGATTTCGCGCGTTCGGATATAATCACCGAGTTTCGACTCGATAAGGCTGCCTGCCTGCCGCGCTTCGGTCTTGTTGCCTTTGATGAACAGATAGTTCGGAGAGTCCCAGTAGACGTCCACACTGTCCGTTGTTCGAACATGGCGGTACTCGGTCCCATTGCCGTTACTCGTTGCTACTTCGCGTTCGTTCCACTGTTCGTATCGATACCGGATTCCGTAGATGTCTTCGGTTTCCGTTTTGATTTGGCGGCTGATGTCCGGTGATTCTGCGACTCGGTCAGCAAAATCCAGCATATGGTAGCCGCTGCCGGGTTCATCGTTGGTACCACGGGAGAAATCCTTGAGACCAGTTTCAACGGTCCTTTCTAAGTCGAAATCAGGGTCGAGAATCTCGGTTGCGTATAACCCATTGAACACTAACCGGCCGTCGTAAGTATACGAGCCATTAGACCGCGGGGTACTCATTACATGCAGGTTGTACTTGGCATCTGTAAATAACTACTCCGCAGAATGAAAGTGGATTTCACCATACTGGAGAACCTACTTGATGTTGGGGACATGTGGCAATCGTTCTTGGATGGCGACCAGAATCCCATCACGAATATCAGTCGGATTCACCGCTACCACCTCGTAGACGTCCTCGTCGTACTCCAGTAGGCGAAGGAGGTAGTGCGTACGAGGATAGCATTTCCGCTCTTCCCCCTCAGTACCACGGAACAAAATGTGAAACGGTTTCCCAGTACCGTCAGGGTTTCTGTCTACGTTGTACTCGAATTCAACTGCTCTGACTGAATAACCTAATTCAAAGAGGTCCTTGTGTTCCAAGAAAAACTCGTAACTCCATGCGTCGATCACACCGGAGATGACGAGGAACCAATCCACCGGAACACAGTGGTAAAACCGCTCAATTCCGGAGTGAGTAGGTTCGGTTTCGATTGGCTCTGTGTAGTGATGCTCTGTGGTGAGAGGAGCAATTGTATTTCGAGGTCCCATAAAGCAAGTGGACTCACA
Organism: Haloarcula ordinaria; assembly: GCF_029338275.1. Classification (NCBI taxonomy): domain Archaea; kingdom Methanobacteriati; phylum Methanobacteriota; class Halobacteria; order Halobacteriales; family Haloarculaceae; genus Haloarcula; species Haloarcula ordinaria. The sequence goes on along the minus strand of NZ_CP119789.1, from coordinate 2,805,433 downwards.
CAATGTAAATAACGGTGAGACTCTCAATTCACCGTACAACAGACCCACATCTGGGTGCGACGGTTCGCAGGAAGGTATACCACACCTCCAAAGAACGGAATCTGTACGCCAGCCAGCGCTCAAGATTGCTTGTCCAAGGTTAGGTGGCGTCGTCGTAGTGTTGCTGTAGAAGTTCGCCGAATTCTGCCGCATCGCGTAAAGCTGCCTCTCCATCAGAATCCACTTGGCGGTCAATTACCTCACTCACATCACCGGCCGCTTCCATCTCGGCAGCTGCTTCTTCAAGAGCAGCTTCAGCCTCGTCAAAAACCGAGTCTACGAAGCCCTCCGCATTTTTCTTGGACTCCGGCTTGTTCTCGTCTTGGTATACCCTCGACCAACTTCGATTATTTGGAAGATATTCAATCGAAACAATGGTGCTTTCAGTGACAAAGATCGCACCCACAACTAACGATCTACGCCGGTCTTTGTCCGGGTCCGTTACGGCATTGACCGGGACAACGGCAACGAACTTCCCGCTGGTGTGAAGCGCATAGAGTTCATCGTCAGTCAGGGGGCGAGAGGGAAGGCTGGAAACTAACGCCATACTCAGCAATCTCATTACCAAGTTATCGGATTTGTGGTTCTTGTGAATCGTCGGAATGTCCAGTCAGGAGACTTAGTGCGTGTTGCTAACTGGCGAAGGGTTTGGCAGGTTCCCGTAGCAACCGAGTTTATTTTACACTCTGTCGGTATGATAGCCTATGGACTGCCCAAGTTGTGGAACAGAAATGAGGGGCGAAATTGCGGAAGTGAACGATCCCAAACCCGGTGAAGGAAAGAAGAGAGTAGTCAACCGAGAGTGCCCGAAATGCGGGTCAAGAATTGAACGGAGATACACGACACTTGCTGAGGCAAAGAGACGATTATACGATTAAGTCTCGTACGGAAACGCCGCCAGTACCTTCCATCGATCAATCAGTAGTTTATCTTGCAAGGGCACAATCCAGTGTCCTATGGGCCACCAATTTGAGACAGCAAGGTTCCACGTGCTAACTGGACCAGATTCACTCTTTGATCGAGTGAGAACGGTACTTGATGAACCGACTAAACTTCGTATTGATCCCGATCACGTTCAACAGAGAGCCGAAGAGCGTTCAGCTCCACTGGACCAACTGAAACAATTCGATCCTGACACGTGGGAGTTGAAGACTGCAGAGGTTAGAACAGACAAAGGCCTGTTTGTGAATGCGGCATGGGCCTGTCAAGTAGAGGGGCGTGATTGGTGGGTAGTAATAGGATATAACGATACGGCAGTGACGGTGATTGAGACTGACAAAGAAGGACTCGGACCAAACATCGTCACTGAAGGTGAACTGTACGACTACGTTGATGAAGTAAACACGAAAAAGAACGAGGCTTAGACGTAATTTGAGCCAGTTTAATGCGAGATTTTTCCCGTCCCTGTCCCAGCGCTATCGGTGCGAAAAGAGATCCTGATCTACGCACGATGAGTAGGTAGTGGGGGTGAGCACGCTACCGTGCTACATTGAAGATAGTGATAGGACTCGCATACAACCCCCCAGTGGACCGGACAGGCCAGAATAGATATCCGAACAACCTATTATCCCATACACAGATTAGGTGCAGCAGTTCGTCGTCAACACTGTCCGATCTCCACCCGTCGATCAGCATCCATCAGTATCGCCAGAGCCACTTTCGGATTCGAGTTTCAGAGTTCGCTCTAGGCACTCCTCAGTAACATCTGAGATTCGGCTGAAGTGGTCGAGAACTTCCCGAGTTTCAGACACATCCAAGTCTCGTCCATGCGGCCCAAGAGACCGTTTTGTGGGAACGTAACCGAACTCGCTCAGAGGGATACCATGCTCAAACGGATACATCTTCATTTCGCCAATCACGCTAACCCGATCTTCAGTCCGCCATTCGTGATCATCGTGTCGGATGTATCCGACAATGAGATTTTCAGATGCATTTCCGCCTCCATGGTTCGGATACGATGCCAAGAATAAGTACTCTTCATCGCCTTCAACCACTTTCTTAACAGCACTCTGATAGCATTTCGCCCAGTAGTTTTCTGCACCGATTATTTTCCCGTCATTCAATTCCCGTTCCAGTCCATATTCTATGTAGGGCTCGTTTGCCGGGTCCTTTTTCTGATTTGCTTTCACGTCCCTCACCGGCAATTCTGATTTGCCCTCATGAATGAACTTCATTACCCGCCCAGTCGGTTCATCAACCGTAGACCCAGTCACAGGCCAAAACTATCTGTCGAGGGATAATAATTTATTGTAACAATATGACTTTACCTTGTGACTGTTGCACTCATTGGCGTCGGGGCGGACCAGACTAACTCCAGCCCGTATCCACAAGTATACCAAGACGGAAGCTTCGAGTACGTTCCTATCCCTGAGGCATACGAATCTTCAGAATGCGGTACTTTTGGTACTATTAGCCGCAAACCCGATGAGGGCCATTTACGCCAAGTCAGTGCCTCGGAAGATACACTATCTGATGTACTGGACGAGATAATGCCACGAGAGGGAGAAGGAGATACCGTAAAGGGTGCCGAACTTGAGTCCTATCCAATCCATTGGGACCCGAACTTTTCCGAACTCACCTACGGGGAGGTGAAGACAGCAAATAAAAACCAGATCAAACAGCTAGATCAGGGAGATGTTTTGGCATTTTACACTGGGTTGACGTCTCCTGGTTCGGGGACGCCTCACAGACATATCATCGGCTACTTCACAGTAAACAGAGTAACGGATTTCCGACCGCTTCTCGGCGAATCTCCTCCTACAGATCATAATGATCGGGTCGTTGTTTCGGAACTCCCCCCAGATGCGCGTGAGACCGTTGAGTCAAAATTGAGCAATCATCCGGATAATGCGCACGTCAAACGCTATCAGGAAAGTGGCACCATCCACCCACAACTGTTAATTGTAGATGGCGAATCCCCAGGGAGACTGCTCAATAAGGCATATCGGATTAGTCAAACTGCCCCAGGAGGGCACGCATTCACTGAAGATGCCGAAGAGCGACTGATGGTCACATCAACGGCATCACATCGAGAAACTGGATTTTTGGGAGGATTCAAAAAGAGCCACCGGTTAGAGATTTCAGGGAGAGACTTTATCGAGATAATCTCAGGGTGAACCAACAATCATAGAGAGTCGAGAGACTATCCGAGGTAGATTGACGTCCGCCACCGTGCTGTGTTTCCAGCACCGTTACTGAACCTATCAAAGTCCAGTACATCAACAAAGATAGAAGATTAGAACTCTTTCAGAGTGGTCTGTCCACCGCCTATTGTGGAGGAAGATCCTATGTTGTTTGCCTCGACTACACTGCTATTCTCCGCGGTATACTGTACGAGTGAATGCTGGTTCTTGTTCCACTCGCTCTTGGCATCTCCCTCGTCTGTATCAACAAGGAACAATTTAATCCACGGATCAAGCCGGCGGGGATGTGGCACTATGTACTGAGGATGGCCCGTTGTTGAAGATTCAAACAGCTCCACAGCCATGGGGTGTGACTTCGGGATCTGGACTGTCAGTAAGTCCGGTTCATCCGGAGCCATACGCCACACCGTTGAGGAGACGTCTACCAGCTCCGCGCGTGGCACCTCAACAAACTCACCCGGGTACTCATTCGGGTCTTTGACGCCAACGCCGATGACCTGTATATCTAAGTCCAACCTGTCTTGGAGTTGCTCAATATTCCGAGCAACCACCGACCGACCTGATGCGAACATTTCGACTATGAATAGATCTGCTTCTGGACGAGCAGCGAACGCCTCTGCTGTCTTGCGCGATCCAGATGCATATTTTTCGATGTTATCGAATACACTGTTGTGACGCTTTGTCCGGTACGTCATCTGTTTCGTCCGCTTTTTTGTTGCCGTCGCTTCGACCCACTCCTCACCAGTTCGCTCAACGAGTGACCGCGATTTTAGTTGTTTAAGTGTACTTAGGCTGATCGGCGTGTCACGGAGCATCCACGAGCTGCTATCTGGTGTCGGTAGACCCGTTAGGCGATGCCAGTTCGCTCGAACCCAACGTCCTGTTCCACGCGTCACGCTGATTCACCCCTGTCGAACGCCGTGATGTTCTCAGATACCGTGTCGACAGACTCCCTCGCTGGCGGTGAAGTGAACTGTCCAAGGGCCCCTCCAGACAGTTCGTCCGGTTCAGGAGAACTGTACACGGCATTTTGTTGGACCGTGTCAGCGCCCTCAACAATAAGCGACCACATTGACCCGTCTAACTCACAACCCTGAGACAACGATGGCCCGAGATCCGTTAGGTGCGAGGTCGTTTTCCCGGTAATAGACCGATATAGATCCGCACCGTACGGACCTTCACCTTTCCGGCAGTCAACTACTCCCTGGTCCCGGAGCTTCTTCAGCGTCTTCAGCACGTGACGCTTCGACACATCCAGATCTGCCGCGATTTGCTTTGCTGACAGCCAGTCGTCAGACTGTAACGACTCCACAATTCGAACTTGCTTCCGTGTCGCTATCCACTCCACACCGCCGACTTGTACATCTGCGAACCCCGTCGGTGTCGCATCCGTTCGGACGTATACGACGGCCCGGTCGTCCGGATCGTCCGCATTTCGAGCATATCGGCCTGCGGCTTGAGCGACTTCATTTTCCCGGACGGATGCGAGAATCGCGCCAGCAGTAGCGGCATCTGGCCCAGTAAACCCACGTCCACGAGCACGCCGGTGACCGGTCTCATCGCACTCTTCACAACCCTTTCCGCTGCACCCCGCACACTCTGTCTGCTCCGGTTCAGCGTCGCATTCATACTCGCATAATACTGTGAGCACGAACCCGTCGCCTGGGTCCATGCAACCGTTTACGAAGCCGACATCCTCATCTCCGAAGTCATTCCGTGATCTGACTTCACCGTAGTGCATCGTCTCGGGATTGAGCACACCGTTTTCCGAAAGAAGCGATGCTAACTTTCGCTCAACTTGGGTCGTCGTAATCGCAGTTTCTAATCCTTCATCGACAAGGTCATCAAGCAAAACGTCCAGTTTCTCTTCCCCGAGCCATTCTCTGGCTTTATCGCCAGATAGGGGTCGAGTCGCGTCACCGACCTGCACTGCAAAGAGGCCACGCTCGAAGAGCCGCCAGAACCGTCGTTCGTCTGTATCGAGTATCTCTGCGCGTTCAATGTGTTCAACACTATTCAGTCTCCAGAGTGGCATCGCCGGATGTGCATCAAGGCCCACGACACTTCGCGCACCGCTCAGATCCGGCGTCTGCCGAATCGTTTTCACACGATTGTCATTGTCGATGACCAGAGACACTCGAACTCGCGCACCCTCGTCATCCATTCTGGGGAGAGAATGTACCGTCGTTCCGTGGCGAAGGCTATTCCTGTCTATCTCGCCGCTGAACGCGTCGAGAATGCACTCAATCACCGCACGACTCAGTACGTGCGCCCTTGGTTCCTCGATGTACCAGTCAAGCGGCGGAGACCGCTCCTCAATAGCCTCCTCAAGCTCGAAGTACTGGTCTCGTAGAGCCCCATACAGCTCACCGAATTCCTCATCCCCGTGCGAGCGAGCGAGTGTCACGAATGCCTCCCAATTCGTGACCGGCGCATCAATGGCTTGGAGATACGCAGTCACGGCGTTCTGAATCTGATCCATCGAAAGCCCACCCTCACGGTCACCATCACCAACGCGTAACGAGTAGTCTGGAAGCTCGTCGATCACGATGTTAGTATCCCGCGTCATCGACGGCACGAACAGCATCGGGTGTGTTGCGTGTACGACGTCGTACCTAACTCTCCGCTCGTCAGCGCTATCCATCCCAGAAACCCCACCACATCCCCCAAAACCATTATTGTCGTTCCCGGGATTGTACCACGGGACGTCTCGCCATTGGGTCTTTGAGGGACACTCAGAATCACCGGGTGAACACGGGAGTTCTCGACCCTGGTCGTTGTTCTCTGCGAGGATCGTATGTGCGACGCTAAGTGGGATCCCTTTCCCGTCACACTGCCGGTCGATCCACTCCGATGCGCGCTCACCGTTAATTGACAGCTCGTCATCGAACTCTCCAGCAGCGACCGGGCACGCCTCCTTCCGTCCAAGAACTTTTTTGGCATCTATCCCGGCCTTCTTCGAACTGTGGTAGGCTTCATCACGAGCCTCCCTCGTAGCATGTACGTGGACAACTGGTGCGCCACCCGTGATACTTCGATGCCTGAGCCATGGAAACGTGGCGACAGTGTAACTTTTCCCGAGGGCAGTCGGTGCGTCAACGACCTTATCGTCCTGTTGGGCGATAGTTTTCACAACAGCGTCTTCTAACCAATCACGGGCCTCCTGTGTCGACGGCCAGTTAAATCCATGTTTCTTTGCGAACTCGCGCGCCTCCTTCCACGACAGGTTCTGGATCCGGGTCAGGGGAATAGTCGAAACGTTCTCTCCACCGACCGGGTGCCCGTGCTCCACATCATACTCTTCCTCAATAACGTCGAGTGTGTCCTGATACGAATCGTATGGGAGCTTCCACCCAGCCTCAATCAATGTCTCATCGCACACGCCATGCTTGACAGCGATGTGCTTCAGAGCCGCGGCTGGGCACTTATCATCAGGGGCGATGTATCCCTGTTCCTTTGCGTGCCGCCACGCTACCCAGACTTCCTCATCAGTAAGTTGGCCACCAGGACGACCTGCGGAACGTATACCCTCTTCGCAGAGAATGAACGAGAGCGCGTTGTACGCGGTCTTGTGCTTGTGGTCGTACGCAGCCTTTCCGTATTTACCCTCGTAAATTTTGAAATAGCCCTCACTATCCCCATGATGACCGAGCGGGTTATTTCCGCGATCACCAACGGCCCACCCGGTCACATCAGTAATATCTAAGTCCCACAGTGCGGACTGTTCCCCGTCACTTTCCAGGCTTGGCGAATCGCCGTTCTGCTCTTGCTGTCCTACCTGTTCGAGGGTCGGTTTCACAGGTTTCGAAGCCGGATGTTGCGATGGGGGCTTCGCACTTCGGAGAATTGCAGTTAAATCCCCTTGCCACCGGGTGAGAAAATCATCGAGATCGACTTTATCCAACCCCGGGCGCGGAAGTTCCCCGACTTGTGTCTCAATTCCATCTTCACACAGCCGCAACGCGGTTTTTACCGCACCTTTCACACCTGACCCGAACTGTTCGGTGTGGATGTCGCTCATGGTGTTCGATGGCTCAGCAACACTGGACCCCGGACGTTCGGCGTCTTGTACGACAAACGCGCGAGTCACCCCATATTCCGAGAGAACCGATGCTAACCGCTCCATGTCGTTATTGCTGAATTGAGTTGTTACCGGTGAGATGCACGGATGTCCGCGCTGATGAGCGGTAATTGCGTCAGCAATTCCCTCTGTGATCAGTACCGACTTATCGGATGATGATTCGACAGTATCGCCTTCAAAGACCTCTGTTTCTTCCGAATCCAGTGTTATGGAGTCTAGCCCATAGATCGGTTCTTCGACAACAACCTCATCGCTTGTCGTTGGGATTTTGTGGTACTTCGAAGGAGTGTCATCATTACCGGACCTTCCAGCCCAGTCTTTCGGATGTGCGGGATCAGTAGCCCGACTAATCGCAAACGTGAGCGTCCCTTCCTTGTCCGTGTACGGCAGCACGTATCGGCCGTTCCATATCGCTTGCAGGCTACCGTATTTGTTCTCGGTAATCAGCCCAGTCGCTAAGATCTCATCACGGCTGTACCCCTCCATCAGTAGCTTGTCAGCGAGTTCACCTACGTGGTTTGGTGGGGCGTACCCGAGCTTCTTTTCGTCTATTGTTTTATCAGTCCATCTGCGAGCTTCATTGTAGTACTCTCGTGGGGAGTCATATTCACAGTCGTCTATTGGCAGCGGCTCATCTACCTTTCTATGATACCAGTCAAGTATCTCATTGAGACACTGGACGACAGCCTCCTCGGGAATATCCGACTGATCTTCTTCACCAATATTGCTCCCCTCACCATCTGCACCCGGTACGTATAGCCGGGGATACGTTTCGCTATCGTCCTCCACAATGTCACCAGCGTCAATCGCCGCGTCAATGGCACTCTCGGCCTCCTTCGGCGAGAGTGGATAGAAGTCGCTCACCTTCTGAACTGCTTCTCCAGTTGTGAGGCCATGTACCGCACTCCAATTCGTTACCGAAGCACCATCGCCATCACCGTCACTGGGCATAATCCGCACCCCCATCAGAGAAGCGACGAATCAAAAACGTCGTACCAGAGCACGGTGGGTACTCCTTCGCAGTCTCGACTGTGTACTTATCAGCTGCTTGCCTTCGCTTCAGTTGCTGCTGATCGACTGAGCTGTCGTTTTTAAGGTTGTGTGTATGTACCTTCATGTGTCGGGAGCGAGCTTGGTTTGATTGGCCGCCCTCCCGACCGTTTTCCATACGCAGACTCAGGTAAATCCTTGAGCCCGATTAGAGTCGCGGTCGGCAGTGCGTAGCCGGTCCTAACAACCACGCACTTATAAATTTCCGGTGTGTTCCGATACAGTCGCAATCGCATACCAATTCAGCGTACCACGAGATGTCGTTGAAATTTATAATGCTCCAAGGAGAACCCGGTCATAATGTCGAACCGAAATGCGCTTACAACCCCAACCGACCTGAAAATCCTGAACATTCTCGCTACAGGGCGACGACACAACCCACGGACAATCGCCGCAAAACTCGACCGCGACCAAGACTACATGGGTACGAGGATCAGGTTTCTCCGCGACCTGGGCTACCTCAAATACGCTGTCATCGATAAGTCCGGTATCTTCGAAATCACCCAGCGAGGATTAGTCGCCGCATGGCACACTGACCGATACGTCCGCAACCACCACGACACCTTCCACGAATTAACGCTCACATCTTGGAATCACCAACCAGACAATGAATTTCTCCCCGATCTCGCGTGGGTGTCCACTGAAGAGAAATACGGGTTCATAGCGCTAAATGAACAAGACGTAGTCGTTCCATCCGAACTTGCTGACGACCCCCAAGGCCTCCCGTACGATCCGGAAGAACAAGGCTTCCGACCCGAATTCATCGGCAACATCCTCTACCGAATGTATTGGCATGGATTCGCTGATCGAGTTGGTGGAATCGAAGCGTACAGGATCACAGACCGCGGCGAACTCGTCTATGAGCTCGTAACAGGGCAAAGCGACACAGACTCTGTCGAGCTGACCGAGCATATCCGAGATACGTATAGTGACGACGAGAATCAACGACTGGAGCAGCTCATCCGAGCACACGAAACTATAGAGATAGACCCACAACACGGCGGTTAGCTGTCGTTTAAATATCTTCTTTGGATTTCCAGAATTATGAGCCAGCCTCGGTCGCATACGACTCAACAGATTCGCGGACGCGACGACCTCACCGGAACCATCGCAATCGACATAGAAACGATCAACCTCGTCCCAGAACCCGACATCGACTTCGCGGATCCAACACACTGGACATTATTCTGCATACCTCTCGGGTACAGGTCGCCGGAGGGGGACGTAGAAACAGATGTGCTGTTCCGCCGCGGGCCATCACTATGCGACGAACGCGAATTACTCGACCGATTCATAGAGTGGATCAGAGAACGCCGTCCCGCCCGCCTCATCACGTACAACGGCGAATTCTACGACATCCCGGTAATTCGGCACCGTGCCGAACGTACTACTGAAGAATGTCGTGGTCACCATACTACGCACGATGATCTGCAACTCATTCTTGACGTGGTCAATCATCATGACCTCTTCACAGAAGTAAAGCGACAAGCTGGATTCAACGTCAAACTGGAGTCCGCACTACAATACCACGATATTGAGACCGTTGAAACTCGGCTTGACGGTAACGTAATTGACGGGAGCGATATGCCCAATCTCGGCCTCCGAATCCTTGACGGTGAAGCCACGTTGGAGGAAATCGAAGCGGTCCGTGAATACGCCGAGTCGGACGTACAGCCACTTTTCCAACTGGAGACGGCTGTACAGGAACACGAGTAAGCTCGCTATCATTGGCACATCCCACATAGATTTTGACAATAGAGGCTTACTGTATACCGAAGATGAGCAATACGATATGCGTGCGAGCGCTCGTTTTGCCCAAAAACGGTCAGTTATTGGGTTTTATATGAGCACCGAATGTTCTCAGGGGTAACATCGTATTTTCTGGATACATGGCATCGTGTACATATTCATTTGACTCGCAGGACTGGCAGGAGGAGCACGGGGTAGATATCATTGATCACTGGACGTGGAACTGTCCCCACGAGCAATACGGAGAAAATACTGAGCGATGTATATTCCACATGTCGAGCGGCGGGCGAGATACTGCAGGGGTTAGTGAAGAGGAGTTTCGAGAACGGTTTATCGAGGATATCCTCCGGGGTGAAGAAAATGAATTGCATGGAGCGGCTCTTGATGATTTGCCACTGGATTTTCTTTCACTCCGGAACACAGCAGACCAGCCGATTAACTTGCGGGCAAACGAATTTCAACAACTCTCATTTGCGAACTCTCAGATACGAAACGCCATACTGCTAGACTACAGTACGTTTACTGATATTGACGTCTCCCATGCCGTGTTTGACCACGCATTAGGCCTGCAACGCGTCACTGTTGACGGCACATTTTCGGCAGTGATGTCGGATTTGGACAGAATATACGGGGAAGGGCTGACAGTTGCCGAGATCGACTTTACAGAAGCCGAGATCAACCGTGCTGGATTCCACGAAGCACATATCGATGTCTTCCGCTGTCCCAACGCCCATCTCTCCGTGATTTTGACCGAGGCGACCTTTTATGAGGAATTTTCCGTTGATAATGCGACGTTTGGGACAGTAGTTGATGGTCAAGAAGCTACGTTCGAGTGTTCTTGTACCATCAGTGAGGCAGAGTTCGGGGACAAGCTCCTTCTGGAAGATTCAACGTTTGACGACGGTCTCGAAATCGAAGACTCGGTACTCCAAGGTGTAGGGCTTGCGCATGCAGATGTGACCGGCGACCTGCGGATTTCAGGCTGTGCAATGGACACACTGGTTCTAGATGCCGCAACTATTGACGAGGAACTGTGGGTTCAAGGAACGTTCGAGGAAGCACTCCGCGCTTCTAAGACAACCTGCGGGAAGGCATGGTTCAGCGATGTCACAACGGACAAAGTGGATATATTTGATATCGATGTCGATCAACTCGTCATCTCAGCAGATTACGTGGATGAACTCCATATCAAGTCCTGCGATCTCCCGTCGCTCCACATTAGCGAAGGCGAATATGGATCAATCGGGTTCACCGATTCTGTCATTAGAGATTTCGCCACCACCGGCTGTGAGATTCATTCACTGAACCTCGTTGAGGCCAAAATTAATGGCGATCATCAACAGAACGATATCGGGGACACGAGGTTTAGAGACACCGACATACACGATATTAGCTGGCGAGGAAGTTCCGTAGACAAGGACGCCGAAATCAAGTTTATTGGGGGGTCCCTTGAGGAGGGCGAGCTTCACCAACCAGACAATGGCAGGGTCCGATTTGTCTTCTATCAAACTACCGTTGGAAACATTCACTTCCACAATACCAACGGCGACGATCTACAGCAGGCATATTTTGTTGCTCCCGACTTCGACAATTTCCCGTTCGACGACTACACAGCCGAACTCGCTCCCAATTGGCGATTGAATGTCAACCCAGAATTTGAAGCCACAGAGTTTGAACCCGGCCAACTGGAAGCATACCAGACGTACCAATCAGCACGAGCCAGTGCAGGAGCTTCCAACCAAGAAGATGCCTGTGCCGGGTTTTACAAACGTGAAATGCAGTATCGAGGCGATATTCTTAGAGACAGATGGAGTGAGAACCGGCACTGGGACTCCTTGTTCAAATGGCTCGAACTACGGTTACTGGACTGGATTTGCGGCTATGGAGAAGACCCTGGCCGGCCGATTCTGATTGCGACTGGAACCATCAGCGTATTCGCCCTGATTTACACGGGGATGCTCTGCGGCACTGGGACAACAGCTGGCAACTTCCTCACTGGAATTACGCTAAGCTTGCAAGCATTTGCGACACTGGTATTCGGTCCGAGTCAAACGTTTTCTGGATTGCTCGGTCGCTTCCTGACAAGTCTTGAGGGAGTGATTGCAACGCTTCTGATTCCCTTCCTCGTGTTCTCTCTCACGAAGTCAATTGATTAGGTTTTAGAAAAAGGTCGCCAGCTGTGGAGAAGTTCGGTGCTGCTCCATCAATCACCTCAGGTGTACTACCGCAAGTTACTACGCCTATTCGTAGGAATGTGGAATATGCTGATTGATGCGTTCGTACGGATATTCGGGCCGAATCTCCCAGTGTTCGGGTTACTGGTCGTCGGAATTACCGTCGAGAAATACTACGTTAGTCGAGTTACCGTATTCACGAACGTGTTAGCACTTAATGTGTCGTTTCTGAGCCTAGAGGAGGCTCCAAGACTCCTTGTATGGTACGGTGACATTGGACTGCTGCTCGGCACGTACGGCATGGCTGCGTATCTTCTCAGTATGAAGACGTGGCGGTTATACAACGTGCCTGCGTTCACGATGTACGCGTCGCTACCGGTAGCGGCCGTGGTTCTGGCGGCCCCCAGTGACTGGTGGATTGCGCTGCTCGTTGCCGGAGTCGTGAACTTTGTTGGAGGGATGTTGTTAGAGTCAGAGGGGGTTGCGATGGCGCACTGGAGGCCTCGCCATGGGGAAGTGAGTCGGTTTATCCGGACGAAAACGATGGAATTCGTCGATCCTTACGGAGTTCACCAGAAAGTTGATCTTGAAATCGGATTCGAACCGTGATACGCGGGGATTGGTCGTGACAGGCCCATGGAATCGTATCCGGTCGATCTTTTCTAGAACGTCCAAACTGCGCGCACCAGTGCCGTCTGACAAGTTCAGTTGCTTCGGATTCCCCGGAAGTAGCTAACCATCCACCCTGGGAGAGACAGAATTGCGAGGAACGTAAGTACTGCTCGTAGGCCGAACAGGCCAAACACATCCCCGATGAGAGGGTCGAAAATGTAGGAAAAGGTGAGTAGCGTTCCTGTATCCATCCCCGCGATTAGTACTGTGATCCCGCTCAGTTGGAGTATATCAAGATTGTTCGCGTACCCCAGCTCCAGTCCCAACAGGCCGACTGCGACAAGTATCCAGAGGAGAGACGCTCCTCCGCCGCTGCTAATCAGGTCCGCTTTCCGGCTACTAAACATAGACTTCCCCCACTTGACAGTCTGGAAAAGGTCACGTCCAAGCCCCATACTATTCCTTGCAGAAACTTCGAGGGCATTATTAAAAACAGTTCCCCAGACGGCGATGCTCTCGAATATGATTATCTGAGTGGTGACCCCGCTATCCAAAGACGCCCATTGCAAGGAGAATTTGGATTAGAGCGAATACGATCAGAATGACAGACGTCCCGACCATAGCGAGTTGCATCCGTTTCGGACGCCGAATAGACGCATTATAATCTGACTCATCCCACACAGAGAAACTGTACGCTGGGTCCGCTGAATTCCGTCTGCCCGCATTCAATTCCCAACGGTGTGAATCGTTGGTCCCGGAAGCTCCAGAGGCGACTCCGAGTACACCGTGCCCTTCGTATGCAAGTACTTTCCCACCGACAGTCACCGTCGTTTCTTCACCGTGGTCTAACGGACCAAATTCAACCTCTCCGGAGTGCACGACTTGCATCGGATTCGTTTCGATGGTCCATAGAAGCGCACTACCCTCTGAGAATTCGTATTCCGCGTCGTTGTTCCGTAAGTGGATGTTGAATTCCGGTTCGTCGCTCGTGAAATACACAGGGTCAGGTTCTTCGACGGGTTCAACCTTGATCTCTAACCCGTCGAAAATGGTGATCGTCTGTGTAGCTGGCATCCTATCACAGTCTTACTGTGGGCTTTCAAGTGGTTTGTCAAAATCCCTTCCCAATCTCACTGTTTCATAGACTGGGGTGGGGTGTTTCGTACATCTGGGGGTACGGAACACTGTCCGACCCTATCTGTCCCTTATAGGGAAATAACACTCAGTGCATCATACAATAGCACATGAGCGAATCCTTCGAATTCACCACCAAATTGTGGCAAAGAAGTCAGAACAGTTACGCTTCTACGATCCCACGAGAGGTGCTCGCAATCACGAACGCCCCCACAGGTGACGATGCCGTCGTGAAATGGACAATCAGCACCGACCCCGACTCCGGTACGGACGCCGAAGTCGAATTCACCGTCGAAACAGAAAAGGGTGAAAATGACGGCTAAAGCCCTCACATGGATTCGGAAGTCGAAGGGAACCGAGTCGGACATTGGACTTGAGCAACAGCGGGAAAGCGTGCAAGCTGTCGCTGAGGAGCTTGCAGGCACCGTTGAAACGTTGGACTTGGGGGTACAAACAGGATTCAGCACACTCACACGGGACGAGGATGCTAAGCAACTACTCGACGAGCGCGAAGACGTACAAGCCGCTGTCGAAGATCTCCGGAACGGTGGGTTTGACCTCATAGTTGCGTACGACGACCGTCGCGTCGCTCGTGATGAGTACTTCTCCGTGATTGAACACGCATGCGTTCAGGGTGACGTGGAGATGGTGTTCGTGAGCGATGACGTTGAGGAGAACTCCTTAGCATTCGACCTCCAGCGGCGAATTGAACGCAAAACGAAAGAAGAAGAGATTAAGAAATCGAAGGCAGCAATACGTGAGCGGCGTGAGAACGGATGTTACCAGGGAACTGTCCCGTTCGGCCTCACGTTCGCCGCGGACAAGTGCCACTTGGAGCGTCACGATCACGAGTGGGACATCGTCGAAGAGGTGATCGAACGGAGAGAGAACGGGGAATCGGTTCGTGCCGTTATGGACACGACCGGAGTGCCGGCTACGACGGTGTCACGGATTGCGAACCGCGGGGTCGAGTGGTACGAGGAGAAACTCCAGGAGTACGGCGTTTGATTGCTGCACACCCGGGCACCGTTCAAGTGGACGGTGCGATCTATGAGGCGAGTGTCAAGCCCCATCGAGTTTGAATGACACTGGAAACAGGGTGTGGGAGACGGGGGGTGTCCAGAATTCTAGTCGGGGGGAGAACACACCGGGTGTCGAGTGAAAATCTGCTGCCGGGTGGGTGTGAGTGCGTACTGACGTCCGTTCTCGTGTACGTGTGACTGTACGTGCTTATGTACACGAGTAAGCGGGTTCCCAGAAGGGATCAGTTCGCGTCGCATCCGTCAGTTAGTACCCACGGTTCCGCAGGTGCGCTTCTACGTTCGCTTCGCTTTCACGGACTTCCGCCTGAATTTCCCGTTGCTCTTCTAGGTACGCCTCCCAGTTGTCGGGTGCCCACGGATCGTCTTCGCAGGGGATTTCGCATGTCCGAGTCCGCATCGGTCCGCTGAGCGGATCGTCAGCGTTCCAGTCTGGGTTCGCTTCTTTGTGATCGTACGTGACGAGCTCACCTTCCAGCCGTCCGTCGTACTCGTCGCCGCACACTGGGCAGCCGAAGTCGTCGCGGGAGAACACGTCCGTAACCGGTCCTGTGACAAACTTTCCGGCTTCGACGTCCCACACGGCGAACACCAGATCCTCAGCACGTGAGCGTGAGCGGGCGGCGTCAGCGGCCGCGTGGTAGAACCGGTGCCGGCTGACGCCGCTGCCTTCTTCCGGGTTCGGTACGACACGGTCGTCGCTGCATTTCACGACGTACCGGACGGGAAGTTCTTGGAACGCGTATTCGCGGTCAGTGTCGTCTATGTCTCGTGTCATAGGTCGAGTGCCGACTTGCGTCGGGTGAGACTCCGTCCAGGGGTCGAACCTGGCATGGGCACCAAGCACGAAGCGTGCCGAATAACAGCGTCTCGGTCAGTACTGTGGGTGATCGTTCCCGTTGGCGTGTTGCGTCGCAGCTTCCCACGAACTGAACCGTTCACCGCACGAGCACCGGGCTTCGTACTCGGTGACGTCGTCGCGCAGCACGTAGACTTCCGAGTCGGTCGTCGCTATTGGCGCTTCGGTGGGTCTCTCTACGAGGTGCGTGCCGGTCGGGTGCAGTTCGTACGGGGTGTGTCCCTTGATTGATTCCATATGGTCGATCAGGTCTTGCCGCGTCATGTTCCGGGTCATGGGGCGAGTCTACCGGCCGTGTGCCGGTTGAGGAGCCCGGGGAGGAGTCGAACCTCCCGTGCGCGACCGCGCCGGGGTCAAACGTCGAACATCGCTGCACGGCTGTCATTACATACCGTCCACGATTGCGCGTGGGTCGCGGCCGTCTGTGCAGCTAAGGATCCAGTACGCTCGCTCCGCGTCGCTGAGGATTGTACAGACGGCTTCGTGGTAGTCGTACGCGTTGATTGCGGTTCGGACAGCGTCGATGAGGTCGTCGTCGGGGTTGCCGAGGTACTCATTAGGTGTGAAACTGAGAGTGTGCTCGTCAACCAGTGACGACAGGCCGTAGCTGTTCGGATTGACGTGGTGCTCGACGTGCTCGCGGACTTCGTCTGTCTGGTCCGGGACACACCCACGCGTTACGTCGTATTTTGCGACCAAGCGCTCCAGTTCCGGATGCTTGATCTCGACGTACGCGAAGACTCGCTCGTGGTATTCGCGGTCTTCAACAGTGTCGATTTTGACGATTTCCGTGGTGATATCGCTCGTGTGGATGCTGCTTGCTGCGTCGCGTGCTTTGTCAAGTGGGTGCACCATTACATCCACACGTTTGGAGAGATTACGTATAAAGAACAGATAAAACAACATTCCAACAAACAGTATCTTACAACGAATGAGGATCAACAGAACCGCAGAGTCGAGTCGGACATTTCTCTCATATAGGGTGAAATCTGTGGCGTGTGGTGAACCGGAATCACGAACGACCACGTACTAGGATCTAATACGTGGCTGTTCGTGATCACAGAGATACGTTGAAGGCTCTGTTGAAATCCTTCAGAACAGACATTGAGAGGAGTCGCTCTTCCCACCGGATTTCATCGATCAGATGCGAAACTGGCTTCTCAGCAAATCGCAAGACGTGAAGAGGGTTTCAACAGAGCCACGTTGAACGAAGTTCTGCGCTGTCGACACGTTCAACGATATGAATGACACTGGAAACAGGGTGTGGGGGGACGGGGGGTGTCCAGAATTCTTGTCGTTAGTCTACCCCTCGATTACACCCCAGGTGTCGAATGTAAATACGCCGTCAACGAGCACCACACGCTGTTTCCGGGAGATTCCGCTCGACAGAATCCGACATCCCGTCACTCAGACAGATCCCGATTGAGAGTGTGCACATTAGATCAACAGATGAGGTTGTCGACAAGGAGAATTCTACTTGCGATATGGTCGTACTCTCAGTACGCCCTCCCTGCTGGCCATCGATCAGTCTCCCAAGCCTGCGTCGTGTACCCAGTGGGTCGATTACGGTAATCCGTGAAAAGCAGCGGCGCGTCCTCTGTCACTCGTTAGATGGTACGAGGCGCTGCATTTCCCCTTTCCCGGACCAGCCACCATCCTCGTCTACGTCAACCTCAACAACCAGCAGCCATACACGGTCGAACGCATCAAGTACGTCCCGAGTGACACGGTACCGGACACGCGTCACTTTTGGTTCCCTAAGCTCGCGGATACGTTCCCGGCACCACGACTTGACGCCGCGAACTCCTGCATGAGCGTATTTTTCGTCCATGAACGACTTCTTCTCTGGTCGCTCGTATCTCGGCCGATGGATAGTCGTTGTACCGTCCTTGGTGGTGATGAGGAAAAGCCGCTCAACGTGCCGCTCTCCGTTTGGAGCATTGATTGAGTTCCGGTCAACCGTGATCCATTGGTTGATCGTTCGGTCTCCACCCCGACGTGCATACCACGTCCGGACACGCCCGTTCGACCGTTCTTCGATGAGTGTGTACGCTTCCCCGCCAGCATGCTTGAGGAGTGTCAGACTGTCGCAGTCGAACGCAGGCTGCACCGAGATGGTTTCTGTGTGCTGCATAGTTACGTCCCGTCCGGGAGTCGAACCCGGTGGTAGCACCGAACACGGAACCAAAGTAGACCTTCGCTGTACGGCACTTATTCCTCGGTAACGTCCACTACAGTACCGTCATCAGTCATTAGCTGCTGAATTATTCCTTTGATGTACTCTGCATCCCTGAACACGTCACGAAGCACGGAACGAGCGAGTGAAATCTCTCCGGAGATCTTGAGATACGATGCATACCCCGGGTTACGGTCACCCGCGCGGGGATCGATATGAGCACCGTCGATTGGGTTGCATTGGGTGAAGAGTTGAATATTCTCCTCCTGCACACTGACCCACGAGTGTTCCAGGCTGTGTCCGTTGATCCGGATGCCATCGTACCGAAGCCCATGTTTTTCGAGGAGACTACGAAACGTATCTGCATCTCCAAAATCGGTCAAGTCGAGTTCGCAGGTAGCGTGCATTGGTTCACGGGTTACGGCTCGACCTGCACGATAAATGTCGATTCCTAAATTTGGGAATCCCTTCGTCAGCCCGGTGGTCGCACATAATTGTGGTCGTATTGTGCTCCATTACATCTAACCGCAAGATCTACTAAGTTATAAAGAACAGATAGAAAACTTATACACATGCTATCGTAGCTGTAGATTCCGAGACTTGGTAAATCTATGAGCGGTGGAGAGAAACAGAGTAGGGCTATTAGCTGAGGTGATTATGTTACCACCCCGTACCGGAGAGTGCGGAAGCCAGCGGCGACTGAGTTGCATCCAGATCGAAAGCTCCGTTGACTCGTATCTGCTAAATTTATCACTTTTCTTAGGAGGGTAAATCCCTCACCCCCTCATACACACAACCACTTTGGTATGACAACACCCATTGAGAACTGGTGTCGAAAAGGGCGATTCGTATGGTAAACCGCTGAGATCCTCCGAAATCTAAGGAATCTTGAAATCCATCGTCAATACTCTGAAAGTTTGGTTTCTAACAGCGATTTCCGACACTCGACTAATGTGAATTTCACATGGACTGTTCTTTTTCACGTGCTTTTCTGCACACCCTGTGCCTTTTTCGCCATAACTTTCCTTCTTCCCGAGGTTACCCCGCCCCCATTTTCCAACTCATTAAGAGACTGAGAGATACACATACAAACACAGTAGAATGGCAACGGAACCAACCCTCACTGACTTCGGGGTCACTATTGACGACACGAACAACACGAAAAACAACCCCACCCCAGCAATCGCTATCTACTCTAAGGGTAACCAGCCGTACGCAGGTGCCTATGAAGCATACACTTATGCCCGTGACAAACTCGACCGTACCGACTTTGGCACCGACGACGAGATCCAAGCTGGCATAGGCAGCAGTGATCCCGGCCAGCTTACAGTCAACGCCGGTGTATGGAGTGACACGGACAGTTCGTACCCTGAATACCTCCACCAAGTAATCGATACCGTTACCAGGAACGAAGTTCCGCACGTAATCGCACCGCACCTATCCGCATTCGGCGACAGCTACCGAGATATACACGAAGTTGTGAAAACACTCGCTAATGCGGAAGTCACAACTCACGTGGTTCGTGAAGAACTCATCATCGAACCTGGGGACGGTGAGCTTAACGCTCTCCGAGCGGTTGCAGAGTCCGAGCGCCGAGACGCGCTCAATGCCGCTGAGCGTCGTCTCCAGACCCAAGAGACCGGAGAGTGGATCGGGCGACCACCTATCGGATTCACCGTCGAGGATGGGGTACTAGTGCCGGCTGATGGATACGATGAGCTCGTTGCAGCGTTGGAACAGGTGGATAAGAACCCTGAAAAGACAGTGTACTGGGCCTCGAAGGTGACCAGCCACAGCCGTGACTCACTCCGGAGAGCACTGAACAAGCCGGATCGCCGGGAGCTGTACGGTCTTGATGGTCTCGATACCGAATAGGTTCGGTTGTCTTAGCCCTTCGTACTTGATAGGGGCTGGAATCCACAATGGGGGGTCACCGCGTGAATTCGGAGCCACATGCGATCTTTCGTTCGAGTATGGATATGCTGTCGTAGTATCTCCAACGGCCAGTAACTTGATCTCTCGCCAGCCTCTGCGTCACCGATATCTCATGGATTCCATATGAGGAATGGAAGTGAGAACAGGTTAAGTCATGATACGAAGGGGTCCCTACTGTTCGGGTCGAAATTGAACACAAGCTTCTCAGTAACATCCCCTGAGGCACGCTTCATTCGATGGCGGCTGTCTCGTTCTCTAATCGGATGATCTGTGAATGCTTCAGGAACCGTTTTACACGAAAGTATCCAGTCGTTCTCGACTCCGTGTAGAGTCTCGATGAAGCGCTCGTGATCAAATTGCCCGGTGTACTGATTCTCTGTATCTACGTAAGGCGGGTCGACATAGAATAACACATCAACAGAAGAATCGTCGTAAATCTCGAAGATCTCTTGATAGTCATTTCGTTCAATAGTCACTTGATGGAACCGCTCCGCAAGGGTTTGAATCTGGCTTCTCGCGTTGTCAAAGGTTCGTGCTGGTGACCGACGTGAACGAGTCTTGAATCCGTTCGCTGTCGACGAGACGCCCGCATACTGCATATACCGTAGAGAGAAGAAACGCCCTGCGCGCTCAACAGGATCGTTCGGTCGAACACCCTCGTAGAACGCTTCAACCCACTCCTCGTACTGGGATCGACTGTAAGGAACCGACTGGAGCCAAACTGCTAGGTCATCCGGGCGGTTCCGGACAATTCGGAAGAACTGCGTGAGATCTTCGTTAATATCGTTATAGATCTCGTATTTCGACCGAGGCTTGTTGATGAGCACACCTGCTGACCCACCAAACACCTCGACATACGTATCATGAGTGGGGATATAGCTGATAACCCAATCCGCGAGACTCCCTTTGCTACCTGGATAGGGAATTGTGCTCGAAGGAGTGATTCGACGGGGAGAATATCCCTCCGGATCTACTTCTGGATCTGTCTCTACAGGGAAAAATCGACGCGGCGCTCTTCCAGTGCCCCCCTCACTCCGGAGAAACCCCATTGTTTCCATTGCACCCAACGTGTCCCGGACAGTTCGCTTAGAGGGAGCCTCACCTTCGATAGCGTCTCGGATTTTGGTGGCTGTGAACGTCCGTTGAAACTCCATCACCCGAAGCGTTGCTGCCCATATCTTATCGCGCTGTGTGACCACTTTATCGGAAGATATATTCTGACAAGATAGGTTCTTTCGAATTACGCTATGGTGAAATTCCCACCCGGTTAGTCTAGGTAAAGACTATACTGGTGGACCAAACATGTCTTGCTATCGCTAATGACTCGGAAGCAAATCGGTCGCAACACAGGAAACTCAGGCCGGATTAACGTTTCCGGGTCTGAGCTAGAAGAACTCGGTGTAGAAATCGGCGACGCGGTAGATGTTGACGTTGTCGACGCGAAGGAAATCGCACACGCTATCATCGACAGCAAAGACTCCGAAGAGTTCCTCATCGTCACCCCCGCTTAACTATGCAAACGGCACTCACCTATCGCACGAACCGCGACCTGTTCTCCAACTACTACCTCGACGAGCACCTCCCCGAGACGGAAGAGTGGGACGAGGTCACCGACGAGGAACTCGAAGAGGCCTACGACGACATTATGGACCTCTGGGAGCGCGAGAAGGACACAGCTCCTAAGCGGAACGAGTCTCAGCTCGAAGAGAAGTTCATCCGGCCGATGTTTCGGAAGCTGGGTATTCCCTTTGAGGTTGAGGAAAGCACGAGCCGCACCCAACGGCGACCAGACTACGGGTTCTTCGAAACAGAAGAAGCTGCCCGTGACGCTTTCCAGCGACGGGATGAGGGTCTTGACTTCTACAAGAATTCTGTCGCCGTCGCGGACGCAAAGCGGTGGGGCCGTCCTCTAGACACCCGTGGAAGCGGTGAACACGAACGGGACTTCGAGAACCCAAGTTACCAGATCCACGTCTACCTCCAAGAGACGCCCGCACGCTGGGCCGTCCTAACGGACGGTAAAAAGTGGAGGCTCTATTATGGTCCGACCAGTCACCGCCTCGACTCCTATTACGAGGTGGACCTGCCGACAATTCTGGAGAGCGGTGACCTTGAGGACTTCAAATACTTCTACCTCTTCTTCCGCCACGAGGCATTCCTCGAAGACTCCGGCGGCGATTGCTTCCTCGACGATGTCTACGGCGAATCCAACGTCTTCGCTCAGGAGTTAGGAGAGGATCTGCAGGACAACATCTACGAGGCGATTAAGATCCTCTCGGAGGGGTTCCTCCAATATCCAGACAACGATCTCGATGAGGGTGATCTCGATAGGGTTCACGACAGTTCACTCATCTATCTGTACCGGCTCATATTCGTCCTATACGCCGAAGCCGAAGGTCGTGAACTGCTGGACACGAGCAACGAAATCTACGAGCAGTCCTACAGCCTAAACTCCCTCAAGCAGGAGATCGCCGAAGAACTCGATAGCGGTGACCCGAAGTACCGTGACTGGCAGGATAATCTCCAGTCGCGGCTGGACGAGCTCTTCACCCTCATCGACAAGGGCAGCAAGTCCCGCGGTATCCCCGAAGAAGACCTGTACATACCGGCGTACAACGGCGGCCTGTTCCGTACTGACCCGGACGAAGACGACAGCCCGGAGGCGAAGTTCCTCGCCAATCACGATGTCGGTGACGCCTACCTAGCCAAGGTCGTCGAACTCCTCACCCGGAGCAAGAACAGCAACGGTGGCGGGAAGATTTTCGTCGATTACTCCTCGCTCGACGTTCGCCATCTCGGAAGCATCTACGAAGGACTGCTGGAGTACCAGCTCAACGTCGCTGACGAACCGCTAGCACTGGACGACGGTGAGTACGTGAGTGCCGAAGAGGGCGACGACGTGGTCGTCCAAGAGGGAGAAGTCCACCTGACGACCGGTAGTGGTGAGCGAAAGGCAACTGGTTCCTACTACACGCCTGAGTACGTCGTCGAATACATCGTCGAGAATACCCTGGAACCGTTGGTTAGCGACATCCGGACCGATCTAGCTGGTCGAAGCGCGCGTGGTGACGACCGTGGCTTCGCAGAGGAGTTCGCCGAGCGCATCTTCGATCTGAAGATTCTCGACCCGGCAATGGGGAGCGGTCACTTCCTTACGAGCGCCATCGACTATTTGGCCCGCGAGATTATTGACGCCCAAGAGAAGCAGGCCGCTCAGCAAGGTATCGAGACGGTTGACGAAGCGCACGACATCAACTGGGCGCGTCGACAGGTCGCCCAGCGCTGTATCTACGGTGTGGACCTGAACCCGCTCGCTGTCGAGTTGGCGAAGGTTTCTCTGTGGCTGCGGACGCTCGCTGCTGAACAGCCGCTTGCGTTCCTCGACCATCACCTGAAGACCGGGAACTCACTTGTTGGGAGTGATATTGAAGAGATTGACGAACTTGAGTCAGAGAGCGGTGGTGACGGCCAGAATGCATCTCTCGCGGATTTCGGCGTGGCTCGGAAAGGGACGATTGAGCAGCTGATGCGGATTTATGAGGACTTCATCGCTATTGAAAACCAAGAACTCGCAGACGTCAAGGAGATGGAGTCCAAGTATGACGAGTTCGAGCGGAACAAGCTCCGGCGGCGGCTTGAAGCGATGGCGAATGTTCGAACTGCCCGGGACTTTGGCTTGAACGATCTTCCACAGGATGTCTTTGAAGAGATGGCTGCAGCATTAGAGGATGACGTAAAGTGGGGGGAAGAAATCGCCTCTGAAGATTGGTTTAACAATGCTCAAAGGTGGGCAGAGGACGAGAAATACTTCCACTGGAAGTTAGAATTCCCCGAGGTTTTCTACACTACTGATGGGGAGTCAAAAGCTCAGGAAGGATTTGATGCAGTGATTGGCAATCCACCGTACATCATATTCAAGATGCTCACTGATGACATTCGTGACTACTATCGCTCTACTTTCGACACCTTTGAGATGAAAGGTGACATCTATGTCCTGTTTATGGAGCTAGCTTCTAATCTCCTCCATGAGAACGGATTTACTGGGTACATCATTCAAAACAAGTTTACTAAGGCCAAATATGGATCGTCACTTCGGAACCATCTCTCTTCGGAGGAGACGATTCGTGAGATAATTGATTTCCATGACTCACCGGTGTTTGATATCACGGCTTACCCGATGATTCTACTCAGGCAGAAAGTACCGCCGAGTGAAAATCACAAATTCCTGTGGAGAGATATTCGGGAGTCAAATCAGAAGCAAATTGAGACAGAACTATCTGACGGTGAATCGGGGTGGGAGATTACGCAATCAGACCTAGGTTCAGATGTTTGGCACCCATTCGTATCTGATGATGTTGTTTCTGCTGACACAGTCCCTATTGAAGAGTTTGCAGATCAAATTGGACAGGGAGCGATTCCTGGAAATACCGATGTCTACATCGTAGACGATGAAACCGTTGAAGAATACGATCTTGAGCGCGAATACATCGAACAAGTTCTCAGAGGCGGGGATGTGAATCAGTTTGTCATAGAGGCACCTGAGAATTTGTCTCAGCTAATATATCCGTACGATGTAGTTGATGGTGAACCAGAGCTGGCAACACCAGAACAGATTCCAAACATTATTTCTTACCTTGAGAAGTTCAAATCTGACTTAGTTGAGCGGAAGAACTACGGTGAGAGATTAGTCGATCAGGGATACGAGTGGTACGAACTCCGGTATGAATCACCGGGCATGGTCAACGAGAAGATCGTTTTCCCGGATATCTCTCCTGAAAACCGTTTTGCCTATGATCAGAATGGTGAATTCGCGTGCCTTGACACGGTCTACTATATTGTTCGTGGTGAATCTCTCACCTCATATGATAGCCGATATCTAACTGCGATCCTCAACAGTGCACTGCTGGATTATCTCTTTGACCGCATGTCCCCGAAGGTCCGGGGTGGCTATCGACGATACAAAACACAGTACGTTGAGAGCCTGCCGGTTCCTGCAGTCGATTTCACCGACCGTCGTCAGATTGACGAGGGTGTTGACGAGTTGGTCGGGTCTGTTTGTGAAGGTGTCATTACCGGGAATTTGGCGGCTGGAGAGGCCTTAGCAGAACTCTATTCCTCGGGGGAGCACAAGGTAGTCCTTCATGACGCTCTGTGTTCGATATCTGATTCAATTTCGGACATTAAGCAGCAGAGACGGAGTTACAATCTCGAACTTATGGACTATCTAGGTTCGTATAAGGAGGGTGATGAGCTTAAGAAGTTTACAGGGTACCAACCTGCATCAGGTGTCTCGGAAACCCCCCTTTCCGAGACTACTGAAACAAAAGAAAATCTCAGAGTCGGTGATGTACGTATCTCGAAAAAAGATCATAAGGTCGTAGTTGAGGCTTCTGCACGATATAAGCCAGAAGACAAGGAGGAATTTGAAACTGATCGGTGGGGGTATACGGAAACAGAATACTACCCTGTGATGGACTTTGTCGGCGTTAGTGAAATTGAAGCAGCGCTGCTGATAGAATTCGTAGAATACGCGACTGAGGAAGGAGATGGATTCGCCGGCTTCCGAGACTCTGCGACCAAGCGGAATTCCTTACTGGACCGGTTAGAGGCTATCGCACTCCCTGAAATTACAGACATCGACTCAAAATTAGAAACCTATCTGAAAAAGAAACAGGAAGTTAGTGAACTTGATGAGAAGTGTAATCGCCTCTATGACTTTCTTAACCGGGTTGTCTATGAATTGTATGAGCTTGATGAAGACAAGATTAGTATGGTCGAAAGCACTCGGTGAAGGCCGATCAAAATAGATGACGAACTTCGAGGTTGGCGACCACGTCAAGTTCGCCGGTGGGCAGGGCGAGGTTACGAAGATCGAATATCGCCCGAATGGAGGCCAACTCCTCCACGTCTACACTACAGAGGGTCAACTCCGCAAACTCCCGAGTGGCCTGCCCCACATCGAGCGGATCGACTCCATCGTTGACCGTCTCGCAGCCCGGCAAATCGATTCGCCCATTCACCACGATCTCCGGGAACGTGCAACCCGCCTTGACCTTGCGTACAGATACGACCGCTTCCTGTCGCTGACGAACAATCGCATCGAGATTGAGCCGTATCAGGTCCAGGCTGCCTACGAGATCCTGAACTCGTACGACCATCGCTACCTCATCGGCGACGAGGTCGGGCTCGGGAAGACCATTGAAGCTGGTATCGTCATTGAGGAGCTCATCGCCCGCGGTCGTGCCGAGCGGGTGCTCATCGTCGCGCCAGCGCCGCTCACCGTGCAGTGGCAAGAGGAGATGCGCGAGAAGTTCGACCGCAACTTCGTCATCTATGACCGTGAGACTGTCGAGACTCACCGTCGGTCCCACCCGAACCAGAACGTTTGGGAACAAGAAGACCTCATCATCACGTCTATCGACTTCGCCAAGCAGACGAACGACAATCCTGAGTCAGATAGAGTGTCAGTCCGCGATGCACTCGATAATCTCGACGTAGAGTGGGATATTGCCGTGTTCGACGAGGCTCACCACCTCACCGCCCGACGCGGGAGCGACGATTCCATTGAACGCACCCAGCGCTACACCGTCGGGGAAGCGGTGGCCGATAACTCCGATGCGCTCCTCCTACTCACTGGGACACCGCACAAGGGGAAGTCCGATCAGTTCTATTTCTTGGTGAGCTTGCTCGACCCGTATCGCTTCAGCCACGAGTCACAGATCCATCCGGACGGACTCGATGACCTGATGATCCGCCGGCTGAAGGACGATATGTACGAGACCGACGGGACACGCATGTTCCCCGAGAAGAATATTGAGGCGCTTGGCGTCGATATGTCGCCGGCTGAGCGGAAGCTCTACGACGACGTCACTGAGTACATCCGTGAGTACTACAACCTCGCTCAGCAGGAAGAGAACAAGGCTGCGGGGTTCACGATGGTCATCTACCAGAAGCGCCTCGTATCGAGCATCTACGCCATCCAGAAGTCCTTAGAGAACCGGATGCGAGCCATCCAGAACGATGCTGTCGCCGAGGACCTGCCTGATGACGTCCAGGAACTCATCCCCCGGTACAGCACTGAACCGGAAACGCTGACCGACGCCGAACGTGAGCGTGTCGAGGAAGCGCTGGAGACGGTCACAGTCACGCTGAATCGCTCACAGATCCAGGAAGAACTCGACCGCGTCAAGCAGCTCTGGCGACAAGCCAAGAGCATCGAGACGGACTCGAAGGCACAACTCCTGAAGCAGTTTGTCGACAGAATCCTGACTGAGGACCCCGACGAGAAGATCCTCATCTTCACCGAGTACACTGACACGCTGGAGTACCTCCGCGACCAGGTGTTCGCGGACCATGACATCGCGCAGGTATACGGTGACTTGGATCAGGACCGACGGCGACAAGAGATGGCGGACTTTGAGAACGAGAAAAATATAATGATTGCGACAGACGCCGCTCAGGAGGGTCTCAACCTTCAGTTCGCGCATATTATGGCCAATTTCGACCTCCCGTGGTCGCCTACTAGAATCGATCAGCGAATGGGACGACTACACCGGTACGGGCAGGAGCGAACTGTCGAGATTCGCAACCTCTTCTTCAAGAACACGCGGGAGAGCGAGATTCTGAATCTCTTGGTCGAGAAGACAGACCAGATCGAGTCCGACCTCGGGATGCGTTCTGACGTCTTGGGCCGCATTCTGGAGGACGTCAATCTCGACGACACTATCATGGCCGCAATAGCCGAAAACCGTCCTACTGACCAAGTTGTCGCCGACATTGACGAGACCATCGAAGAACGGAGGAATGCGCTGGAGACCGTCGAGAACGAATTCCTCATCCGAGACCGATTCGACCTCTCTGACGAAGACGAGGAGATTCTCGATGTCATTGAGCGAAGCCAACACGGCGACGTCAGCGAGGACGACATCGAGGTTCTCGTCCGCGAGTTCTTCGATGAGTTCGGCGGCGACATTCGGGGTGTCCGTCCGGGTCCGGCCCGTGCTGGCGGAGACGTGTTTCAGCTTGACGTTCCTGATGTCCTCTCCGGAAATCAGGTTGCCGGGCGATATGACCAGGCGACGTTCACTCGGCAGGTAGCGATGGAGGAAGACGACGTTGAGTTCATCGCTTTGGACCATCCACTCGTCCAGTCGCTTATCGAGTTTTGCTTAGATTCGAACCGTATCGGAGGTCAGGTT
Organism: Haloarcula ordinaria; assembly: GCF_029338275.1. NCBI lineage: Archaea > Methanobacteriati > Methanobacteriota > Halobacteria > Halobacteriales > Haloarculaceae > Haloarcula > Haloarcula ordinaria. The sequence continues at coordinate 2,777,243 of NZ_CP119789.1, read as the reverse complement.
GCTGTGAAGATTGCAGCTGATGATACACCCACTCCCGGCATCCTATTCACGTACCGTCTGGGATACGTTTCTGGGGCAGGAGAGGCAGTCACCGAGAAACTAGTACCGCTCTACGTAACGTCTGAAAGCGACGTGAGCGCGGAGAAGCCGGAGTTTGTGGATACGATCCCTCCGGAGGAAGTCGTGTCGACACCGGTTCTCGACCGACTCGCGTCGATGGCAAAAGATCTGCACAGTGTCGCGGAGATGGAGGCGTGGAAGCAAGTCGAATCGTTTGCCGACGAAGCACGTGAGGAACGGGAACGAGAAGTGGAGATTAAGCGCCAACACGCAGAACAACACTTCAAAGAGGAAATCAGCGAGTGGGAGGGGCGTCTTGAAGAGTATCAACGGCAGGACAAGCAGGCGAAAGATATGTCGGCACCAATTGGGAACGCGAAACGCCAGCTTGAGTCGCTTCGCCGTGAGCGCGATGAGGAATTGTCTCGACTGGAAGAGGAAAAGCACGTCACGCCAGAAGAGCCACAGTTGGTAACCGCATCTCTCGTTCTCAGCAACCCCCCGGGTGAGAGATGACTGTCGAGATTGCGAATATCGTTGGCTCCGGTGATCTTGGAGTGGAGTTGGATCTTGAAGCCCTAGAAGGTGACCTGTCCACACCACACTTGGAGTACGACCCGTCGAATTACCATGGCCTCTACATTCGCCTCGAAGAAGGTGGACCACTCATCACCGTGTATCGGAGCGGGAAGTACATCATCAGTGGTTGTCCCAGTGAGGCGGTACTGCGCACAACAAACGATGGATTCCTGAGAACACTGACGGATTTGGGTGTCATCGAAGAAGCTGCAGAAACTGGGTTCACTGTCCAGAACGTAGTCTGTACTGCAACGCTTGGTGAGATGGTCTCTCTGAATGCCCTCTCTATCGGGTTGGGATTGGAAGTGACCGAGTATGAACCGGAGCAGTTCCCAGGTATGGTTTACCGTCCTGAGGGCATCGGTGCTGTAATGCTCGTCTTCGCTAATGGGAAACTAGTTATCACAGGTGCAAAGAACGTTGAGACAGCTGAATCAGCGTATGACCATCTTCAGTCGAGAGTGCAGCAATTAGTGTAGCTGCTTCCTCAACCGAGTTGATGCACTCAGTTGAAGGTGCTGATAATCTGGTCTTGAAGCATCTCTTCGCGTCGTGCGATGAACTCCGGGAAGTTCTCCAGTTCGTATAGCCTTTCGTCAGTTGGGATGTGGTGCCGGTCGTAGTACTGATCGCTCCGCGTCGAAATCCACTCGTCGAACGCTCGGTCGCCCTTTGACTGATTCTCCTCAATTAACTGGAGATTCGCAACGTGATCCCGCAGCGACGCATACCGCTCTGCTTTGCTTGGTTCGAAGCCATAGTTCTCGATGAGGTTGTCCTTCTCTAGAAGACTGCGCGGGAAGATGTGGTCCACTTCGTGTGAATCGTCGAGAGCTGGGTCGGGATAATACAGGACTGATAGAAGCAGGTAGATCTTCGTACTATTGTAGTCGGTTTCCTCGAACAGATCTTCTATGATCTCTCGATTAAACCCAACTGCTTTCCCACGAGTTCGAATTTCACGCTGGATCCGCTCCAGTGGAAATTCACTGTCTTCAGCATCCTTGATAGCATCACGAGCGTCCTCAATTATCTGATCAGGTCGAGAATTGAAATTGCTATTGAGGAGCGCCGAACAGAGCCATTCGAGAATACGTGGTCGAACCTGCACACCCAACTGGGAGTCTGTCGTCAAAGACGGGGTTCCGTTGTGGTAAAAGTAGAAGACTAGCGGAATGAGCGCATTTCGACTCGTCAAGCTCCGACCGGTGATCCCGAAATCACTGATTAGTTCGATGGTAGATTCAATCGCGTCTTGGACGACACCGTCCGCCCAGATCTCCTTCATTAAAGCCAAATTCTCATGTGTGAACGTTCGGATCTGGTATTCCGCGGAGAGATTGGAGACGACGAGGAGTGATTTCAGAACGAAATCGCTACCGAAGTCGTACCCTTCGTCCACATAGGTTTGGTTGAGGTTCCCGACGAATGTGTTGATCTCTTCTTTCGCATCAATGGGATTCTCGTCGTCTGAGGCCCAGTAGGAGGTGGCAATCGAGAGTAGAATCTCGGATTTACTGAGTTGTGTGCCTCCTTCGTTCGCTCGGACGAAGATGTCCAGGATGCGCTCGTTATCCTGATTCCCTTCTTCGTAGAAGTTCACGATGTCTCGGGCGTGAACGGCATTGTATAGCGTTGTGAGATTCTTGAGAATGTAGTGCTCTTCTGCGTCGGAAATCCCTTCTATCTCGTCGGCAATTTCGTTCGCCCTCGTCATCGCTTTCTCCAGTGTATCGATTTCTAAGATATCACCAACACGGAACCAGTAGTTCTCACTGGACTGAGTTGGGTCTGGTTCCTTGAATCTGAAGTCGTATCGGAGCTTCAGATGGTCCTCTGTCTGGTTGTTAGGATTCGAGAGCAAGTTGAGGTACAATTGTTTCCGAGTCCATGCGTCAGGGTTTTTCCGCTGTCGGTATTTTTGCTTCTCGACGTACGTCCCTTGCAGGCCAATATAGAATGAAGAGAGACGCTGCTGACCGTCTACGACAAGCGAGATGGAGTCTGGAATTTGCTCGTATTCTGGAACCTTCGGGTTCCGGTGATGGACGTTGTCGAACTCGTCCGGGTATATGCTATCCTCGATGTGGTTCCGAACAAAGTAGTACTTAATCTGATTATCAGCGAAGTCCCCATTAATATTCCAGAAGATGAAGGACCCGATTGGGTACTCGCGGAGGACGGAGTCGAATAACTGAACAATCTGTTCTGTATCCCATACGAACTCTCGCTGAATTGCCGGGAGAAAGACAGAATCGTTGATATCTGGTAGAACCTGCTTGATCGTGCGAGACTGGTAACCCATAGCAGTCGGTTACTTCACCTCGTGCATTAGTAGTTTATATTGATAGTAGAACGGATCCAACCACCGTTTTGTGCGATTTCAGGTGCTCACACTCTGACCAGAAATCCAAGCGACTACTTAGGGACCTCAACTAATCAGCATATGCGCGGGACGCCACCCAAAGTGGCCACGTGCTGGAACACGTGACCGCGCTGCCCTGAATCAAAGAGACAGCATGAGACAGAACGAGTCCCTCCGAGAAGTATCTCTCGGAAAAACCCCAGCAGATCTACCGTTAGCTGAGCTACCCTGCGTCAAACTGACCGACCAGCAACTCCAAGACGCGAGAGGAATTGCATATCGCCGGAGCAGGTCGTACGAGTCCATCGATGGTGGACAAGTACACGGTGAGCAATCTTACCGAGATGCTCATCTTACGGGAGTTGTTGGTGAATTAGCGGTCGCACAGCTTTACGATGGTCGAATTGATCGAGACGTGTATGAACACGGTGACGAGGGGCACGACCTGATCTTCGGTCGGACGACCTTCGATGTCAAAACGACCAAGACGACCGCGCTCTCTCGCCCGGACCTAATTGTTCCTGTGGACCCGACGCCCATTGCAGATTATTACTTCCTCACACACTGGGTTGAGGAGCATCGCGTCCGGGTCATTGGATATGCCTCCCGGGGAACCGTTCTTGACCGTGAGCCGCGCCGATTTCCAGGTGAGACGCTTAATTACGTAGTTCCGCCGACAGAGTTGCAGACTCCAGGTGAATACAACCCCCCGCAATGCGTTGAAGACATTCTATTTTTCGAGGGAGAAGTAGTATGAACCAGAACCAAGACACGGGATTCACTGAAACCGCTACTGCGCTCGCACTTGTGGGCGTTACTAGCTCTGTGATCTTTTTTGCAACCAATCAGGGTGCAGCTATGCTTGTTGACCAATTCAGTCAGCCCATTCTTGGTAGGTCGCTTTGGCCGATCTCTGCCATATTGGTGATCGTCCTCGTCGCAACAACTGTAGTGGCCGTATTGGCTGCCACTCTTGGTATGCTTGAAACTGTAGCCTCTCCTCGTTTACTCAACCGAACTGGTTACTCGCTAATAGGGCTCGGTGGGCTTGTAGGAACTACTGGTGCTGCTGGCGCTGGAATTCTCAACTGTTTCGTGTCGACACGAGTAATTCCGGGATTCCATCCACACACTACTCCTGAATTTGCTGCGTTGACAGTCACTGTCGCAGCATTCGGAAGCTTGTCTTGGTGGTTCTGGAAGCCTCGAAGCAAGACGGCTCTTTCCACGCCACAGGTATCGGCGAGCAAGCCGCCTGCACCGGAAGTCGTGGCTGATCGCCGCGTTAAGCGCTCTAGTGAAAATCCTTCTGAGCCACCAATGCCAACACCACCGGAACGCTTCACCGCCCGTGACGAGTGTCCCGAACCCACTCTGACCGAGACCAGATCAGACTCAACCTCAGTAGATTTCGATAGTCTGGAATACGACTGGACAACCAACACTGGAGTTTCGATGGATGATGTCGGTGGTATGACCGAGCTCAAAGAGGAGTTGAAAACCGATATTGTGCTGCCGTTGACGTCGGGGAGAGAGAAAGCTGACAAATTGGGTATTCCGCTCCCAAATATCGTGTTCCACGGACCGCCTGGGACTGGAAAGACGTTTATGGCGAAGGCACTTGCTACAGAACTCGGACTACCATTTGCTCACTTGAGTGGGGCCGACGTCCAAAGTAAGTGGATAAACGAGAGTGCGGAGAAGATAAACACGCTCTTCGACGAAGCCAAAGCGCTAGCGAAGAAGGAGGGTGGAGCGATAGTGTTCCTCGACGAGCTGGATGCTGTACTGAAGCAGCGAAGCGGAGCTGGACAAAGCCATGAAGAAGATAACAAAGTTGTCGCAGAATTCCTCAACCACCTTCAGGAGACTTCTGAACACTATATCCTGTTTATTGGAGCAACGAATCGACTGGAGGCGCTGGACGATGCAGGAGTTCGCTCAGGTCGTATCGACAAGAAGGTTCAGATCGGCAAGCCGGATCAAGCTGCCCGAAAAGCGGTTCTCCGAGCACAATTGAGGAACCGGCCGAACCAACTCACAGACGACCACATCGAGCGAATAGCAGCTCTTACAGACGGGCTGGTTGCCTCGGATATTGAGTCGATAGTCGTTGATGCCGCTCGAAAGAGCGCATTTGGACGAGAGGATGACGAAATCGTGTGGGACGATATCGCCGGAGCGCTCGAACAGTATACATAACGAATGGCCTCTGAATCACCGTTTGACGACGAGCTGGGTCAGTCGCCAGAGGAATGTTGGAAGACAATACAGGTCCTCAGATCCGGTGATGATGTCCTGATCAATCACCGTGAGCAACCGCTAACAGTCCGTAACGTAGTCCAGCGCGACGATGGAGAAACCGTACAGCGAATCACCCTGTCGGGTAACGGGACGGAATATACGATTACCGCAGCCAAGGAACCAAACACTCCGTTCATTACTTGCCCATCGTCCCCCCACAGTCGCCCTGTTCAGAAGATCTCCGCGGCAGGCTCAACGATTCTCTCGACGGTCCACGTAGTAGATCTCTGGCCTCACATTGAAGCGCACACAAGCTGTGTCGAAACAGAAGCAGAAGCCGCGTCAAGTTATGAAATAGATTTAACCCAGATTCTTGGTGAGTGCCCCATCTGTGAGTCGATGGTCGTGGCTGACCGGACTAGAGCTATTTGCAGAGGATGTAACCAGTGGATTTGGCTTGACCAGTGGGAAGAATGTAATCTGCCTGTGTGATTTTTAAATACTCGATGACAAGACACTGCTAATGCCGAATGATCCAACGATCCCAATAGGAGATATAAGACAGGAAAATCCCGGTAGCGACCGACAAGGTGCATTCAAACGAGGATGGACAGCTGCTGTGAAAGACCTCAATGAAAGCGACGCTTCTTCAAAATACTCGGAAGGGCCCCCACCAGAGGAATTGACGTGGGATAATCTCGGGTATCGCCTCGGTAGTTTGTTCGGAGAGACAGAGGATGATCTACGTCAAGACCTCTTTGAGTGGTGTGAAAGGAAGCAGCGACGAGAGAGTGATTCTTGAGTCTGTCTCTGAAATCACCATAGAAGTGGGCTGGCCAAGATTTGAACTTGGGACCTGTTCCGTGTGAAGGAACCGTCATAACCGAACTAGACCACCAGCCCTGCATACACCCTTGCTCGCGTCACTGCTTAAACAGACTGGTTGTTCTCGATCCCCCAATTGATAAGTTTCCTTCAACCGTTTTGGGAGACGTGCCTACGGTCCGACACAGCAGCGCTCACTCACTGCACGAATGCAGATCGGTGCGATGCCTGCCGGGCGGGATTTCGCGGCGTAGAGCCTCCGGTACCGGAGATAGCGCACCTTCAAAAACGTGTCAATTAGTAGTGGGTCGGGGCGGATTCGAACCGCCGACTTCCTCCGTGTGAAGGAGGTATCATAACCGGACTAGATCACCAACCCGCGACACCAGAAGGTATCGGAGGGGATACCTTAAGAATTGCTTTCCGACTACGCTTCCTGCTGTTCGGTGCCGCGGTAGTCTTCGATCTTCTCGCGAGCGTCCTCGATGGCTTTCGCAGCCTCACCTTCGGCTTTGCCCTGGAGCTCTTTCAGGTCGGCTTTGATCTGGTCCAGGCGGTTGGGTTCGGGTTCCTCCTCGTTGCCAGTCAGTTCGCGGAACCGCTGCTCGATGGGTTCCAGTTCGGTCTTGACCCCTTTCGTCGCTGTCTCGCCGGCGCGCTTGAGGTAGTACCGTGCGTCTTCGAAGTGCCTGTTCATATTTGACCTTACGCCGAGGACGAATATATCCTTTGTGGCAGTCCCGAACCTGCTGGGAAGAACGCATGTCCGGCCGCGGTACCAACTGTTTTGCCGGGAGCGCGGGAAGGGGGCTGTATGTTCACACGGGTGTCGATACCGACGCCGTTCCAGGTCGGCGCGGTCAACGCGTACGTTGCGGGTCGGACCGTCGTCGACCCGGGCCCGGACAGCGAAGAGGCGTGGGCACGGTTGCTCGAGGCCCTCGAGGCCCGCGAACTCGCGCCAAGCGACGTCGAACAGGTGCTGGTGACACACCCGCACCCGGACCACTTCGGACTGGCGGCGCGGCTGCGTTCGAACGGGGCGCGCGTCCTCGCGAGCAGTACTGCGGCCGACATCATGGTCGACTTCGCGGCTCGACTCCACTACGAACAGGAGTACTTCGCGGACTTCTTCGAACGGTGTGGTATCTCCCGCGAGACGGCGGTGGCGGTCACGCAACTGCCCGAGGCGTTCCTGCCGTACGCCCAGAGCGTCGCGACGGACCGCGAGCTCGCGGCCGGCGACGTCGTCACCGTGGCCGACGAACGACTCACCGTCGACGAGGTCACTGGCCACGCCGCCGGCGAGATTATCTTCAGTTTCGACGACGACGGCGACGACACTGGTATCGTCGGCGACAACGTTCTGGCCGACATCACGCCCAACCCGTTCCTCCTGCCACCAGTCGACCGCGGCGGCCAGCGACCCCGCGTGCTCCCGGCGTTCAATGACTCGCTACGGTGGCTCCGCGAGCAGGGCCACGACCGGTTTCTCACCGGGCACCGAGAGCCCGTCGAGTCGCCACGTGACCGCATCGACGAGATTCTCGCCGCCCACGAGAGCCGGACAGACGAAGTGGCGGACATCGTCGACGAAGGAGCCACGACGCCGGCAGCGGTGATGACCGACCTGTTCGGCGACCTCCCGGCCACGGAGTACTTCTCGGGGATGAGCGAGGCTGTCGGACATCTGGATGTACTGGAAGCACGGGGCCGCGTCGAGCGACGCGAGACGGGTGGCGTGGTCGTCTACGAACGGGCCTGAGGAACGACGGACCGCGACTCTCGAAATGTGGTGTCGCGTCTACAGCAGCGTGGCGGCGCGGAAGGCCACGCTGGAGACGTAGTCGAAGCCAGGCACCAGCAGCACCGTCGCGACGGCGGCCGCGACGATGGCGGTGTACAGCCCGGTCGGGTACGACTCGACGCGGTCCTCGCCGGTCGGCTCCTCGATCCACATCGCCTTGACGACCCGCGAGTAGTAGAACAAGGAGAGCGCGCTGTTGATGACGAGGGCGGCCGCGAGTGACCACGCGCCGACGTTCATCGTCGCCGAGAACAGGTAGAACTTCGAGAAGAACCCGCCGCCGATGGGCAGGCCGGCCAGGCTGAAGAGGAAGACCGTCATCGCCGCGCAGGCCAGCGGTGCCTCGCGGCCGAGGCCGTTGTAGTCCTCGAAGCGACGGCCGACGCCCCAGTACTCGGCCAGCGCGATGAACAGGAACGCGCCCGTGTTCATGAAGCCGTAGACGAGCAGGTGGGCCATCCCGGCCGAGAGACTGAACGCCAGCCCCTCACCCGAGGAGGATAGCGCCGCCAGCCCGATGAGGACGTAGCCGGCGTGCCCGACGCTGGAGTAAGCCAGCATCCGCTTGACCGACTCCTGGGTGGCCGCGGCGAAGTTCCCGATGAACATCGTCGCGATTGCCAGCACCTGGAAGGCGACGACCCAGTTCAGGGCCCCGCCGTCGGCGATGAGCGTCTGGATGGGGAACGCGGTCGCGAAGACGCGGAACGCCAGCACGAAGCCGGCGGCCTTCGACGCCGAGGAGAGGAACGCCGAGATGGGCGCGGGTGCACCCTCGTACGCCTCCGGCGCCCAGAAGTGGAACGGCACGGCGGCGGTCTTGAACGCGACGCCGCCGATGACCAGCAGGATGCCGACGCCGAGGATGGACATCGGCACGCTGGGTTCCCCAGCTTGTGCCTGCACCGACCCGTCGACGACGGTCTGCAGGACGCCGCTCTCGATGGCCGTCGCCACGGCGTCGAACCGGAGGACGCCGGTCGCGGCGTACACGAGCGAGATGCCGTAGGCGAAGACGGCCGAGGAGACCGCGCCGATGAGGAAGTACTTCAGCGCCGCCTCGACGCTGCCCTTGTTCTTCTTCAGGAACGCGACGAGCGCGTAGGAGGGCAGCGAGACGAGCTCGAGGGCGACGAACGCCGAGGCGAGCGAATTCGTCGCCGAGAGCACCGACATCCCGGTCGCGGCGAGCAACACCAGCGAGTAGTACTCGGCCTGGTAGCTGTGTTCGCGCACGTAGTCGTAGCTCGCCAGGGTCACCAGTGCGGTGACGCTCCCGACGATGACCATGAAGAACAGCGCGAGCTGGTCGACGACCAGCTGGCCGTTGAACAGCACCGGCGTGCCCTGGCCGCCCTGACTTGCGGGAATGCCCGTGCCGCCGACGACGAACCAGACGGCAAAGGCCAGCGAGGTCAGCGAGCCGACGACGGAGACGCCTGCGAGCAGGCCCGTGTTGGTCGTGTCGGGGTCGATGCTGTCGACCAGCAGGAGGACGAGCGCGGTCACGGCGAGCGCCAGCGGTGGCGCCAACGACGTCCACGCTGGCAGACTCGACATCTGCAGTGCCGCCATCTGTGTCACCATCTATGCACCACCTCCGAGGTCTATCACCGGGAGAATCGAGTTCTGAATCATCTCGTAGGAGAGGTCGGGGTTGACGCCGAGCACGATGACCAGCAGCAGGAGGACTGCCAGCGGTGCGACGTCGTGGAACGCTGCTTCGGACACCGTGTAGTCCGTCTCTAAGTCGAACGCACCGAAGAGGGTGCGCTGCATGGCCCACAGCAGGTAGCCCGCGACGATGACGATGCCGAACATCGCCGCCGCTGTGAGCACCGGCGCGGCACTGCCGAGCGTCGCGGCGTCGAACGCGCCCTGGAAGATGAGGAACTCGGCGGCGAAGCCGGCCATGAGCGGCAGGCCCATGTAGCCGAAGGCGGCCGAGACGAAGATGCCGACCGTCCATGGCATCTTGTCCGCGAGGCCGGACATGTCCCCGACCATCCGCGTGTGGGTCACGTTGTAGATAACGCCGACGGACATGAACATCAGCCCCGAGATGAGGCCGTGGGCGATCATCTGGAAGGTCGCCCCGCCCATGCCGTGGGGGGTAAAGGCGACCAGCCCGAGGATGACGTAGCCCATCGAGGAGATGGAGGAGTACGCGACGATGCGTTTCAGGTCACGCTGGGCCAGCGCCAGCGTCGCGCCGTAGATGACGCTGACGACGCCGACGATGGCAAGCGGGACGGCGAGTTGCTGGGCCGTCTCCGGCAGCATCGTGAAGTTGAACCGCAGCAGGGCGTACGTCCCCATTTTCAGGAGGACGCCGGCCAGCATCACCGACACCGGTGTCGGCGCCTCGACGTGGGCGTCCGGGAGCCAGGTGTGGAACGGGAAGACTGGCACCTTCACCGCGAAGCCGAAGAACATCAGGACGAACGAGATCGTCGCCAGGCCGAACCCGGCGATGGTCGGCAGGCCCGACGCGTTGCGGAACGCCTCGGCCATCGCCGGCAGGGCCAGCGACGTGAGGTCCGTCGAGAACACGAGCGCGAACAGGCCCGCGAACATGACCAGCGAGGCCACGTTCGTGTAGACGAAGAACTTGATGGCGGCGTACTTGCGCCGCGGGCCGCCCCAGACGCCGATGAGGAAGTACATCGGGATGAGCACGCCCTCCCAGAAGACGAACCAGAGGAAGAAGTCGAGCGCGGTAAAGACGCCGATGAGGCTCGTCTCCATGAACAGCATCAGCCCGTAGAACTGGGACTGGCGGTCGTCGATTGGCGTCCACGCGGAGACGATGGCCAGCGTCGTCAGGATGGTCGTCAGCGCGAGCAGCGGCATGCTGACGCCGTCGAGGCCGACGTAGTACGAGATGCTCAGGCCACCGAAGTCGATCCACGGAATCTGCTGGCCGAAGGCGACGTCGCCCGGCTGGAGCAGTGCGTTGCCGGTACCCTCGAACTGCGTCAGGTACGCCCAGTACATGTAGACGCTCAGCAGCGCCGGGACGGCACTGATGGCGGCCGCGAGCTTGCCGGCGTACCGGTCGGGCGAGAGCATGACGACGGCCGCGCCCAGCAGCGTCACCGCGAGGAGGACGGCGACCAGCATTCAGAACCACCCCCCGATGATACCGAAGGCCGCAAGGAGCAAGACCAGCCCCAGCGTCAGCAGCATCGCGTAGTTACTGACGACGCCCGACTGGATGCGCCGGACGCGCTGGCCGCTGAACAGGCTCACGCTGGAGACGCCGTTGACGACGCCGTCGACGACGCCCTGGTCGAACTTGTCCATCACGCGGGCCAGCGGGTAGGTGAACCCGGTGGCGAGCCATACCTGGTACTCGTCTTGATAGTAGTTGTGCATGAATAGCGTCTTCAGACTGCCCAGCTTGTCGGTGTGCTCCTCGGGGTCCGGGCCGCGATACAGCGCGGTCGCGAACCCGGCACCGGCGACGGCGAGCGCCAGGGAGACCGCCGCCGATGCGAGCAGCGTGCCGATGGCACCGAGCGGTTCGCCGGCGGCGACGCCGGCGACGTCGTGCAGCAGTTCGCCGTAGTGGGCCGAGTCGGTCGCGAGCAGCGCCGGCCACCCGCCCTCTTCGGGCCCTTCGAGCCACGCGTGCAGGAAGTCGATGTGCGCGCCGGTCAGCTCCGCGACGGGCTTCATGTTGATGAACCCGACCGTCGCGGCGAGCACGCCGAGCACGGCCAGTGGCCCCTTGACGTTCCAGCGAACGCCGTGGGGGTCACGCGCCGTCTCGGTGCGCGGCTCGCCGTGGAAGGTGAGGAACACCATCCGGAAGGTGTAGAAGCCGGTGAAGAAGACGGCCAGGAGCCCCATCGCGTACGCGATGATGTACGAGGTGGCGAGGCCGCCCTCGCTCCCGAGGCCGTGGATGAGCGCCTCGTAGAGCACCTCGTCTTTCGACCAGAAGCCGGCGAAGGGCAGGATGCCGGCGAGCGCCAGCGACCCGGAGAGGAAGGCGTAGTAGGTCACCGGCATCTTGTCTTTCAGACCGCCCATGTCCCACATGTTCTCGTTGTGGTGCATGGCGATGATGACCGACCCCGCGCCGAGGAACAGCAGCGCCTTGAACACGGCGTGGGTCGTCAGGTGGAAGACCGCGGCGATGTAGCCACCGGAGCCCAGCGCGAGCATCATGTAGCCGTACTGGGAGATGGTGGAGTACGCCAGCACCTGCTTGATCTCCTGTTTGACCAGGCCCATCGTGGCGGCGAACAGCGCCGTGAACCCACCGACGAGCGCGATGACCGCGAGCGCGGTCGGCGAGAGGGCGTAGAACCCGTACATCCGCGCGACGAGGTAGACGCCGGCCGCGACCATCGTCGCTGCGTGGATGAGCGCGGAGACCGGCGTCGGGCCCTCCATCGCGTCGGGGAGCCAAGTGTGCAGCGGGAACTGCGCGGACTTGCCGATGACGCCGCCGAGCACGAGCAGTCCCAGGACGGTGAACCAGGCCTGGGGTGCCATGCCGACGGTGTCGAGCATCGCGATGCCCTCGGTGGCCCCCTCGGTGATCGCGGCTTCCGCCAGCATCGGGAAGCTCGCGGCCGAGACCTCGCCGCCCCGCGTGATGGGGGCAAAGAGGCCCGTGCCGAAGGTGGCGACGATGCCGACGACGCCGATGAGGAAGAAGTAGTCACCGAAGCGGGTGACCAGGAACGCCTTCTTCGCGGCGCTCGGCGGGCCGTCCTCGCGGAACCAGAACCCGATGAGCAGGTAGGAACACAGGCCCACCAGCTCGAAGAACATGAACGCCATCAGGAGGTTGTTGGCGACGACGAACCCGAGCATGCTCGCCGTGAACAGGCCCAGCCCGGCGTAGTAGCGCGGGAGGCCGGTCTCGCCCTCGTCGTTCATGTACCCGAGCGAGAAGATGTGGACGAGGAAGGCGATGAGCGTGACGATGAGCAGCATGAGCGCGGAGAGCGGGTCGAGCAGGAGTCCGAAGCGCAGTGTCACCGACTCGATGCCGGCGACCCACGTGTAGACGAACTCGTTGTACACGCCGCCGCCGGCGACGGTGAGTGCGACCCAGATGGAGAGCAGGAGCGACCCGCCGGTCGCGGCGATGCCGGCCAGCGCGCCGCCTTTCGGCATGCGGTCGCCGAGGAACAGCGCGACGAGGAACGATACGAACGGCAACAGGACGATCGCGGGTGCGTATGTGAATGCAGACATCTGTTACCACCTCATCGTCGTCGGAACGGTGACGTCCACGTCACTGAAGTTGCGGTACAGGACCAGGACGATGCCGATGCCGACCGCGACCTCGGCGGCCGCCAGCGCCATCGTAAAGAGGGTGAACACCTGGCCGGTGAGGTTCCCGTGCTGGATGGAGAACGCGACGAAGTTGATGTTCGCCGCGTTGAGCATCAGCTCGACGGACATCAGGTAGATGAGCGCGTTCTTGCGCGTGAGGATACCGAAGAGGCCGATGCAGAACACAGCCGCGGAGAGCAGGAGGTACGACTGGACGGGAATCACCGCTCGTCACCTCCGTCCGCCGCGACGGCGTGGTCCTCGCTCTCGTTGGCATGGATCGAGACGTTCTCGCCGCTCTCCTCGCGCTTCGCGAGCATCAGCGCACCGTCGAGTGCCGCGTCCAGCGCGATGGCGATGACGATGAACGCGACCAGGAACCCTTCGGCGGGCACCGCGGTCTCGCCTTCGCCCATCAACACACTCGGCGCGATGTCGAACATCGCCGCCCCCAGACTCGTGGTAATCGCCGCTCCCTCGCCGAATCCGAGGGGGTCCGGGAACGACGCGGTGAGGAACACCGCAGCGAACACGACGAACAGCGCGATTGCAGCCAAGCCCGGGAGGAAACTCCCCTCGTTCGTGAGTTCGGGTTTGGTAGTCATGGTGCCACCTCTATCACCGACTCGTCCTCGCGGGTCAACATCACGGCGAAACTGATGAGTATGAGGACGCCGCCGATGTACACCAGAATTTGCATCGTCGCCACGAATGCTGCCTGGTTCATGACGTAGAACACGGCGACGCTGAGCAGTGACACGCCCAGTAACAACGCCGAGTGCCAGACGTCGCGTACGAGCACGACGCCGGCCGCGCTGCTCACGGTAACGAGAGCGAACAGCACGAACGCGATTGTTTCGTACAGTGCCATCTTGTATGGTTCTCTTGCCGGCGGCCCTTTGAAGATTCCTCTTTTCGTTCGCGGTCCACGCACAGATTGCCGCTTTCTGGCCGCGATACTGTGGCCGATTCAGGCCGCCGCTGCTCCACCACGCGTATCGACACCGTCTGTCTCGCTGTCGGCACGCGCCGAACTCGAAGATAGACTTTTCTCAGCGCCGGTCGTTCTGATTCACATACATGTCACGGGAGGACTACTGTGACCGGCACACCTGGGCATCGGTGGGCGTGGTCGCTAGGCACGACGGCGTCGGCCGCATCTGGGAGTGCGAGAACTGTCCGGTCTGGACCACAGAGACGTTCGACCGCGCCCACGAACAGGCGTGGGACGACACCTGGCTGGCCGAGCGCTGAGATGGCGGTCTCCGGCGCGTTACTGACGCAGGTGTCCGTCGGCGCCGTCGCGCTCTACGCGCTGGTGAACGCAGCGGGCCGCGCTATCGACCGCCTCCTGGCCCTCGCGGAGCACTACGACGTCGACGAGGTCCTCGTGGGGATGACCGTCCTCGCCTTGGGGACGAGCCTCCCGGAACTGAGCGCCCATCTCGTCGCCTCGGTTGGCATCGTCTCCGGCGTGCTCGACTACGAGGTGACGTCCGCCGTCGTCCTCGGCGGGAACATGGGGTCCTCGACGGTCCAGCAGTTCCTGCTCGTCGGTGTCCTCCTCATCGCCTACGGCCACCTGCCGCTCTCCCGGTCGTTCGTCCGGGAGAGCTACCTGCCGATGCTGGGCGCGCTCGGCGTGACGCTCCTTCTCGCTCTCGACGGGACGGTCAGCCGCCCCGACGGTCTGCTGTTGCTCGCGCTCTACACCACCTACGTTATCGTGCGGGTCACGCGCCGCAAACAACCGGCCGCCCTCCGGGAGCGTCCGAGCACGGACCCCCGGCGGGACGCGCTCGTCGCTGCGGGACTCCTGGTGGTGGTGTTGCTCTCGGCGTCGCTGCTGCTCTCGGTCGTCGAAACCGTCGTCGACCTGCTCGCCCTGGGCGGCTCGATGGTCGGCGTCGTGACCATCGGGGTCGCCGCTGCACTCCCGGAGCTGACGACGGTGATGGAGTCCGTCCGCCGGCGCGCCCCGAACGTCGCCCTCGGGACGCTCGTGGGGAGCAACATCGTCAACCCGCTCGTCGGCATCGGTGCCGGCGGGGTCGTCTCGACGTACTTCGTCCCCTCTGCGGTCGTTCTCTGGGACCTCCCGGTCAAACTGACGGGCGGCGTGGGACTGCTCCTCTGGGTGACGTACGTCCGTGACGGGACACTCACGCGCACCGACGGCGCCTATCTCCTGGGGCTGTACTTCGTCTTCCTGACCGGGCGTCTCCTCCTGTTCCCCGGCCAGTAGCGACGCGCTCTTGGCTCAGGACTCCGCCGTCGAACAGCGCCCGCTGTACTCGAGGAGGCCGTCCGCGAGCAGGATCACGCGCAGTTCGAACCGTCTGCAGTCCTCCGGCGACCACTCGAGGGTCTGGGTGTCGGCGTCCGTCGAGATAGTGACGGTGTAGGGCCCGTCGGTTAGTCCGCTCGCGAAGAAGCTCGGCGCGTCGTCCTGGTCCGGCGGGAACTCCGATTCGAGCTCGTCGACGACGTCGCCATTGGCGTCGACCAGTTCCAGCCTGAGCATGTAACTCTGGGACGCTCTGGTCTCGAACGTGACGTCTATCTCCCCGGCCACCGGGGGCTCGCTCTCGCCACCACCACACCCGCTGAGGCCGGTCACCGCCATCGCGACCCCGCCGAGATACGCTCGCCGATGCATGCCGGGTAGTGCAGGGGGTGCGACATAAGTCCGGCCCTTCCGGCGGTCTCCGTGGAGCGACACACCGGCTGCTCGCACCCCCGGAAAGAGAAAAAACGCCTTCGCACGCAGCCGTCGTTACTGATAGTCGACTTCGCCGTCGCCTTCGCCGATCCAGGCGCCCCGGTCCGGTTCGCGGGACTCCAGTGGGTCGATGTCCTTGTACCACGGCACGTTCTTGAGCTGCTCTTTGTTGTAGGCGAACTCGTCTTTCGTGTCCGCGGTGAACTCGAAGTTCTGGGTCAGCAGGATGGCGTCGGTCGGACAGACCTCCTCGCACAGGCGACAGTAGATACACTGGCCGATGTGGAGGTTGTACTCCTCGCCGTTGCGTTGGTCGTCCATCACGATCTGGATGGTGTCGTTCGGACAGACGTTCTCGCACTGCCGACACCAGATACACCGCTCCTGGCTCCACTTGTGGACGCCGCGGAAGCGGGGGCTGACCTCGGGGGCGACTTCGGGGTACTCGACCGTGAACGTCTCCCCGTCGAGGGCGTGTTTCATCGTCGTCGCCATCGATTTCAGGATTCCTATCATTGCTTGTCACCTCCAGCAGCCGGCTCGCCGACACGCATCAGGCGATCACCCCGACGATGACCGCGGTCAGCATGAGGTTCGCCAGCGAGAGCACGAGCATCCCCTTCCAGCCGATCTCGATGAGCTGGTCGATGCGCACGCGGGGGACCGCCGAGCGGGCCCACTGCGTGAACAGGAAGACGCCCCAGATCTTGATCATGAACCACACGATACCGGGCAGGACGGGACCGGCCGGGCCACCGAGGAAGATGGTGGCGATGATGGCTCCGCCCAGGAAGATGTGGATGAACTCGCCCAGGTAGACCAGGACGAAGTACACCGAGGAGTACTCGGTCTGGTACCCGGCGACAATCTCCGTCGGCGCCTCCGGGATGTCGAACGGGTTGCGCCCGACCTCCGCGAGGTTCGCGATCATGAAGAGGACGAACGCGAACGGGTTGACGAAGGCGTACCACGACGGGATGGGCCCGATGAGCGTCTGGCTCTGGGCCGCGACGATTTCGCTCATCTGGAGCGAGCCGGCGAAGATGACGACCGAGGCTCCGGTGAGGATGAGCGGAATCTCGTAGGCGAGGTTCTGTGCGACCGCGCGAAGTCCGCCGAGGAACGAGTACTTGTTGTTCGACGCGTAGCCGGCCATCACGAGGCCGACAGAGGCCATCGACGCCGTCGCGAAGACGTACGCCAGGCCGACCTCGGGGTCGGCCAGTTGGATGCCGTTGCCCATCGGGATGACGGCGAAGCCCAGCAGCGCGGTGCTAGCGATGACCAGCGGCGCGAGGTCCCACGCCGGGCGGTCGACGCCCTCGGGGACGATGAGCTCCTTCGAGAGCAGGCGGACGGCGTCGGCCACGATGATGAGCAGGCCGAACGGTCCGATGCGGTTGACTGCGATGCGGTCCGTGAACGCCGCGGTGATCTTCCGTTTGGCCCACGGCCCGGCCAGCGCGGTGTTGGTCATCATCAGCGACCCGATGAACGCCGCGCCGATGAGGCTCATGACGATCATCACGAGCGTGTTGTTCGGGTCGAGACCCAGCAGGTTCGCCAGGGCCTCGGGGAGTGGGGCCGATTCCTGCAGCATCAGCGGTCCACCTCCCCGAGCACGATGTCGAGGCTACCCAGCGAGGCGACCATGTCCGGGACGTACTCGCCCTGGGACATCTCGGGCAGCGTCTGGAGGTTCGAGAAGCACGGGCTCCGGATCTTGAACCGGGCCGGCTTGTCCGTCCCGTCCGAGCGGATGTAGATGCCGAGTTCGCCCTTCGCACCCTCGACGGCGCGGTAGATCTCCCGGTCCGGGTCCGGACGCAGCGTCCGGGGGACGTTGGCCTGAATCTCGCGGTCGTCCTCGGGCCACTGTTCGAGCAGGTCGACACACTGCTCGATGATGCGGGCGGACTCCTCGACCTCGCGCATGCGGACGAGCACGCGCGAGAAGTTGTCGCCGCCCTGCTCGGTGACGACGTCCCAGTCGAGCTCGTCGTAGTAGCCGTACGGGTCGTCACGTCGGAGGTCGTAGTCGACGCCCGACCCACGTGCCACGGGGCCGGTCGCGCCGTACTGCTTTGCCATCTCGGGCGTGAGGACACCGGTGTCGACACACCGCATCTGGAAGATCTCGTTCCCCGTGATGAGGTCGTGGTACTCCTCGAGCTTGTGGGGCAGTTCGTCGAGGAAGTCGCGGGTCTTCTCGAAGAACTCCTCGCGCGGTTCCGGGAGGTCCCACGCGACGCCGCCCAGGCGCAGGTAGTTGAACATCAGGCGCTGGCCGGTGAGGTCTTCGAGGATGTTCTGGACGACCTCGCGGTCGCGGAACGCGTACTGGAAGATGGCGGTGAAGTCGCCGAAAACGTCCAGCGCGAACGTCCCGAGCGCGAGCATGTGCGCGGCGATGCGACACAGCTCGGCGGACATCGTCCGGATGACCTGCGCGTACTCCGGGACCTCGATGTCGGCGAGGTCCTCGGCCGCTCGCGCGTAGGCCCACTCGTTGAGGATACCGGCCGAGACGTAGTCCCACCGGTCGGGGTAGGGCATGATCTGGTGGCGGTAGGTGCCCTGCTGGCACATCTGCTCCTCACACCGGTGGAGGTAGCCGATGTCCGGTTCGATGTCGGCGATCTGCTCGCCGTCCAGCGTCGTCTTCACGTGGAGGACGCCGTGGGTCGCCGGGTGGTGCGGACCGATGTTGACGAACATCGTGTCCGAGTCGTCGTCGCTGCGGTGGTCGCCCTGCAGCGGGTTGGCGTTCTCCCGGAGCGTGACGATCTGTGGCTGGTCCTGGTTGTAGTCCTGCGAGAGCGGGTGGCCCTGCCAGGTCTCGGGCAGGAGGATGCGTCGCAGGTCGGGGTGGTCGTCGTAGTTGATGCCGACGAGGTCGTAGGCCTCGCGCTCGTGCCAGTCGGCCGTGTCGAAGACGCGGGCCGCCGACTCGCTGGTCGGGTCGTCTTTCGTCGTCGGGACGACGACCGACAGCTCCTGGGTGGGGTCGTCGTACTTCCGCAGGTGGTAGATAGATTCGTAGCGGTCGTCGTACTCCTGTGCCGTGACGCAGGCACAGTGGTCGAAGCCCGCTTCGGTCTTCAGCGTCGAGAGGACCTCCTGTACCTCGTCAGGTCGGATGACGAACCCCTCGGCGTTGACGTGGGTCTCGCGACCGATGACGTGGCCACCGAGCAAGTCGGCGAGCGCGTCGTAGTCGAGGCCCTCGTCCGTGACGCCGATTTCGTCGTCTGTCTCTGGTACTTTCTCTATACTCATTGTTATGGCGAGTCGTTCCAGTTGTACCGCATGACGAGGTCGTCCTCGTCGATGTCGCTGGCGAGTTTCTCGACGAGCTCGTCTCGCTCCAGGTCACCGAACTGTTCGAGTTCGTACGGCTTGACCGTCACCGGCGAGGATTCGCCGTTGGCGATGCGTTCCTGCAACTTGGCGATACCGTAGACGAGCGCTTCGGGTCGGGGCGGGCAGCCGGGGACGTGGATGTCGACCGGGATGACCTCCTCGGCGCCCTTGATGACGTTGTACCCCTCCTGGAACGGGCCGCCGGAGATGGTGCACGACCCCATCGAGACGACGAACTTCGGCTCGGGCATCTGGTCGTAGACCCGCTTCATCCGCGGGGCGAACTTCGAGACGATGGTCCCCGGGACGATGATGACGTCGGCCTGGCGCGGGGAGGCGCGCGGAACCCCCGCACCGAACCGGTCTAAGTCGTGCTTGATGGCGTAGGTGTGGATCATCTCGATGCTGCAACAGGCGATACCGAACTGCAGCATGAACATCGAGGACCCCCGCACCCAGTTCATGAACTTGTCGAACTTCGTCAGGATGAACGGGGTGGAGCCGAACGCCTCTCGAAGCGTCGAGTTGAAGCGGTCGTCGACGCCTTCGCCCATGCGGGCTTCCTGGGTCGATACGTCCTCTACGGCCGGTGGTGTCTGGTCACTACTCATATGTGTCTGCTCCCTTCGTGGCACGCGGACTGCGCACCCAGCGGACTGCGCCGTTGCGCCACGCCCAGCCGAGTCCGACGACGAGCACGCCGATGAACACGACCATCGGCAGCAGTACCGCCATCATCCCGACGGACGGCTCCGTGACGGCGTCGCGGTAGATGACCGTCCACGGGAAGATGAGCACGGTCTCGATGTCGAAGATGACGAACAGCAGCGCGACCATGTAGTACTGGATGTTGAACCGGATCTGTCGGCTACTGCCCGTCGGCACCTCACCGGACTCGTAGGTGGCACGTTTGCCTTGTTCGGGCACGCTCGGTCGCAGGATGCTCGACACCACCATCATGCTGATGGGGATGGCGAGTCCCACTACCGCCAGCGCGCCGATGGCGATCCATGGATTACTCATTCGGGAAACTCCTATCGTGCGTCGATTAGAAGTACTGGCATATAAGGGTTGATAACCATTCCGGCGGCCTGTTTTCGGGTGTTTCGGATTGCCGGTTTCTCGCCGTTCGAGTCGGCTACTGCGGTGCGTCTACGACTCGTCCCAGTACTCGGCCTTGAACCCGGGTGTGCCGAGCTCGTGGAGGGCACGCGAGACATCGCCGACCTCCTCCTGCAGGCCCTGGTGATAGTCGACGAGTCGGTCGCGCAGTTCGTCGTGCTCGCGCGAGAGAATCTGGGCCGCCGTCAGCGCCGCGTTGAACGACTTGCCGGCATCGACGGCGGTGATGGGGGCGCCCTGAGGCATTCCGATGACCGAATCGACGGACTTCTCCTGGACCGGGACGCCGATGACCGGCAGCGGGTAGGCGATGCTCGCGGTCATGTTCGGCAGGTCGGCGGACTTGCCGCCCGCGCCAGCGATGATGACGTCGAGGCCCCGTGCCTCGGCGGTCTCCGCGTAAGCGTACATGAGGTCCGGCGTCCGGTGAGCCGAGACGACGAACGTCTCGAACGTGAACCGGCTGTCGGGGGCGTCGGTGTAGTCGGTCTGTTCTTCGAAACCCAGTTCCTCGGCGAGTGCGGCGTACGCTCCGGGACGCTTGCCTTTCCCGCCGGCCATCGTCGGCAGGTCGGAATCGGACCCCATCACGATGCCCACGTCGGGCGTCGCCTCGTCGGGCCGGTCCATCGCGGCTTCCTCGTGGAGCTGGTCGATGAGCGACTGGACGCTGTCTGCAGTCATACGAGGCCGTCGGCCGGGCGGGCACCTAAGGGTACCTCTCTTCGACGGCATTGCGCGAGCGAGAAGCGGTCGCTATGTCCGGCGAGGGAACGAACGGGTGTGAGTGGACCGCCGGGAAAGGAAAACGCTCTTGGCCCGTACCGACACACCTGCGTACATGAGCAACGGGGACGACGAGACCGACGCCGACGCTGACGGGGAGGCGGCGGCCGCCGACGAGGGGGCCGACGTCACCGCCGAGGAACTCGAGACACGACTGGACGACATCGCCGAGGCGCTCGAATCCGCCGAGACCGAGGCGGACCTCGACACCATCGAGTCGTCGCTCGGGGACGTCGAGAGCGACCTCGAGGCCGCCGACCTGCCCGAGCCGGACGAGGACGACGAGGACGCCGAGGACCCACGCGAGGAACTCGAGTCTCGCCTCTCGGACCTGCAGGACGACCTCGAGGCCCAGCGCGGCCCCTACGCCGAGGACGTCGTCGACATCGTCGAGACGGCACAGGGGACGGTCACCGACAGCGAGTGGATCGAGAGCGGCGAAGTCGACGCCCACGACGCCGTCGACGCCTTCCTGGCCGCGAGCGAAGAACACGTCGACCACGGTGCGGACGCCGGCGACGACCTGGACGCCGCCGCCGACGCGCTGGGGACCGCCGCCGAGGCAATCGACGCCGCCGGTCTGGACGCAGACGAGGACAGCGAGACCATCAGCGGGCTGCTCGAAGCCGCCGAGACGCTCGAAGACGGCCTCGAGGCCGCCGAGGTGTGGGACGATCTGACCGTCCGAGAGCAGCTCGACGCCAAGGGGTTCTACGACATCCTGACCAACGAGAACCGGAAGGACTTCCCGCCCGAGTGGAACGCCGCGAAGCTCCACGCCCAGGAAGGGAACCTCGACATCGTCCTCTTCGCCCTGGAGAAGGTCGGCTCCGAGTTCATGGAGGAGAACATCGTCGAGATATTCTACCACCTCGGGAGCGACGCCGAACCCGCTTTCGACGTCATGCACCAGCGCGCACAGAAGCGCAACAAACAGGAGATCGGCGTCCTCGGGAAGATCGGCGACGACCGCGCCACCGAGACGCTCCACGACTTCATCGACGGGGATGGCGACGTCGCTCTCCAGAAGGTGACCCTGCGCGCGCTGGGTGCCATCGGCAGTCCCGACTCCGTCCAGCCGGTCGCCAACCGCCTCGACGCCGAGAACACCGAGATTCGCTCGGTCGCCGCCCGCTCGCTCGGACTGCTCGGCGACACCCGTGCCATCGCCCCGCTCGCTGACATCCTCGAGGGCGACGACAGCGACGAGGTCCGCGCATCGGCCGCCTGGGCGCTCCGTCAGATCGGTACCCAGGACGCACTCGACGAAGCGGCTCAGTACACCGACGACCGCGCGTACCTGGTCCAGTCGGAAGCCGAGAAGGCCGCCGACGCCTGAGACCGGTCCGTACCTTTTTGTGCGAACGGGCGACCAGACCCCCCGATGCGGTCGCTCCTCACCGTCGCCCTCGTCGTCTCGCTGCTCGCCGTGAGCCCCGTCGCCGCCGGGAACTCGCCAACTCCGAACGCCACAGCGACGCCCGCGAGTCAGCAGCCTGGCCCTCCGACCATCTACGCCGTCTATCCGGACCCGGTCGCCGGTGGTGACCGCGGCGAGTTCGTCGTCCTCGACGTCCCGCCCGGAACGGAACTCGGCCGCTACGCGCTCGGCGACGGCCATTCGACGGTCGAACTCCCGAACGGCACGACCGAGAGCCGGGTCGCCGTCACGACCGACCCGCGCCTGGTCCGTAATCTGACCGACACGCCCGTTCGCGGAGTGAACGGGTCGCTGGAACTTGCGAACGGTGGTGACCAGGTCTCGCTCCGTCGGGGCAACACCACGTTGCAGACGGTTCGCTATGCGGAGACCACGGAGGGCGAGCTAGGCGTCGTGAATGGGTCGACGCTCCACTGGCAGCCGTTGGGGGCGACCGACCGCCCAGTCGTGACCGGCGGGCCGGCCGACGTCCGTGCGTTCACCCTCCCCGATGCACCCGCGGCGCCGCTGCGCGCGATACGGCGGGCTGACGAGCGGGTCTTCCTCGCCGGCTACACGCTCACGTCCGCGCGGGTGGCCGACGCGCTGCTGGCCGCCCAGCGTCGTGGTGCCGACGTCAGAGTCCTCCTCGAAGGCGACCCGGTCGGTAGCCGGACCACAGCTGAGGCACAGACGCTCGACAGGCTGAGCGAGGCTGGCGTCGAGGTCCGACTCGTCGCCGGTCCGCACGCCCGCTATCGATACCACCACGCCAAGTACGCCATCGCCGACGACCGGGCTGTGGTCCTCACGGAGAACTGGAAACCAGCCGGCACAGGTGGCAACAGCAGTCGTGGCTGGGGCGTCGAAACGGGCCAACCGCGCATCGTCGACAGTCTCGCCGAGACGTTCCGGGCCGACGCCGGCTGGCGGGACGCCGTTCGGTGGTCGACCCACCGTGCGGGCCGCCGCTTCGAGCGGGGCGAGCCCGCGACCGAGTCCTATCCGCGGCGGTTCGACCCCGAGAGGGTGCCGGTGAACCGGACGGCCCTGCTCGTGACGCCGGACAACGCCCAGCGCGACCTCGTCGCGACGCTCGACGGAGCGACGACCTCGGTCGACGTCGTCCAACCCACGGTCGGTGGCTGGGACGAACCCCTACTGCGCGCGCTTCGTCGTGCTGCAAGCCGAGGCGTCCGGGTTCGACTGTTGTTGAGCAGCGCGTGGTACGTCCGCGAGGAGAACCAGCGGACGGTCACCAGGTTCGAGGAGTGGGCGAAGCGGGCCGACGCCCCGCTCGAGGCTCGACTGGCCGACCCCGGCGGTCGCTACGGCAAGATCCACGCCAAGGGGGCCGTCGTCGACGGCGACCAGGTCATCCTGGGGAGCCTCAACTGGAACGAACAGGCCGCGACGAGCAACCGAGAGGTGGTCTTGCGGCTCGACGGCCGGGCCGCAGGCGACTACTACGGTCGCGTCTTCGACGCCGACTGGCGCGGCGGTCGGCCGACGCTCCCGGTCGGACCCGCCGCAGCCGTCCTCGGTGTCCTCGCGGTCGGTGGACTGGCCGCTCGACGCGTCGAGTTCGAGGGGGAGAATGCGTAACTCGCCGGACTGCGCTCAGACCTCTTCGGGGAGCGCCGTCGAGCTGCCGAGGTCCTCGTCGATCTCCGCGTCGGCCATCTTCTCGACGAGCGCGTCGATGACGGGGTCGCGCATCCCCGAGACGAACTTGATGGACCCGACGACCAGGTGGCCGCCGCCGGAGACGCCGCCGCCGTCGACCTCCTCGGTGAGTTCGGTGACCATCCGCGGGATGTCCAGTCGGACGCCGTCGCTCCGGAGGACGGCGAAGTCGGGGCCGTAGCCGATGGTGATGACCGGGTCACCCGTCTCGGCGACCTTCCGGTCGTGGACCTCGCCGGTGGTCTTCCCCGGCGCAGGGTAGGTGAATCGGTGCGCGTGGTTCTCGACGTCTATACGGTAGAGGTGCGCGCCGTTGTCGAGGCGCTCGTGTTCGACGTGGGACATCGCGGCGTCCAGCTGGTCCTCGACGTCGCGCTCGGCCCGGGTCGCGAGGAACTCGACGACCTCCGCGTGGCGCTCGCGGTCGTCGCAGTCGACGTTCAGCACGTCGGTGATGAGCTGCTCGCCCGAGCTGTATCGGAGCCAGTGGGTGGCGTAGTCGAGCGCCTCGCCGATGTCGCGGAGGTCGCCCTCCGTGTATCCCTGTTCGCGCGCGAGGTCGACGTAGTCGGGCATCGCCTCGCCTTCCGAGCGGTCCGAGAGGCCGGCGACGGCGGGGACGTGGCGCAGGTCGTCGGTCAGGTCGGGGTCGATCATCCGGGCGAGCTCGACACACAGCATGCCCGTCGTGATGCGGTAGTCCTCGTCGTGGAGGTAGGGGTTGACGTGGTGTTCGAGGAACGGCTCGACCGCCCCCGGGTCCGGGTGGTGGTGGTCGACGACGACCACCGGGATGTCGTAGTGGCGGAGGTTGCGGTAGGCCGGCGTGTCCTCCTCGGTCGACCCGTTGTCGAGCATCAGCACCATCGGAAGCTTCTGGCCGTGGCGGGTGCGGTCCTCCAGCGCGAAGTTCAGGTCCCGTGTGACGTCCTCCATCTCGTAGTACGGGGCCTTGCTCGGCAGGCGCTTGAGGAGGTGCTCGGGCGCGCTCTCGTCGGTGTAGTGGGCCGCGATGAACCGCTCGAGGGCGACCTGGAGCGGGACGCTGGCACAGAGGCCGTCGCCGTCGGCGTGGTGGCGCATCCGGATGGGGCGCCCCTCCAGTACCGTCCGGCGGAGCTCGGTCGCGACCTCGCGGAGGTCGTCCCAGAGCTTCTCGAAGGCGGGCCAGTCGACCAGCGGCTCGATATCGGCGGGCTGGGCAGCCGCTTCGAGCGCCTCGTCGAGGTCGGCCAGCACCGCGTCGGCGTCGGCACCCTCGAGGACCGACAGCGAGTCGAGTTCGATCTGGACGCCGCCGTCGCGCTCCTCGGCACGGCCTGAGACGCGGACGACGTCGTCGATTTCGACGTCCGGGTGGGCGCGGACGCCGGCCTCCTCGAAGACGGCACAGGGGACCACGCCGGAGGTGTCCCGGACCTGGAAGATGGTCGGCCCGCCGGTCTGTTTGATCTGGACGACCTGCCCCTCGACGACGACCGTCTCACCGGTCGCGTCGGCGAGGTCGGCGACGACGCGCGCGTCGCCGTGGGCGACGTGTCGCTCCTCGTAGTCGGCGACCTGGACCTCCTCGAAGGAGAGGTCGCCGTCCGGACGAATCTCTCCGAGTTCGACGACGAGGTCGTCGCCGACCTCGTAGGTACCCACGAGGTTCGAGTCGTGGACCAGGCCGGACACGTCCTCCGAAAGGTCGACGAAGACGCCGTATTCGACGGTCCCGTTGACCGTCGCGTGGTACAGCGCTCCTTCCTCGAGGTCGTCGACAGTACACTCTGCAGCGAGATCGTAGACGACGGGTCCCCCGTCGGGAACCGCGGCACCGTCTCCGGTGCCAGTTGGCGAAGACATTTGCAGTTCCTTCGGCGCTCCCCGGTTTGTACTCTTCGAAATCCCTGGGCGCGAGACACAACGCTTAGAACCGACCGGACCCGAGCGCCACGCATGGGGTTGTTTCGCTCGGGCGGCATCCTCGGCATCGCCGAGCCGGCGCTCGACTTCGCACTCGCCGCATCGGAAGACGCCCACCCGAACGAGTACATGGGCCTGCTGCGGGGCGCAGACGCGAGCGAGGTGGGTCTCGACGAGGACGGCACCGTCCTGACCGAGGTGCTGGTCATCCCGGGCACCGAATCGAACCCGGTCAGTGCGACGGTCAAGACGAGCATGGTCCCGAACGACATGCGGGCCGCGGGCTCGGTCCACTCGCACCCGAACGGTGTCCTCCGACCGAGCGACGCCGACCTGGCGACGTTCGGCCGCGGCGACGTCCACATCATCGTCGGGTACCCGTACGGCCCCGACGACTGGCAGGCCTTCGACAACGAGGGGGAGCCCGTCGACCTGCCGGTCCTCGACGTCGACCCGCCCGAAGAGACCTTCTTCGACTTCGACCAGACCGACATCGACCGCGAGCTCCGAGAGGAGGAGTTCGACTCGTGACCCGCGTCGTCGCGCAGGGGACGTTCGACATCCTGCACCCGGGGCACGTCCACTACCTGGAGGACGCCGCCGCGATGGGTGACGAGCTGCACGTCATCGTCGCGCGCTCGGTCAACGTCACCCACAAGGAGCCACCGGTCGTGCCCGACGGCCAGCGCCGGGAGATGGTCGCCGCGCTGAAGCCCGTCGACGAGGCGCACCTGGGTGACGCCGACGACATCTTCGTCCCCATCGAGCGAATCGACCCGGACGTCATCGCGCTTGGGTACGACCAGCACCACGACGAGTCGACCCTCCAGGCGGCCCTTGGCGACCGCGGCCTCGACTGCGAGATTCGCCGAGCGACGCCGCTGGAACGCGACGACGAGCTGCTCTCGACCGGGCGCATCATCGACCGGATTCTGCGACAGCGGGACTAGCCGACGGCCATCCGCATCACTCGTGTTGATTCAGACGACGAGCCAGCGGCCGGGCCGGCGAGTTCAGCCGGGGCTCGACGGGTAGACGACGTGGGAGAACTGACGGCGACGACCCCTCAGATGAGGTCCGCGTCGGCCAGCCTGTCGACGGCTTCCTGGAGTCGGTCCTTGCTGTTGGCATACGAGATACGCGCGTAGCCGGGCGTCCCGAAGGCGCTGCCCGGGACGGTGGCGACCTGGGCTTCGGAGATGGCCGCGTCGCACCACTCGGTGTCGTCCCCGTCGGGCGCGACGTGGGGCATCATGTAGAACGCGCCCTGCGGTTCGGGCACCTCGACGCCGTGGTCCTCGAAGAGGCCCATCAGGAACTCGCGGCGCTCGGCGAAGGCCTCTCGCATCTCCTCGACGGCCTCGTCGGTGTTGGTGATGGCCTCGACGCCGGCGTGCTGGACGAAGTTCACGGCACAGGAGACGGAGTGGGAGTGAATCTTCCCGGCCTGCGAGACCAGCTCTTCGGGGCCGGCGAAGTAGCCCAGCCGCCACCCGGTCATCGAGTAGGCCTTCGAGAAGCCGTTGAGCGTGACCGTTCGGTCTTCCATGCCCTCGAGCGTGCCCAGCGAGACGGCCTCGACGCCGTCGTAGGTAATCTCCTTGTATATCTCGTCGGAGATGACGGTGATATCGTGCTCGACGGCGATGTCGCGGAGGCCCTCCAGCGCCTCGCGGGAGTACACCGCGCCGTGGGGGTTGCCCGGCGAGTTGACGACGAGCAGTTCCGTCTCGTCGGAGACTGCCTGGGCGAGGTCGTCGAGTGCCCCCTCCAGTTGGAAGTCGTGAGCGGCGGTGTCGACGCGGGTGAGCGTGCCGCCGGCGAGCTTCGCCATCGCCTCGTAGGAGACCCACGCCGGGTCCAGCAGGACGACCTCGTCGCCGTCGTCGATGATGGTCTGGAATATCTCGTAGAGGGCCTGCTTGCCACCCGGCGTGACGATGAGGTTCTCCGGGCCGTACTGCGTGAGGCCGTCGTCGTGGAGCTTCTCGGCGATGGCCTCCTTGAGCTCGGGGATGCCGTTCGAGGAGGTGTAGCCGGTGTGGCCGGCGTCGAGCGCGGCCTTGGCGGCGTCCTTGATGTTCTCGGGCGTGTCGAAGTCGGGTTCGCCCACGGAGAGGTCGACGACGTCCTTGCCCTCGGCCTCCAGTTCGGCTGCCTTGTTGCTGATCGCGAGCGTCGCGCTCGGCTCTACACGTTCGACGCGGGAAGCGAAGTCCATAGTCATGGTAGTTGTGTCGCGAGTTCGATGGCGCTCGTGACGGCCGTCCCCCCTTTGTGGGTCCTGGCCTCGGCCTCGTCCCGGCTCATCCCCGGACCGATGATGCCCAGCGTGACGGGGGTGTCCCGCTCGAGCGAGACGTCTGTCAGGGCTCGTGCGGCGGCGTCGGTGATGACTTTGTCGTGGTCGGTGTCGCCTTCGATGACGACGCCGAGGACGGCGACGGCGTCGACCGCGTCGCGACGGGCCAGTCGGTCCGCCGCGAGCGGCGTGTCGTACGCTCCGGGGACCGTAACCGTCTCGACGATGTCGGCGTCGTGGTCGGCTGCGGCCGCGCGGGCCGACGCGGTCATCTCCTCGATGACGGCGCCGTGTTTGTCGTACTGGGCGACGACCAGTCCGAGCTGCACCATGTGTGAGTGGGTGGCTGTCGGCACTAAAGAACTACCGTTCCGCGGTGAGAACCAGAAGGATTCTAATCCCTGACTCGTTTCACCCTGGTATGGTCGGGTCTCGCGACGTACTGTCGGCCCTGCGCGAGCGTCGGGTCCGCTTCCGGACCTGGCTCGCCGAAGACGAGTACGCCCTCGTGAAGCTCGTCGTCGGCATCTCGGTGCTCGCCCTCCTCCTGCGGCTCCCGTTCCTGGGCGCTCGCCCCGCTCACTTCGACGAGGGCCGCGTGGCTTACTGGGCATTACACTATGGCGAGACCGGCTCCTTCGCCTACCGTCGAATCATCCACGGCCCGTTCATCCAGCACGTCGACCGCTACGTCTTCGCCGTGCTCGGGCCGAGCGACTTCACGATGCGACTGCCCGTCGCCGTCGTGGGCAGCCTGCTGCCGCTGACAGCGCTGCTCTTTCGCGACCATCTCCGCCAGACCGAGACGGTGGCGATGGCGCTCCTGCTCGCGGTCAACCCCGTTCTCCTCTTCTACTCGCGGTTCATGCGCAGCGACGTCCTCGTCGCGGCGTTCATGTTCGCCGCCTTCGGCCTGCTGGTCCGGTTCTACGACACGCGACGGCCACGGTACCTCTACGCCGTCGCCTTCTTCATGGCGCTCGGGTTCGCCTCGAAGGAGAACGCTATCGTCTACGTCCTCACGTGGTTCGGCGCGCTCGGCCTCCTGCTGGCGAAGGTGTTCGTCCTCCCGAACGGCTACCGCGAGGCGGGCGACTTCCTCCGAGACGGCCCCTCGATGGGCGCCATCAAGCACCGCGTCGTCGGTCGGTTCTACGGTGCGATACACACCCTGGTCGCCCCGGTCCGGTCGTTCCGCGAGCGCCACGACAGCCCGGCGACCGTGCTGGGGGCCTACGCCGGGCACGTCGCGCTCGCGGTCCTCCTGTTCGGACTCGTCTCCCTGTTCTTCTACGCCCCGCGCGGGGCCGGACTCGAAGGCATCAGGCACCCACCGGCACCGCCCAGCGAGGGCTCGGTCGGCCTCTGGCAGGGCGTCTTCGAGCCCCGCCTGTTCCCCCAGATGGTCGAGGCCACCCTCGACCGCGTGGTCGACCAGTACGGCGAGTGGTTCGAACCGGCGTCCGAGAAGACGCCGGACGCGTACCGCAGCCACCTCGGCACCTCGCTGAAG
This sequence comes from Haloarcula ordinaria, assembly GCF_029338275.1. Taxonomy (NCBI): domain Archaea; kingdom Methanobacteriati; phylum Methanobacteriota; class Halobacteria; order Halobacteriales; family Haloarculaceae; genus Haloarcula; species Haloarcula ordinaria. Next base: position 2,747,243 of record NZ_CP119789.1, on the reverse strand, counting down.
GCGCTCGGATACGCCTCCGCGCCGCTCCTCACCTTCTCGGTGTTCGGCTACGCGCTCGACCGCCTGGGTATCGTCCGCCCGCGCCATCTCGTCCCCTTCGTCGCCTACGGTGGGTTCGTCTCCATCGTCGGCTACCCCGCCGGGACCGACATCGGCGCGCCCTGGATCGTCGTTCACACCGTCGTCCCGCTCGCGCTCCCGGCCGGCGTCGGCCTCGCGGCCGTGTTCCGGTGGGGCGGACAGTCCCTGGAGATGGACGACGTCGTCGGCGTCGCGATAACCGGACTCATCGTCGTCCTGGTGACCGCGCTTGTCGCCAACGTCGCAGTGACGAACGTCTACACGAACGGCGACACCGACGAGAACCCGCTGGTGCAGTTCGCCCAGCCCGAGGAGTCGACCCGCGCGGCCCTCGAGACGATGGACCGCGTCGCGACGGCGAACGCGAACGGACCGGACGTCGTGATGTACCACGGCGAGAAGGGCGACGCCTACGACGGGGGTGAAGCGTTCGTCGAGCAGAACCGCTCTTCGTGGGACGGCGCGTACTGGAACCTCGAACCCACCTGTCTGCAGTGGCACAACACGCTCCCGCTCCCGTGGTACTTCGCGGCCGACGACGTCTCGGCGGTCTGTGAGAACAGCCCGACGGCACTGGGTGTCGCAGCCATGACCGAGCGGCCGCCGATGATAATCACGCAGGACTTCGACTCGACGGTCCCCCGCGAGCGGCTGCGTGACAACGGGTACACCGGAGAGACCTACCGGCTGCGGACCAGCGGCTACAAGAACGTTTTCACCGTCTGGGTCCACGAGTCCTACCGCTGAGCGTCGGGGCAGAAATCAACGTTTAAGCGCGCTGCCCCGAAAGCGCGCGATATGACACTCACCTCGCCAGGACCGACCGTCGGCGTGGTCGGCGGTGGCCAGCTCGGACGCATGATGGGGGAGGCTGCGGCCCCCCTGGGACTCGAACTGGTCGTCGCCGACCCGACGCCGGACTGTCCGGCCGCACCCGTCGTCCGCGACCAGCTGGTCGGGGGGTTCGAGGACCGCGAGACGTTCCGCGAACTGGCCGAGCGCTCGGACTACCTCACCTTCGAGATCGAACTGGCCGACCCGGACGTACTGGAGGCCGTCGCCGCGGAGACGGGCACACCGGTCCACCCCAAGCCTGCGACGCTGCGCACCATCCAGGACAAGCTCGTCCAGAAGCGCCGACTCAGCGACGCGGGCGTTCCGGTCCCGGAGTTCCGTGTCGTCGATACCGCTGCCGACCTCCGGGAGGCCTGCGACGACCTTGGTTACCCCGCGATGCTCAAGGCCCGCACGGGCGGCTACGACGGCCGTGGGAACGTCCCGGTCTCGGGCCCAGACGACGTCGAGGCGGCTATCGAGGACATCGCCGGCCCGGCGATGGTCGAAGAGATGGTCGACTTCGAGCGTGAACTCGCCGTGATGGGTTGTCGCGGTGACGGCGAACGCGACACCTACCCAGTCACCGAGACCATCCACGAGGCGGAGATTCTCCGGGAGTCGGTCGCCCCGGCGCGTGCCGAGGAGTCCGTCCGCGAGCGCGCACGGGATGTCGCTCTCGACGTGCTCGACGTGATGGAGGGCCGCGGCGTCTTCGGCATCGAGCTGTTCCAGACGAGCGACGACGAGATTCTGCTGAACGAGATCGCCCCACGTCCGCACAACTCCGGGCACTGGACTATCGAGGGGTGTCACACCTCGCAGTTCGAGCAGCATCTTCGGGCCGTCGCGGGCCTCCCGCTCGGGTCGACCGAACTCCGGTCGCCGACGGTCTCGACGAACATCCTGGGCGACGTCGACGAGCGGCAGGCCGCGGAACTCCACGGCGAGCGAGACGTGCTCGCGACGCCGCGGGCACACCTCCACTGGTACGGCAAGCGCGAGGTCTACGAACTGCGGAAGATGGGCCACGTCACGGTCACTGGCCCGGACGACGTGGACCGCGACGACTTGCTGGCGGACTCGAGGGCGCTGCGCGGCGGCCTCACATTCCGGGACTGACCGGGAGCGGCGGCTCAGGGTCGTTCGAACCCGCAAAAGATTCACCGTACTCCACCGTTCAGGCCGAGGGCTGTGGCATCGTCTTCTCTTCGGCCATGTCGAGGAACCTGTTCTCGGGTTCACCTTGCACGCCCGCTGCTCTCATGACTCCCGGAAGATCCTCGGATTCCATGAACTCACGAGCGCCGTCTTCACTTTCGAATTCAGCGATCAACGTCAGATCGTCCGGGTTCTCACTGTCGCGGAAGAGCCGGTAGTTCTGCTGGCCGTGTTCGACGCGGCTGTCGTCGCCGTCGTCGAAGTACGGTTTCCACGCGCCGTAGTCGGCCACTTCGTGTCGAACTCTCACATAGGCCATGAATCTCTCACTAATAATAATTAACTATTTTCGCGCTTACAAACACACGTCGCCAGGGACTCACATCGGGCAGGTTCACCGACAGCACGTGTCGCAGTGAACCGAGTTGCCTTTGGTCGTCTGGCACGGACCCACGGCTATGGAGCGACGGGCCTTCCTCCGGGCGGTCGGACCGGCGGCCGTGGCCGGCCTCGCCGGGTGTATCGGCGGAAGCAGCGGTACCCAGGAGTACGACGTCGGGATGTCGGCACGGGCGTACCGACCCCCGCAGGTCGAGATCGAACCCGGAACGACCCTCACGTGGCTGAACACGAGCAAGCAGGGCCACACGGTCACGGCCTACGAGGGACAGCTCCCCGAGGGCGCCGAGTTCTTCGCCTCGGGCGACTTCGCCTCGGAACAGGACGCCCGGGAGGCCTGGGGCAACAGCAACCGCGGGACGCTGTTCGAGGGCCAGTCGTACGAACACACCTTCGAGGTCGAAGGGGAGTACCCGTACTTCTGTATCCCCCACGAGCGCGGCGGGATGGTCGGCACCGTCGTCGTGACGTCGGAGTAGCGCCCGAGAATCATACGCTGCCGACAGACTCCCGTCTCGCTCGACGCTGTACGTGTCGCGTACGTGCAGAAAAAGTGACGGTCGGCCGAATCAGGCCTCTTCGACGTCGACGTCCTCTTCGTCGACGTCGACCGAGACCTCTTCTTCGGCGGCGACTTCCTCGGGTCGCGCTTCGAGGGTGGTCTTCTGGATCTCGACGCGTCGGAGCGGGTAGATGTCCTTGGCCTCGCTGTAGATAGCCGAGGAGAGTCGCCCCTCGACGACGCTGTCGACGACCTCTTCGAAGGTGCGGTCCTTCGCCGTCTCGCGGACGAGGTCGATCATCGTCCGGCGGATGGCCTTCTCCTGCGAGGCGTCGGCCTTCTTCGTCGTGACGGCGACGGGCTGAATCTGGACGCGGTAGTCGTCCGTGGTCAGCACGGTGACGAAGGCTTCGATCTTCGAGGAGCCGCGGCGGACGAGCGAGCGCAGGTAGTCCCGCGTCAGCTCGTGCTTGACGAACTCCGTGTACGCGGAGTCGCTCGCCACCTCGTTGATTTTGAAGGTCAGCTTCGTGTTGTTCTCGCTGGCGTCGTTGTTCAGTTCGCCCAGCGTGGTTTCGATGGTGCGTCCGAGCACCTGGTCCGGTTCGTCTGCGGGTGTACGGCCGAGCTCTGCCCGGTCGAACTGCTCGGGGGCGAGCACGGTGTACCACCGCTTTTGCTGTTTGCGCTTGGAGACGCTTCGTTCACTCATGGTTGGATTCTTTCGTGTCGTTCGTAAGCTGTGCTGCGACTCGGAGGTTGACGACGTAGTCGTCGACGGTCGACTGCAGGCCGCTCGTGGTGTCGCGCTCGACGGTGGTCACGACGGCGTCGTCGTTGACGTGCGTGTCCATCTCGTCGGTGTTGTCCGGTTCGAGTGCGGCCGCGATACGCTCGGCGGCGGCCGGCGACCCGTGTGTCGTGCGGAGCTCGGCGCGTCTCATAGGGCCTCCCTGAACGCTTCGATGAGGTCGGCCGTCGAGACGTCGAACTGTGCGCGCACACCGGCACCGGCGGCGACGGTCTGTCCCCCGACGGCGTCGGTCGCGGCCCGCATCGCCGCGGCCACGTCCCGGCCGTCGGTCGCTCGGACCGCCGCCTCGCCGTCCGTGACGACGAGCGTCACCGGTTCCAGCGAACGGAAGTCCGCGACGAGCCTGGCGACGGTGCCGACGGGCATCGCGTCGCCACGGGCGACGAACAGGCCATCGTAGCGGCCGGTCGTCGCGTCCGAGATAGCCCCGTGAGCACGTCGGGCGTGGGTCCGCCACGCGTCGAGCGCGTCCTCGCGGACGCTGTCGTGGCCAAGCGCCAGCGCGATGCCGACACCGGGCCGCTCTCTGGCGACAGCGTCGAGCACGTCGGCGTAGCCGCCGACCGTCTCGAACGGGCCGCCGACGTAGGGGCGAAGCGCCCGCTGGACCGCTGTCGCGGCCCGCGTGGACGCCGTCTCGCTGCCCGTAACGTCGAGCGCGACCAGCGACGCGACGCGCCGGTGGTCGTCTGCTGTCAGCTCGGCCGGCAGGTCGAGGTCGGCGAGCGTCGCCCGTGCACGGTCGGCGTCGCCGGAGAACGGTCCCGACAACAGCGTCGAATGGGCCAGTCCGTCGGCGAGGTCAGCGACCGGCACGGCGACGCCGGGGCGTCGGTCGAGGCCAGCGCGTTCGGCGGCTTCGGCCACTGTACCGTCGACATCGCCCGTGGCGATGGTGCCGGCGAGTGCGAGCGTCGGCGACGTCGTCGCGTCGAGCTCGCGAGCCGTCTCGAAGGCCGTCGCGGCGACCCGGTCGGTGAGCGTGACGTCCGCAGTCGGTCCTGCGTGACCGAGCGCGACGGTGAGGTCTGCGTCGGTGGTCCGGTCGGGGTCGGCGAAGGGGCCGACGACGCTCGCCTGGAACGGCGTGCCGTCGTCGTCGAGCGCCCGCGCCAGGACGCCAGTCGCCGCCAGCGTCTCGCCACGCGCGTCGCTAACGAGGCGAACGAAGGTGGCCTCGCGCAGCGACGCGGCGAGGTCACTGGCGGTGTGGGCTGGCGCGCTGTCCCGACCGGTCGCCGACATCAGTCGAGGAGCTCGACCGCTTTGTCGTAGCTGTAGGTGAAGTCCTCGTCGACGCCGTCACCGCGGTAGTAGTCGACGAGCCGGCGGATCTTCGACTGCGTGTTCTGGAGCGCACGCTTGTTCTGGTGGTCGCCGGGGTTCTCGTCCATGTGCTCACGGAGGCGCACGGCGCGCTCCATGAGGTTGCGGAGGTCCTCGGGGAGTTCGGGCTCGGCCTCGTTCGCCTCGAGAATCTCGGTGACCTTCTTGCCGGTCGCGAGCTTGACGTTCGGGACGGGCGTGCCCTGAACGCCCTCGTCGCGCAGCTGCAGGCCGATCTCGCTCGGCGAGTGACCCTGTTCGGCGAGTTCGACGACGCGCGCCTCGATGGCGTCCTCGTCGACGTCGCTCCACTCCGGAGGTTCGTCTGCGACGGGCTTGTCCGAGTCGGACGAGCCACGTCGGCGTGTATGCATTCGTGCCATAGTTCTGGTTGGAACGGCACAGACCGCTCGTCGCTACCCGGTAGCGAGGCGTATTGGCATCGGCTGATGCCGAACACGGCCGCAATCCCGAGCCGTGGAAGCCCACGGCGTGTCAGATTTGCGGTCGTGCTGTTCCCACTGGCTCGTCGTCGCTGACCCGACTAAACGGTTTCTATCTCGCGAGAGGGCAGCAGACATTTATAATGGACTCGTGTATCACCCCGGCATGCAGCGCCGTGACTTCCTCCGGACGACTGGCCTGGTCGCAAGCGGTGGCGCGCTCGCCGGCTGTCCGGGACGGAACCGGGAGACCGGGCTCCTCGTGGCGCGACTCAGTGACCAGTCGGGCGTCATCGGCGACTTCGAGTCCTGCGTGGTCACGATACGCGAACTCCGCGTCCTTTCCGCAGCCGACGCCACCGAGACGGAGGACCACGAGGGCGCGGAGCTGCTCTTCTCGGTCGACGAGGTCTCGGTCGACCTCGTCGAGATCGCCGGCGAGGGGTCGGCGTTCGCCCTCGAGCAGGAACTGATGCCGGGGGCGTACGTCTACCTGAAACTCGTGGTCGCGAACGTCGACGCGACGCTCACCGACGGCCGCGAGGCGGTGGTCGAGACGCCGGACAACGGCCCGCTGAAGTTCCCCGTCCCGTTCGAGATTCGGTCGGGCCAGGGGACCACGCTCACTGCCGACGTCGCCCCGGTCCAGCGGGGCGCCCCGACCAGTTACCTGCTCCGGCCGATGCCGTCGAACACCACGGTCTCGTACGACTGAGCACGAGTGTCTCGTTATCGGATGACTCCGGTTCCCGCCTGCCGAATATCGACTTTGATAGCTCGGCCGAGCTGTTTAATAGGAACGCACATGGAAGCTAACTGAACAATGGGGGCCCGTGGGTACGGACCGGGAGCGCGCGGCCAGAGCGCGCCGCTGGGGCTGTTGCTCGTGTTTGCCGTCATGATTATCGGGACGACCGCGGTCGTCGCGCTCGGGGCGGGTGCTATCGACTCGACGCAGACGCAACTCGACGCCGAGCGTATCGAGAACACGATGACGCAGTTCGACTCCGAGACGTCACTCGTCGCGCTCGGTCAGTCCGGCGTCCAGCAGGTCGAACTCTCTGCCACCGTGTCGAGCGGCTACACCGTCGACGGGTCGGCGGGGTGGATGAACCTCTCCTACGAGAACCGGTCGACGGGCGTCCAGACGACGATATACAACGAGTCGATGGGCGTGGTCACGTACGAGGGACGGGACGGCAGCCGAATCGCCTATCAGGGCGGCGGGGTCTGGCGACGCGACCCCACCGGGTCCTCGTCGGTGATGGTCTCGCCGCCGGAGTTCCACTACCGGAACGCGACCCTGACGCTCCCGCTGGTGACCGTCAGCGGCGATGGGGTGCTGAACGAACGCGCCGCCGTCACACGGAACAGCTCGCGCGTGTTCTACCCGAACCAGTCCATCAACAGCGCGTTCCGCAACCCTCTGCAGAACGGCGAGGTCACGGTCACCGTCCAGAGCGACTACTACCGCGCCTGGGGAACGTACTTCGAGGAGCGGACCGAGGGCGAAGTGAGCTACGACCACCCGAAGAACCGGGTGACGCTGCGTCTGGTCTCCCCCATCGAGAAACGGAAGATAACCTCGGCGACGGCGAGTCTCTCGGCTAGCGGGTCGTTCGTCATCCAGGGGTCGTCAATCAGTGCCTGTGGCGGGTCACCGACGCCCTACACTGACAGCTACGACTCCAGCGGGACGAACGACGACTACTGCACGCAGAAGTCCAACGGCGCGACCGGCACCAACGGCGACGTGGTCTACGGCGACGACGTCGACATCAGCAGTGGGGCGGGAAGCGACGAAATCCTGGGGAACGTCACTGCCGGCGGGAGTGTCATCGTCGGTAACGGCGGCGGGAAGCCCTACGTCCACGGAAACATCAGCTACACGGACAACTGCACCCCTTCGGAGAGCGACTGTGCCAGCCGCATCACGGACCCGAACGGTAACGTCGAGCAGATAAACGGGGTCCAGACCGTCTCCTCGATAAACGGACTCGTCCGGGATACGGTCGACGACGCGGCGTCGGACAACGACAACGGTGCGACGGTGAACGTCAGCTCGAACCAGCTGGACTTCGATGCGGCCGGCCCGTCCGACACCGTCGAACTGTACGCCGGCACTTACTACCTGACGAACATCGACTTCTCCGGCGGGGACGAGCTCATCCTCAACACCACTGACGGCGACGTCACGCTCGTCGTCAAGGAGAACGTCGAACTCCCCGACGACGCGACCGTCGACGTGGTCGACGACGGCACGGCGAGCGTCTACGTCGAGGGGACTGGCGGCAACGCGAACCAGCTGATGATGGGCAAGAAATCCGAGATAACGAACGACGGAGACGACGCCCCGCAGTTCCGCCTGTACGGCCAGGACAACTTCACGGCGGCCATCGGGGACGGGAGCGGCGGGAACCCGGCACGGTTCGTCGGGGTCATCTACGCCCCACCGGGCGCCAGCGGGTCCGGGAGCGTGACGCTGAACGGCGGCATCGTCTACGGCGGTGTCCTCACCGGCACGACGACGATACCGACCAGTGGCAGCGGCGCCATCCACTACGACGACGCGCTCCAGGAAAGCGCCGTCATCTCTCGCTCGGACAAGATCGTCAAGGTGACCTACATCCACGCCTCGGTCAGCGAAGTCAACGTCACGTCCGGGTGAGATGGGACGGCTTCTCGCCCGTCCGAGGATATCGGTATTGATATTTGGGGCCGTTTCTACACCCTATTTATATACTAAACCCGGTATCTAGCCGACATTTACCCCCGTGACTTATCAGCAGTGATTCCAAAGGTACAGTGATGCTTCGGTCCCTGGGTCAGGGTGGAACGCAGCGAGCGCAATCTGCGCCACTCGGACTGTTGCTCGTCTTCAGCATGGTCATCGTCGGGTCGACGCTCGTCGTCGGCCTGGGCGCGACGGCGCTCACCGACACCGAGGCGGGGCTGGACGTCTCGCGGTCCGAGAAGGTGATGACACAGCTGGACTCGGAGGCGGCGATGGTCGCGCTGGGGTCCTCGAACGGTCGGCAGGTGTCGCTCTCGCAGGTCCAGGGCGCTCGCTACCGCGTCGACGACGGCGCCGGTCGGATGGAGATAACCATCACGAACACCTCGGCGGACCCCGCGACGACGACCACGCTGCTCGACGTCGACCTCGGCGCGGTTGTCTACGAGAACGAGGACCGCCAGGTCGCCTACCAGGGCGGCGGCGTCTGGAAGAAGTCCCGGGACGGCACCGTGATGATCTCGCCGCCGGAGTTCTACTACCGGGACGCGACGCTCACGCTGCCGCTGATAACCGTCAGTGGCGACACGACGCTCTCCGGACGGGCCTCGCTGACCCCTGACGAGACGACCCAGGTATACCCCGACGCCGGTGCCGACCGGACCAACCCCCTCGAGACCGGCGTCGTCAACGTCACCGTCACCAGCGAGTACTACCGCGCCTGGGGCCGGTACTTCGAGGAACGGACCGACGGGTCGGCGATGTACGACCACGAGAACCAGCGGGTGACGACGACCCTTACAGTGCCGACTGGCCCGCGTGAGGTGACGAGCGCAGTCGCCGCAACGGCCGCCGGCGGCGAGATTCGCCTCTCGGGCAACGGTGGCGACCCCGCCCGGACAGACAGCTACGACTCCTCCGTGGGGACGGGCGCGTACGCCGACACCAGGGGCGCGTTCGGCACCGTCACCACTGCGGGCGACGTCGTCGTCACGGGCAACAGCGAGGTCAACGGGTCGATTCGCTCCGGCGACCGCGTCGAGGTCAAGGGGAGCGGGTGGGTCAACGGCAGCGTCGAGTACACCTCGAGCAAGAAGATCAAGGGCACCGTCGAGGGGAGCGTCTCCCAGATTGGCGGCGTCGACGGCGCTGCGCCCATCGATGGCTACGTCCAGCAGCAGGTCGACAACGCGAGCGCCGAGAACGACAACGGTGACACGGGCGCTATCACGGGCAACACGCTCGCCAGCGGGGACCGGACGCTCACCGAGGGCGTCTACTACCTCGAGAGGGTCCGGCTGGACGGCGATACGTTGACGCTCGATACCGGAACTGGCGACATTACGCTCGCGGTCCGGGACTACGTCCACGTCGAGAACGACGGCCGCATCGAGGTGGTCGGCGACGGACAGGTCCGCGTGTTCGTCCAGGGCGAGGCAACCAGCCCCTCCGGTGCGCACTTCTCGATTCCCAACTCCGGCGGTGTCGTCGACGTCGCGGACAACCAGAACGCCTCACAGTTCTGGCTCTACGGTAAATCCGGTTTCAAAGCCGACCTCGACGGGTCGGGTTCCTCGACCATCCGCTACGAGGGCGTCATCTACGCCCCTGCCGGTATCGCTGGGTCGAGCGACGTCTACATCGGCAAGGCGCACCTCTACGGCGGCATCGTCGCTGGAAGTGTCGAACTGGACAACGGCGGCACGGTCCACTACGACCAGGCGCTGCTGGGTCAGCGCGCGATTCCCCCTCAGACCAACATCATCAGGCTGACGTACCTCCACATCTCCGAGAACGAGCTCAACGTCACGAACGGATGAGCGCTATCGCTCGGTGGGTTCTGCCAGGTCTTACTGGTCGATGGCGACGCCGATGTCGTGATAGACGACGTAGGCCCGGTCGAGCGTCCCCGGACTGTCGTGATCGCACTCGATCTCCTGTGGCCCGACGTTCGAACAGGTGAAGCCGTTCGACTCGAAGTAGTCGGACCAGAGCGTCGACCGGGGGGACCGAACCGTCACCTCGAACCTGGTAATGCCGCCGGTCGTGTTGGTGTAGACGACGTCCGCCGCCCGGTGGTCGGTCCGGACCAGTACCGTCGACCCACCGAGACTCTGGACCTGTGGCGAGTTGAGACCGATTATCGAGAACAGGACCCGGTCGTCGTTGACGGCCAGTGGTGGCTCGCGTACGACGATTCCGCTGTCGCGATTGGTCCGGAAGACGGCCCCGGCCTCGTAGACGAGTTCCCGGTCCTGGTTCCCACTGTAGACCAGCGGCCGTACCTCCCACGACTGTGTGAAGGTCGACGCGCTTCCGTCCTCGATCTCGACGCTCATCGTGACGTTGTCCTCCGTGGCCAGCTGTGCCTGCGCGAGACTGATCTCGGTCGCCCTGCTCGGCGCGCCCTGGCGATGGAGGTCCGCGAGGTTGTCCGCGAACACGTCGAACGCACGCTCCGCGTTCTCAAGTTGCTCTGCGTCACGCGCGTCCTGGAGGCTGCCCAGCCCGCTCACCGACACGATCGCGACCGAGGTCACGACCAGCGCGAACACCAGCGTGAAGCTCAGCACTTCGCTGACGGCACGGTCACGCATCGCGAATCACCAGGGCCCCGCCGTCGTAGGCAATCTGGATGGTCCCGCCGTCGGCCGTGGACGACTGGAGCGACGTTTCGGTAACCACACCGACGGTGACGGATATCTCCGGGTTCGACGAAGCCAGTACGACCTGTTCGTTCGACTGGTCCAGCGTCATCTGGTACGTACTCCCCGTCACCCGGTCGGGATACGTCTTGTTCAGCCGGACGGTCAGACTCCCGCTGCTGTCCGCCGCCACCACTAGACGGTCGGCACGGGCCAGGTCGGCCCCGATCTGCTGCCCGATGACGGTCAGCTCCTCCCGGACGACCTGCTCGCGGCGGTCCTCGACGAAGCCGCTGCCGGCGATAATCAGTCCCGTAACGAGCAGCGACGCGATAGAGAGGGTCAGCACGTATCCCAGCGCCGTCGAGACGGCACGGTCGTCCTGCTTACGCATCTGGCTCACCCGGGGCGACCCGAATCCTGGTGTCGTACTGGACCTCGGACGTCTCGTATGTGAACTGTACGCTCAGACTGTAGATCGCGTCAGTGGCGTACGGCGAGAGCCCCACGGTGGTGTTGAGGTTCGGCGTCGGATTGGTGCCCGTCGATCGGGTCACGAGCGAGTAGTTTCCGACCACCTCACCGCCGTTCTCGTAGGTGATGTTGTAGCGCTCGTCACCGACGCCGTGGGCGAACCGCCCGTCGAAGAAGCCGTCCACGTCGGTCAAACCCTGTCGGAGCGCATCACACGGTTCGCCGGCCACGGTCCCCCCGGTCACGTCGACGTGGACGTAGGGGTGTTCGGCCTGGTGGGTACAGCTCTCGCTCCCGCTCGGTGTAGTGACTTCCACGATGACGTCCTCACCGGCGTCGACGTCCCCGTCGGAGGCGCTGTAGAGGCGCATCTCCCAGGTCGGTTCCCCCCTGGTCCCGTTGGCCGTGACGACGAACGCGTCACCCGAATCCGGTAGGGTCGAGACGTTCATCTTGAAGGCGCGCGTCGCGTTGTGCTGGTCCGAGTCTCGCTCGAGGCGCGTGACGACCTGCCACTCTCCGTCGCCGGACAGGTCATTGTCCTCGAAGGTCCGTCCGCCGCTCTCGTTTTGCACGATGCGAGACCCGTACACCGGCGACCCCGGTACCAGCCTCACCTCCACCAGTGCGCCGCCGGTGACGTGCTGGAGCTCCAGCTGGTCGGTTGTCTCCCCGATACCGGCTTTCACCCCGTTCTCGAGCGTCGTCGTGGTCGACGTGTTGTGGACGTTCGCAGCGAAGATGGCCTCGCCGACGCTCGCCTCGGCCATCGCCCGGACCTCCAGCGCGTCGTCGCTCCCGCCTGTCTCACCGCGACTGGCGAGGTTCTCGGTGAAGATGGCGGAGTTGACGATGAGCGCCAGCGCGACGAACGTCACCGCCAGCGCGAAAGCGGCGATGAGGATTATCTGGCCGCGGTCCGCGCGCCTCAGATTCGCCACGCGACCACCTCCACGCGGACGGTGTTGAAGATATTCTGTCCGGTGTCCGGAACCGGGTACGTGATGTTGGGGTCATGCAGTGTCGTGCCGTTCCGCGTCTCGTTGGCGTTGTACAGGTGGTCGTCGTCGACGAGCGTCACTGTGTGGCTCGCGGAGACGGCGTTGTCGCTCGGGACGCCGCTGTAGACGTAGCGTTGCGTGATGCTCTCACCACCGCTGTTCTGGAAGGTGAAGTAGACGTTGTACGCGATGCCGCGCTGGTCGAACGAGCGATTGAGCATGTCGCCGAAGGTGTTGTTCGGCGGCCCGTTCGTGTAGTAGCCCAGGTTGGAGTTGGTCCCGTGGTAGCGCTGTGTGGTATTGTTCCAGTAGAGCACCGCGGGCTTGAGCGCGCCCGTCTCTGCCGCGGCCGCGAGCACACCGCTCCCGGTCGCCTGCTGCTGGTTCTCGATGTGCTGACTCGACGTACTCGCCGACAGCGGCGTCACGGCCGTCATCTGGAGGGCGAAGACGAGGCTCGCGAGCATCAACAGGCCGGCGACGACTGCCTCCAGCGTATGTGCCTGCCCTCGCATCTTACCACATCTCCACGTAGACGGTGACGTCCTTCCCGTTCAGCGACGCGACGCGCAGCGCGGTCACGGTCGCGTCGTTCGCGTCCGGCGGGGCGTCGCCTCTGGTGAACGGGACGTCGGGGTCACCGTCGCTGGTGCCACACGTCCCGTGCGAGATACCGACGAGAACGTTGTCGTCCTCGTCCCAACAGAGGATGTCCTCGTCGCCACTGTTCGGTGCCGTTCCCCGGATGGTGACGTTCAGGTTCTGCCGCGCCGGGTCGAGGCCCATCGCTGCCTCGACAGATGTCCCGGCAGTCCAGTCGCCACCGCACTTCTCGGCCGGCGACTGGTTATCGAAGAAGAGAATCGTACACTGCGAATCGAGAACAAACGGCTCTTCCGGCGTTCCGAGCGCGCCTTTAGTGAGATGGTCTGCAACCCGATTCGACGAGACTGTATCTCCCTGTCCGCCGGACGTAAACGGCGCTAAGAGACCCGGAACGAACAGGAAGACGAAGATGAGCACCGCGAGGAAGAGGCTCATCCCGATGGCGAAATCGAGCGTCGTCTGTCCGCGGTCCGCTCCCGACGACGTCGGGCGTCGCTGGTGACTGCGTGCCACGCGTTTGCCGTCCCGTTGCACATCCATGATAATTGACCCGATTTGACCCTCGTGACTGCGTCTGACAGCTGGTCGTACCGGACGCTCTTAGCCATTGTGCCGCAATTATCAAAATGTGATGGACGGGACCGTCTCTCACCTCCCTCCTGCTTCGATGCCTTTAAGAAAGGCCACCGGATACTGGTGAATGCGACCGAGGGCTCGTAGATCAGGGGTAGATCACTCCCTTGGCATGGGAGAGGCCCCGGGTTCAAATCCCGGCGAGTCCACTTGAAAATAACCGCCGTGACGGGGGAACCCAAAACGGCGTTTTCCACACTCTCAAACGCTTAGCGAAGAGTTTGGGTTTTTCGACGGGTCCCTCAGAAAACCGAGATGACCAGCTGGACAAGCGCGGGTCCCGCCGTCGGGCGATTTCTGAGAGAGAAATCTGCCGATTCTGTGGCGACTTCGCAGACAAGCATCAGCGCTGCCCAGCACTCGACGACGGGAGGTGTCGGCCGTGAGCCCGCAGTGCAACAACTGCGGCGCCCACGTCTCGTCCGAGTATCACCGCGTTCGCTCGGGCAATGACGGCATCCTCCACGGGTGTCCGTCCTGCACGTCACCGGCCACGCGCCAGCGCGAAGCAGCCGGCGTCGAGGCCGACTACAAGGTGCGGACCGACGCTGATGGCCGGACCGTCATCGAGCGGGGTGGTGAAGCGTGACGATATCGCTGGAGAACCGGAACAGAGGTGCGCCACTCTCGATCGAAAGCGACCGCCTGCTCCGCTGTCCCGAGTGTCACGCCCGCTGTACCATCGGGACCGACGGCCAGACCGAATACGGCCATCTGACCGGGTGTCCCCGTCGCCCCGCGGACTTCCCGAAAGGCGGTGGCTACGTCCAGCATCGTGACCACATCGACGTCAGTCCGGAGGTGGCCTGATGGTCGCCCGCGACGACGTCTGCGAGTCCTGTGGCGTGACCTGTCGAGCGACGATGACGCGTTTCGCTGACGGTTCGTGCTGGAGGCCGTGCAACGAGTGTACCCGGCAGTGGCTGCTGATCTGGCGGTACTGGTGTGAGCGTCAGCCCCAGCAGGCCAATCGTGTGCGGGCGGCAGCAAATGTCGACAAACTCGCTCGTCCAGACGGGGTGAGCAGTAGATGCTCGGGGGTAGCAATGGTCTCTCTTTTAGTTTATCTCGTTGTTCCGGAAGAGATTGCACCCTTGAATCCACATTCAGGGCACTCCAGGACGTCGCTGTCATTCTTACTGGAGACCATCACAAAGGCGTTCCCACATTCGCAAACCACCTGACTGGGCGTCACGTTCGTGAGTATCAGGATTGTATTATAAAAACCCGGACTAGTCTTCTTAATTCTCGAAAACTCTCTGTTGGACTGGTCAGACGACCAGAAATCACAGATACAGTACTCTGGGGAGGTGAGGCCGGTGTCGAGTGACCTCCACGTCACGGACCACGTCGACAGTCGCCGCTGGCTCCAGCGCTCGGACGACCCGGTCATGGACCCGGTCGATGCCTGGGCTCACGGCGTCCGACTCCGCGGCCACGGCCTCGAGGGCGACGAAGTCCGCTACCACGAGCACACGCGCACCGTCCTCGTCCGGAAGAACACCAGTCTCGTGACCGTCCTCAACGCTACGGACCTACCGTCTCAGGTCCGTTACGCAGTGCGGCTCGTCCGGGAGGGCACCGATGAGTAGTGGCCGCATCGCCCGTGCGAAGGCGATCGGGCACAGTGTCGAAGACCTCGTCATCGAGCAGTTCGACGCCCTCGATGCCGTCTTCGACGAGAACGCTCATCACGATGCCGTCACCCACGATCTCCTCTCGCCCCAGCTGGTCGACGTCGCGGCCCCGGTCGTCTGGGCCGGGATTCCACTGGTCGAGACCGACACGCGTGTCGAGATCAAGGCCGCGAAGCGCTGGACCAAAGACGGTGACAGTCGGCTTCGTGGTCGGTGGCTGCTCAAAGGTCGCGACGACGGACAACATGCCGCGATACTGGATGCGGCCGGCGTCTACGCTCTTGCCATCTACGACGAGACGCCAGCCGCCGAGCGCGTCCTGGTCGCCGTCGCGATAATCCCCGCGTCGCTGCTCGACGAGCACCTCCGCGGTCGGTGGTGGTCGGTGGACCGGCGCGAGGGGACCTTCGCGCGGTTGGGCTGGCCCCACGTGATCGACGCGGACACCCTCGGAGGTGCTGATGACTGATGCCGTCGACGCACCAGTCCAGCGACCGTCGCGAGCGGCTGCACTGTCCGAAGCCTCGCGAGGAGATCAGGGAGGACCCGGCCCGCTGGCTCGACTGGGACTTCCTCCAGGACTCGGCCCGCAAGGACCTCGTCTGGTCGCTGATCGACGGGATGGACTCGCTCCAGCGCGTCCGGATCTGGAAGGCCGTCGAGCGCAAACTCGCCAGTGATCGGTACGACTCGACGGTCGGTATCGACGAGCCCCGCGGGCCGATCATGCAGCGCCTGGACCAGCGCGAGGAGTGGCTTAGCCTCCATGGCGAGCGGCCGGATCGGCTGCCGCACGGTCCACGGCGCCAGTGTGACTGTTGCAACGATGAGGCCGGTGTCTCCCCCGCTGACCTTCGCGAACGCGACGAGGAGACCGCTGAGCGGCTCGTCGCCGCCCACGAATCCGGCGGCGTCGACACGAACGAGACGAGTCCGACGACGGAGGCTGCGACGCTCGGCGAGTACGCGACCGGCGGAGGTGAGGACACGTGACGCAGGTGGCACCGCATACCCACGAGGCGAATGCGTACCTGAACTACGCCCCGAAGGGTGACGACTACGACGGCCTCGACCCCTACTGGGCCATCTCGAATCTGTACATCAACGAGTTCGACGGCTGGCGAAAACTCAAGGACGTCGAGATCGAGGGCGAGCGCTGGGACATCCGTATCAACCGTTCGACGTGCGGCATCGCCGCTCGGCCGAGCGATTCCGTTGACGGCGCCCTGTACGAGTTCGACATTACGATGCGCGGCCCCGGTCGGACGAAGGTCTCCTTCAATCTCTCACCGCGCTACGAGTCGATGCGAAATCCCGACGGCGACTCCATCTCGATGGCCTGGGACCACCTCGAACACGACGAAGGAATCGCTGTCTACGTCCAGGCGTCGAACGTCAATCCCGACCGCTTCCCCAGTCTGCTTGCTCGCTCAATCTTCGAACTGGCCGACAGCGCCGACGTCGGACTGTACCACGGTTATTTCGATGCACCAGCCAGCGGCCGCCTGACCGACCTGGAACGCTACGTCCGCATCCTCCGGTCGATGAGTGAGAAACTCGTCGGTGCCGGCGGCCTGCTCGACCGTATCTCGATGCGCCTATCCGACGCGAAGGGGACGAAGGGCCGCTATCGGTTCGACAACGAGGAGATCAAGGGCCACCACCACACCATCAAGCACCAGTCGACGGCGGCTCGCGAGTTGATCAGTCATCACTCACTGGGTGGCCAGGAGAAGGTCTACCTCCCTGAACACCCCGAGAAGTTCGAATCAGACGATGCGCTCTACCACCCGAAGTTCGGCGTGAAGTACGCTAAGAAGCAAAACAAGAATGGCGCTGTCGACTGGGACCAACGACACGACGTGATTCAGGAACTCGACGAGCGGCTACTCTCGATTCTCTCCTGGGCCGGCATCCCAACTGAAGCCGGCGGGACGACCTACGTGGTCGACGACCACTTCGACGCAGCGCCCGCAGAGGAGTCGGTTGCGATTCATGCTGACCCACTGCCGAAACTTGAAGCCAACCAGGAGCATCTCCTGATGACGTGTCTGCGCGACATGACGCCGGCCGGCCAGGAGATCGCCGAGGTCGTCGCGACCGACGGCGGTCAGCATGTCGAGGACGTCGCTGACGCGACTGATACGTCGCTCTCAACCGTGTATCGCGTGCTGCAGCGGATGGACGGCGTTCTCGAATCGGACAACGGCCACGTCCAGTTCGTAAGTGAAGCACTGCGCAAGGAAGTCCGCGGAATCGTCCAGTCCGTCGAACACGCTATCGAGTCTGCTGCCGACCGCGCGGCTGAACTCGTGAGCATGGACCTTCGGCAGTCAGCCAGCAGTGCATTCGATAAGTGGATGGCGAGGTACGGCGCCGATATCGACTGGCCAGAGCACGATGGAGGCCAGGTTCGCGTTCGTCTCGACACGCTGCTCTCGACGATGAACGACGACCGACCATCGCCCGAGCAGGCGATCGCCGAGATGTACGAGGCCTGGGAAACTGACGGCCGCCATCCGAAGGCACTCGACGGCGGGCTCCTGGAGGCCGACACGTATCTCAGTGGTAGGACGTCGTTCCGTGTGACCCCACCGTAACGCCCGGCAGGTGAGTGGCAACACTGGTTCTCGGTAGGGTTCTTTAAGTACCGTTGTGCGTCCGTGAGACGTACCCCTGGTTTCGGATGGAGTGTTTTCAGAACGTGTCTTTTGTCTTAGTGGTTATCTTGCCGATTCTCGTTCCCGGTCAGTGGGACGCACCGCCTTGGGGGTGTCTCTAAGGAGACATTGGGCCAAAAATACACACAGCCCCGCTCTGCAGCCGCAGATTCCAGGTGAAGCACTCGAAACGAAGGGGTTTGCCCTGTCTAAACTCTCATTTACTGAAAGATTGTTGAGGCTGTGGTGAATACAGCGCGCATATCTCGCATGGAATCTTTGCCAGAAAGTGGTGGCTTAAGTCGGGCAGTACAGAGTATTGAGAGGACATATTGACCGGAACCCCTTCTCTGAATCTGAACGAATTACGTTCTGAATTGGGGACGCAGAGTGATCGCTTATCGAGTTGCTCACCGGTTTTCCGACAGCGGGGTGCTATCACTCTCCTTGAACCGGATCCATGTTGTTTTTATTTCTTTGTCGGTCGGGTCTACCGGGCAGAGGATATACGTGGAGACCGGGGCTTGTTCATCAAGCAGAATGATATTCAGTTCGGGCCCTTCAGGGCGTTCACAGTGGTCAGTCATATTAAGATGGGGTGATTTCGAGGAAAGCAGCATCCGTGGGGACGTTTGATGGTCGCTGCACACCCTATATACTACACTGTCCTGCATAAGCCAATCTACCAGGTGAGTGTGGTATTCTCAGCCATATACGGGTAAACGTTACATACCTGACCGATTTTACCCAATTCCTCGGACTCAACACCAAAATTGTGCTCTCCAGATTCATGGACTGGTCGATGAGGTGACTACCAACATACATAGTTGTACTAATCATTTTTAGTTGTCAATTCTACCACCGTGTATGGGTAATGAACAGAGTTTCCACTATGAGCCAGCTGAGGGCGAAGAGCTAAGCACAGCTGTCGTAACAGCGGTAGCAGAGGCTCACGAAGAGGATGCGATTGAACAAAAATGGCTTATCAGTGAAGATATTGACACAGATGCGCTCGACCGGCTTTTCCAAAACCACCAGCTGAAGATGACACTTCAGTTTGAAGCCGATACGACCACTGTTACTATCATTGCCGACGAAATGGGCTATCCAGTCATCACAGTCGAATCACACCGCTAAGTCAACGTAACTCACGGCTGGTTCAACGGGACACTCCTGAATAGATTCAACCCTATTGCTGAACTCAACCTCTATATCTCGCACGAAGCTCCTGACAGCATCTGAGTAGGTATCCGCGAGCGTGGTGAATACAACGCGCGTATCTCGCAGAGAGCTGGTTCAGACCGAACTCCGTTCATTGTCGATCCCGGGCACAGGCAATGGATCTGGAACAGGAACCGCGTGCACAAATTTGATGACTATTTATAATCTAATTTATATGCTTAAAGAACGTTTGTAGTTTAGATATGGATAGCAACTCGAACGAGACGAGAAGCCGTACCGAGCAGAGCCCCTCCGAGTGGGGAATCACGAGGCGAACGATGCTCGCTGCCGGCGGAGCGGCCGTACTCGGTGGGCTCGCGGGGTGTTCCGCCGTCGACGGACTCATCGACCGCGGTGCCCAGCAGCTGGTCGGGACGACGGCCTCCGCCCCGGCGGCGTTCTACCCCGGGCAAGCGCCGTCGAATCAGGACCCTGACAGCGACGGTGACGGGCTGGAGTTCTCTGTCGCTGGTACTACCGAGGTTCGGGCGGTGCCGGCCACGGTCCGGGCTGACTCCCGTGAGATCGACCTCGAAGGCTGGTCAACGAGCGGGCAACAGCAGGCGCAAGCAATATGCTGTGGGGCCATTGCGGGCAAACCACGACCACCGACTCAGAGTGCCGGCAACGATACGGATACTGAGACCGCGGATGACGACGCTCTCAGGGAGTATCTGGAGGACGAGCCGACTATCGGAGAGCGGTTCGTCGTCTGTCTGCCCGACGCGAAGCTTCCGGGTGACCGTGGCTCGCTGGCCGAGCAACTCACACTGGATCGGGTGCTCGCGTACTTCGCCCCCTCACGCGAACCGGACGGTGTCCGCGCACCGTTCCACGACCAGTACGGGAGCCAGGGAATCGAGTACGACGACGACGGCTGTATTCGGACCGCCGGCTCCGTGTCGCTCCACGAGGACATCGCCTGTCAGAACATCCTCTCGGCGGAACTGGACACCTACCGCACCGCAGGCCGGGGCATCGTCGGCCACGGAATGGAGGGGGGCGCTGTCGTCAGTGGTGCGCCGATATCGGCTGGCATCATTGGAACACGCGTCTTCCTCACGACCGACGGCACAGGCGAAATCATCCTCGGCGAGGACAGAGATATGGTGATGCCGGGCGACAACGTCGAATACGACAACGGCGGATCAGGCTCGCAGACGCTGGTCTGTCCCGTGGCCGTGACGCCGGTGGATGCACCGACGGCGTTGCCCGGGCTGTTCTACGTCCGGCGGGTCATCCACGACGATCAGATCATCTTGGCCGGCGGGTGGATACTCGACGAGGGCGCACTCTTCGAGGAGTCGGTGACGCTCCTGTTCGACGAGGGTCCGACCGAGGTCGCGAGCGTCACCCCGGATGATATCGAGAGCGACGAGTACGGGGACCGTATCGTCGAGCAGTTCGCCCGCGACCGGAGCCGATTGGGCTCGTTGGTCGGTAGCACTCTGGTAGAGAGCACCGAGATGAATAAAGCAGAACTGATCGAGCAGATGGCATCGCAAGCATTCCAGACCGACGAGGGGCGGAAAGGACTCAACGCCGTGAACGTGAAAGTCCTCGGTGAACAGGGGGACGACGACGATGACGACGACGGCAGCGATGACATCCGGCTGAGCGCGACGGCGCTGGACGCTCCGCTCGTCCATCTGGCCGGGGCCCAAGAACTATCGGAGGAAGAAAAGCTCGAAGCGGCGGGCAGTGGCGAGGAAGTCGATATCTTGGGCATGGGAGCCGAAAAATTATGAATTTCGGATGGCACGTTGGGAGTCAGTTCCATTCCGATACTATGCTGCATATACGCTCTGTATCTCGCACGCCGGTACTGACAGATACGGGATACACTCTCGATCGGTGGGAGTGATTACTGACTCGACGCTCGTGGTGAGACGATTCTCGAAACCGCCGGAAGGCGGCCCGGTTTAATCGATTCTTTCACGCAGTGTCATCGTATCCCGGCGGGTCCATAATCTTCCCATTCGGTACAGAATCGACAGAGTGTGAGCCAACTTATCCTATCTCGCCCTTGTCGACGTCCGGTGTGAGTGAGACCGAAGCGGCTCGCTCGGCTCGCACGAACCCCAGCGAGTCTACTGCCGCTCACAGCTCGAGGGCGACGGAAACCGTGCGTTCGATACGGGGCGTGAATCCTGGCAGTCGCGGCGTCGACGTAGTGAACGGCACTCGGAGAGACGGACACTGTCTCGAGTAGCACTCGTGTACGGAAATCGAAACGGGGGAATCGTAAGCGAATCATACTCTCTGTAATATCATCGTTACAATATATCTGTGTCATCGACCACGAACGATGGAGCGAAATACATCGGACTCGGACGATGGAACCAGTCTCAACCGACGAAAGGTCCTGAAGACGGCCGTTGCGACGACGGCCGGCCTCGGACTCGCCAGTGGCACTGCGGCGGCGAACACCTCGTTCCAGGTCAACTTCTGTGGGTGTAGTCAGATCTGTGTCAGTTTGGACACAGACGACTCGACCCAGTGGTTTACTGTCCTCATTGCTCAGGAAAGTGACGAAGATGGGTGGGAGCTCTCTGTCGTGCGAAAACAGGGAGATTTCTGCTATGAGGTGGATGATGGAAAGATCATCGCGGGCACCCCGACCAAGGAGGCGAACCCCTGGTCAAACGATGCCTGTTACGTCTGTAACCCGACAGAATGTGCGTCGAAAGCGCTGGCTGCCTGGGAAGCCAAGGCTGAAGAGAAGGGAAAGCCGGGGAGCCAATGCCGAATCCGGGAGTTCGGGACGGGGTTCAAGTACGATTCAACTGAACCAGGTACGGAAAATTGTAAAAACCGCGATCCGTTCGACGTGGTACAGGGTAGGTGTGGCGAGCCAGGGAAGACACCTCCGGACCAGCCGGGACCCCAAGGCCCCCCTGGACCCCAGGGCCCGCCAGACCACGCGAACGGTAAGTAAGCGGGGGTCAGGAACGAGACTAGGGACGGCCACGGCAACTGAATTCACCTGGTTATTCGAGGTGTCTCGGCGACAACGCCAACCATCGCTGATTTGCCCAAGCGCACTCTGCGGTGAACCGCTCTAACAGTGGCTGTAAGCTCATGCTTTTCGCGGGAATTCGTGCTGGCCGTCACGAGGCTGAGTCCGTCGCGTGCCGGAAGGCCCGGCGTCGTTCACCCGACGGCGATCCAGACGGCCAGTGCGATTGTCGAGAGGATGACGACGAACTTCACGCCCGCGATGAGCTTCACCTCGCGGATGTAGCCCGCGATGAACGACGACAGGATGGCCTGCAGGGTCACCGCGTGGAAGAACAGCATCGACAGCATGTTCGTGTCGACGTTGCCACCGAACCCGGCGCCACCGCCGACGCCGCCGGCCCCGCTCGAACCCGAGGCCTGCGCCGAGAGCCCGGCCATCACGTCGAGGAACTGCGTCTTCAGCAGCGCCATCACGCCAAGCAGCGTCAGGTAGGTCATGATGATGATGACCGTCTGCATGCGCGTCCGGGACTTCCGGTCGCGCTCGATGTCGTCCTGGTTCTCGGCGGCCTGTGCGGCCGTCGACAGCACGTTCTGAATCTGGCTGGACGCCTCCTGGGCCTCCGCGATGAGTTTCACCGTCCGGGCCAGTCGCGGGACGTGGTACTTGTTGTTGAACTCCCGGAGCGCGTTCTTCAGGCTGGTCCCGTAGTTGACCTTCGCGTGCATCGTCTCGAACTCCTCGGAGAGCTTCCCGGCAGACGTCTCGGAGACGACCTTGATCGATTCGAGCAGCGTCATCCCGGTGTCGTTGGCCGACGCCAGCTTCCGGAGGTTCTCCGAGAGGTTGCCGACGATGGCCTTCCGCGAGCGCTGGTTCCACTCGTAGAAGACGGCCAGCGGCAGGAGGTTGATGTACAGCGGCACGTACACCCAGGCAAACGTCCCCAGGACCGGGTTCGCGATCATCCCGTCTATCGACAGCGGCGCCCAGCCGAGGACGACCGTGGCCGCAACCGCGACGATGGAGATGGGGACGGTGAGGCCCAGGACCAGCAGGGGGTGGTCGCGGAAGAACAGGTGGGGCTTCAGCAGTATCTGTGTGAGCTCGTAGGTCCCCTCGCGGTTCTTGATGCGGTCGAAGACGCCGTGGGTGCCGGTGTACTGCTCGACGAGACCGAGGTTGAAGACGCCGATACCCTCGTCGACGACGACATCCTCCTCGCGGGCGTTCGGCCGCAGATAGCCGTCGCCGACGGCGTCCTGAGTGACCGTCGAGACGAGCACCAGGAAGGCGATACCGGTCAAGGGGATCAGGCCGTACACCGTCCCGTAGATGAGCGTCGTCTGGGCGTTGCCCATCATCGACATGATGACGAGGATGATGATGAGCAAGAGCGGGAACAGGGAGAGCGTCATGTACATCTCGCCGAACAGCTCCAGTGTCTCCAGCATCTTCTCCTGTTCCTGCCGGGCGGTTCGCATGTGTTTCTCCTTCTGGTCTTCCAGGAACGAGGTCATGTCTCCCCCGGAGTTGATGATAGAGAGCATGTCGGTCAGGAACTGGGAAAGCTGGTCGGAGGGGGTTTCGAGCGCCTGGTTGCGCACGGCCGTCCGGTAGTCAGTATCGAAGTATTCGGTCTCCAAGACGATGGACTGGAACTCCTTTGCGGCCTCGCCGTACGTGTCGTCTGCTTGCCCCATCGCGTGGAGAATCTCCAGCTGGTTCAGCCCGCCCACAGAAAGGGCGTACATGAACGAGATGGAGTCCGACAGCAGGACGTTTATCTCCCGTTTTCGCGCCCCGGCCCGGAAGTACGGAATCGAAACGAGCGAGCCGAAGCCGACGGCGAAGCCGATGGCGCCGAAGACGATGCCGGTGAAGAGGACGATTATCGGGAGTTTCAGCGTGTCGATGAGCGCCGACGTCGAGTCGGAGACGGGAATCCCGATGAAGGTGAACTCCGAGGGGTTCGGAATCAGGATGTTGACGAGCAGGTAGCCAAGCAGCGTCCCGACGAGCCAGAGCGCGAGGCCAGCGATGACGCCGACGGCCAGCGCCCGCGCCAGGAACATCTCGACGTTGTCCGCCATCCGTGCCTGGGCGAGTTTCTTCTCGACGCTCTTGACGAAGTCGCCCTCCTCGTCGAACAGCCGCTGGTAGGCGGGGTAGAAGGTGTCACCCAGAGCGCCGCCGCTGGCGAGCTCCTGCTGGCTCTTCGTCTTGAGGCTCATCCGTCCCCGTCCTCCCCGGCCTTCGGGACGAACTCGCCGAACCCGATGGTGTCCTCGGCCTGCGGCTCCGTCTCCTGTTGCCCGTCCATCAGGGCAGAGACGATGTCGGGCGTGTCACGGCTCCGGTAGTTGTCGAACAGCGAGGACGCGTCGTCGAGGACGGCCTTCGTCTCCTCGACCATCTCCGACGGGGCGTCCGGCCGCGGCACCATCTCCTCTTTCGCCGGGTCGATGTCGATCTTGACCGACTCCATCTCCCGGAGGTCTTCGAGCGAGTTCTGCAGCTGGTCGTTCGCGATCAGCGTCAGTATCGTGTCGGGGTCGTTGATGTACGCCTGGACGGTGGCCGCAACCTCTGTGTAGGTGTTGAGTCCCTGCTCGATGAGGTACGCGAGGACGATCTTGCGTTTGAAGATCTCCGTGTCGAGCTTCTCCTGGGTCCACCCACGGTCGAACTTGATCTCCTCTAAGGTGTTGGAGTTGCCCATCTGGACGTACTCGTCGCGCTGGGCGCGCCACTCGTAGACGTCCCGGACGTTGATCTCGTCGTTCTCGGCGGAGTACTCGTTGATCTCGGTCAGGGACTTGTTCCGGCGGACCTTGTTGCCGTCGACGCGGGTCTGGGTCTGGATAGAGACCAGGTCGAGCGCGGTAAACAGCGTCTTCGAGACGTTGATGGGTTCGGTCGTGAAGCGCTTGATGACTTCGCCGACCGAGTCGGCGTGGAACGTGGTGTAGGTGGTGTGCCCGGTCGACATGACCTGGAAGAGGGTCCGTCCCTCCTCACCACGGATTTCGCCCATCACGATGTAGTCGGGCCGCTGTCGGAGCGCGGCTTCCAGCAGGTCGAACTCGTCGACGTCGCCCCGGTCGTCCTCGCCGAAGGAGGGGCGGGTGACGCTGGCGACCCAGTTGCGCTGGGGCAGCTCCACCTCGCGCGTGTCCTCGATGGAGACGATCTTCGAGTTCGACGGGATGAACAGCGAGACGGCGTTCAGGCTGGTCGTCTTCCCGGACGCCGTGCCCCCGGCGAAGATGAGGCTCTTGTTGTTCTCGATACAGAGCCAGAGGAACGCCATCTCGTCCAGCGAGAACGTGTTCCAGTTGATGAGGTCGATTGGGGTGAACGGGACGTCCTTGAACTGCCGGATGGTGTAGTTGGTCCCGTGGTCCGACACTTCGCGCCCCAGCGTCAGCTGGGCACGCGACCCGTCGGGCAGCGTCGCGTCGACCTGTGGTTGCCGTTTCGAGATACCCTTGCCCGACCGTTGTGCCAGTTTGACGACGAAGTCGTCCAGTTCGCCCTCCCCGTGTTCGACGTTCGAGATGATCTGCTCGTAGTCGGTGTGGTAGACGAATACCCGGGAGTTGTAGCCGTCACACGAGATGTCCTCGACGTTGATGTCGTGTTTGATGCCGTCGATGCGGGCGTAGCCGATGAAGTCCCGCTTGAGCATGTAGAGGAGTTTCTCGACCTGGTACTCGTTGAGCGTCTTCGGGTCGTCCTCCAGGATGGCGGGCTCGGGACGCACCGAGATGCCGTCGAGTGGTCCCCCGTCTTCCGTTTCCGTGTCTTCTATCCCCAGCAGGCTCTTGACCTGTCCCATGAAGCTCTCGTCGCTGTCGGCGGTCCCGACCGACCCGTGGTAGAGGTCGTACCGCGAGAGCAGCTGCTCGGCTTCGCGCTGGATGACGTCGGCCCGGTCCGTCTCCGACCCTTTGACGATGACGTCGTCCTCGGAGTACTTGATGGCCGTCTTGAGCTTCCCCGAGAGGAATGACATCAGGTCCGCTTCGATGGGGTTCCGGTGGGGTTCGATGACGTAGTACTTCTTCTCGTTTTCCTTGCGAGAGTGGAAGATGACGACGCAGGCAAAGGGCTTGTTGACCCAGTACCGTTCGAGCTCTTTGAAGTGTGACTTCTTCGACTGGGGCACCGCCTTCTCGAGGTCGTAGCGGTTGACGACCGTCGTGTAGCCCTCCTGTGTCGAGAAGAACTCGTCTTCGTCGAGCTCCGGGCTGACGTCGACCGTGTTTCGGTCGACAACCGCATGGAGCTCGCTGGCGAGGTCCTCGCCGTACGAGAGCACGCCCTCCGTCTCCTCGGCGTCGAACTGGAGGTACTCGGACTCGTCGAAGGGGACGACGCGCCCGTCCTCGCCGCTCGGCCGTGTGCCGTTTTCGTAGTAGTACTCCTGTTTGAAGTGTTCCCAGGAATACTGGCCTTTGACGACGGGTGTCGTACTCGGGTCGATGTACGATTCGAACACGCCATCGAGTGTCTTGGCCGCGCTGGCGGCGTCGTCGAGGCGCTGTGGCAGTTTGGTCGGTTCGAAGCCCAGGTACTCGCTCCGGTCGAACCGTCCGCCGGTGTGTTCCTCTCGGCGGAGGTCGTCCCAGGTGTACTCGCCGACTACGGGGGAGCGCTCCCCCGGTCCGGTTCCGATTTGGTCTGCCGCTCCCTCCTCAGATTGGTCAATAGCCATTGTCTTTCATTTCCGGTGACCCGTAGAGAAATCGACTGTCAGTGACCCGACCCACTGTAGTCCAAGTGGTGTGACATGATTCGGCACGGTTGACTGGTCTTTTCGCCGATTGCTACTCAAACTTACGGGGCCGTTATTACATTTGATAATCCAGCACCCTCGTTCCCCGGTACATCACCCGAGGAACGACTCCATTCGCGCCATGGCCTCCTTGAGGTCCGGTAGGCCGGTGGCGTAGGAGACCCGCAGGTGACCGTCGCCGCCCTCGCCGAACGCGGTCCCCGGGACGACGGCGACGCCCTCGGACTGCAACAGCGCCTCGGCGAACTCGTCGGCGTCGTCCCACGGACACTCCGGGAACGCGTAGAACGCGCCGGCGGCCTCGAAACACTCGATGCCCATGTCCGCAAAGCGCGAGAGGACGTACTTGCGGCGGCGGTCGTACTGGGCCGTCATCTCCTGGACCTCGTCCCAGCAGGTGTCCAGCGCCTCGATGGCGGCGTACTGGGCCGTCGTCGGCGCCGAGAGCATCGTGTACTGGTGGACGCGGTTCATCGCCTCGATGGCCTCCGGCGGCGCCATCGCGTAGCCGAGTCGGAACCCCGTCATCGCGAAGGCCTTCGAGAAGCCGTTGAAGACGACGGTCCGCTCGCGCATCCCCGGCAGCGTCGCGATGGACGTGTGTTCGTGTTCGTAGGTGAGGTCGGCGTAGATTTCGTCGGCGAACACCACGAGGTCGTGCTCGCGGCAGAACGCCGCCACCTCGGCGAGCTCGTCGCCGGTCATCGTCGCACCGGTCGGGTTGTTCGGGTAGCAGTAGACAAGCGCGTCGGCCTCGGCCGCCCCCGACGACTCGAGCACCTCGCGGGTCAGCTTGAACTCGTCTTCGGCCCGGGTCGGGACGTCGACGACCTCCGCGCCGGCGAAGGTAGCGTCCGGAACGTACGAGACGTAACAGGGCTGGACTACGGCGATGGCGTCGCCGGGGTCGAGCAGCGACCGGAAGGCGAGGTCCAGTCCCTCACTGGCGCCCGCAGTGACGAGGATCTCCTCGTCGGGGTCGTACTGGAGCGCGTGCTTGTCCGCCTCGAACCGGGCGATGCGCTCGCGCAGTTCACGCTTCCCGCGGTTGGCGGTGTAGGACGTCTGGCCCCGCTCCAGCGAGGCGATGGCCGCCTCGCGGGCGGCCCACGGCGCCGAGAAGTCCGGCTCGCCGACCCCGAGCGAGATGATGTCGTCCATCTCCTCGGCCAGCTCGAAGAAGCGGCGGATTCCCGACGGTGGGACCTGGTCGACCCGCTCGGCTGGTTCGAACGTCATGGCGAGACGGAGAGTCTATCGTCGTCGTCGTGGTCGCCGAACTCCATCCCCTGTTCCTTGTAGGACTCCATGATGTAGTGGGTCACCGTCTGGGTGATCTCGGGGATGGGCGCGATCTTGTCGCTGATGAAGTGCGAGACCTCGCGCATCGAATCGCCCTCCACCTCCAGGTCGAAGTCGTAGTCGCCGCTGACGAGCCGCAGCGAGGTGACCTCAGGGAACTTCGCGATGCGCTCTGCGATGTCGCCGTAGTTGGTCTCGCGGTCCAGCGCGACGTTGAGCTCCACTGTCGCCCGGACGCGCTCCTCGTCGGTCTCGACGGCGTTCCAGTCGACGACAGCCTGGTACCCACAGACGATGCCTGCCTCCTCGAACTCCTCGATAGCCGCCGCTACCTCCTCGACGGAGAAGTCCGTCTGGCGGGCGATGTCCTCGGTGGTGTAGCGGGCGTTCTCCCGAAGCAGGTCCAGAATCTCTCGTCGACTGCTCATACTCAGGAGGCGGACGGTCGCAGACAAAAACCTTGCTCCCCGCGGGCTCTCGTGGCGCCGTGTCTGACCTCTGTCACCGACGGTCCCGACCCCCCTCACAGTGAAGCCCAGAGATTTATTGCGTCCAACTCCCTGGTGACGGATAATGTACGACGAAGTCGGGCAGTCGCCGGACCCAGAAACCGGCTGGGGCCACGTCGCCGAACACGAGGAAGCGCCGTCCGTCATCGACACCGTGCTCCGGCTCGATGCCGGGACGGAGTACACGAAGACCGAACTGAGCGACGCCGCCGGCGTTCCGCTGAAGACCCTGTATCTCGACGGGACCCTGGAGCATCTGGTCACGATGGGCTTTCTCACGAAACGGGACGTCGACGGAGCGGAGACGACGTACCGCGTCGACGCGGAGAGCGACGTCTACGCGGCGGCGTCTGCGTTCGATGCCGCCATCGCCGAGCGTCTCGACGGGGCCGAGTGACGGCCCTCGGACCGCCCTCGGCGGCCTGAATCAGGACGCTCTTTTACCGGGGCCGTAGAGCACTGGGTACAGTGGTCTCGGACTCACAATCCCGCCTCGTCGTCGGCCTCGTCGGCGGGTCCCACGTCGTCAACCACGCCTACTTCATGCTCCTGCCGCCCATCTTCGGCCCGCTCAGGAGCGACCTGGGGGTGACGGACGCACAGCTCGGTATCGCGCTCGGTACCGTCGGTGTGGTCGTCACCGCGTTCCAGCTCCCGCTGGGCTCGGTCTCCGACTCGCGCGGCCGGAAGCCCGTGCTCGCGCTCTCTCTCATCTTCGGTGCGCTCGGGGCGCTCCTGACGGCGGCGGCGCAGTCGTACGTGTGGCTCCTGGCGGCGAGCGTCGTCACCGGTATCGGCATCGCCGGCCACCACCCTGCCCACTACCCGCTCATCGGTTCGGCGACGACGCCGGCGACGCGCGGCCGGGCCTACAGCGTCCACGGGTTCTTCGGCGTCGTCGGCTTCGCGGCGCCGCCCGCCATCGTCGCGCTGTTCGCGACGCTCGGCCTCGGCTGGCGGCTGGCCATCGGGACCGTCGCGGTCCTCGGCGGGCTCTACGGGGTGGTGGCGCTGCTGACGTTCGACCGGTACGTCGACGACGACATCACCGCCCCGACCAGAGTGGTGTCGACGGACGCGTCCCTCGCCCAGCGCGCACGGAGCGAACTCCGCTCGGTGCTCTCCTCGCCGGCCATCCTCTCGCTCACCGTGCTGTGGTTCGTCACCTCGATGGCCGCGTGGGGTATCAAGCAGTACACCGCGAGCCTGCTCACGGACGTGTACCGGATTCCCGACCCGACGGCGAACTTCACGGTCTCGGCCATGCTCGTCACGGGGGCGGTGGTCATCTTCGGCGGCGGGTGGTTCACCGACCGATTCTCGCCGGCCCCGGTGCTCCTGGTCGGGTACGCGGCGCTCGTCGTCGTGGCGGCCGGTCTGGGACTCGGACTTCTCCCGACGCTCGGCGCGCTCGGCCTGGTGATGGTCCTCAGCGCGACCGTCGACGGGAGCCGTCCGGCCCGGGCCTCGCTCGCCGACGCGCTCTCGACCGAAGACTCGGCCGGCAAGAACTTCGCCCTGCTCACCGTGGGCATCTCCGGCGGCGCGGCAGTCGCGCCACCGGTGCTCGCGGCCGTCGTCGAACGAGCCGGCGTCGAGGCGGCGTTCCTGGTCCTCGCGGGCATGGGCGCGGTGGCCATCGCACTGACGGCCGTCGTCCTCGCCGTCGCGGGTGAGCTACCGACGACCGGGCGAGCAGCGAGCGAGTGACCGATTGCGAGGGCCGCCCGGAATCTTTTGTGCGCCCCCATCCTAACGAACGTATGGTCTCACTCGATTCCGACTCCGACGTGTTGCAGCACGGCGACGCGGCCCCGTCGTTCGAACTCGCCGGCGCCGACGGCGGGATGCACTCGCTCGACGACTTCACGGACCACGAGGCGCTGCTCGTGGTGTTCACCTGCAACCACTGTCCGTACGCGAAGGCGAAGATTCCAGAGTTGAACCGCCTCGCGAAGCAGTTCCCGAAACTCGCTGTCGTAGGTATCAACCCGAACGACCCGGAGCAGTACCCCGACGACTCCTTCGAGATGATGCAGGAGGTGGTCGCCGAGGGGACCGTCAAGTACGACGCCTACCTCTTCGACTCCGACCAGTCGGTCGCAGCGGCCTACGGGGCTCGCTGCACCCCGGACCCCTATCTGTTCCGCAACGTCGACGGCACCTTCGAGCTGGCCTACCACGGTCGCCTCGACGACGCGACCAACCCCGACGACGAGCCGACGGAGCGGGAGATGGCGGCCCACGTCGAGACGGTGCTCGACGGCGAGGACGTCACCGCCGAGGAACGCCCGTCTCGTGGCTGTTCAATCAAGTGGAAGCCCGGGAACGAACCGGACTACTGGGACGCCTGAAGAGAGCGCTGGGCGACTGCCTTTTTCAGCGTCGTCGCCGAACCGGTCGGTATGAACCGAGCACAGGTCTTCGGCGCCGAGCGCCCCGTCGTCGGGATGGTCCACCTGCCGGCGCTGCCTGGCGCGCCACAGCACGCGCGTTCCCGTGACGAGATTCGAGCCCGGGCGACCGACGACGCGACGGCACTCGAAGCCGGCGGCGTCGACGCGCTTATCGTCGAGAACTTCGGCGATGCGCCGTTCTACCCGGACAGTGTGCCGCCCCACGTCGTCGCAGAGATGACCGCCGTCACGACAGCCGTCCGTGAGGCCGTCGACGTGCCCGTCGGCGTCAACGTCCTCCGGAACGACGCCGACGCTGCGCTCTCCGTCGCCGCTGCGACGGGTAGTCGGTTCGTCCGTGTCAACGTCCACACCGGCGCTCGCCTCACCGACCAGGGTGTCGTCGAGGGACAGGCCCACGAGACGCTCCGCTTGCGCGAGCGAATCGACGCCGACGTCGCGATACTGGCGGACGTGGCCGTCAAACACTCCGCGCCGCTGGCCGACTCGCCGCTCGACCAGCAGGTCGCCGACGCTATCGAACGCGAGCTGGCCGACGGGCTCGTGGTCTCCGGACCGGGGACCGGGGAGTCGGCCGACGAGTCCGACCTCGCCACCGTCGTCGAGGCACGAGACGAGGTCGACCCATCGGTCCCCGTCTTCGTCGGCAGCGGCGTCACGGCCGAGTCTGTCGACGAACTGCTCGCACTGGCCGATGGCGTTATCGTCGGCACGGCGCTGAAGCGCGACGGCCTGACGACGAACCCCGTGACACGGTCGCGCGTGGAGACGCTGGTCGAGCGAGCGGGGTCCGCGCGGTGACGGGACCGTCACCAAACCGTTTTGCCCACCCCACCCGAGAACCGTGACGTGAGTCGTCCACTCGGATATCTCTCGCTCCTCCTGGCTGGCCTCTCGACCCTCGGTATCGTCGCCGTCCAGCGCCTCGGGATTACCGGCTCCCTCGACGGGTTCGCGCTCTCCTTCCTCCTCGTGAAGCTGCTGTCGGCGCTCGCCGTCGGGTTCGCGACCTACGGTTGTTATCGTCTCGTCAACAACGCCGTCCAGCGGTACACGCCCGACAAGCGCCGGAAGCAGGACGCGCGGAACGTCCTCCGACTCGCCTTCGGCCTCGTCGGGACGTTCGCCGCGCTCGGCATCCTCACCCAGCAGTGGCTCGGGCTGCTGTTCTCGCTCGGAGTGGTCGGGTTCGCGGTCACGTTTGCCCTCCAGCAACCGCTCTTCTCGCTGCTGGGCTGGGTCTACATCATGGTCAAGCGACCCTACCAGGCCGGCGACCGGGTCGCCATCGAGTCCTCGAAGGGCGACGTCGTCGAGGTGTCGTTCCTGGTGACGACGCTGTGGGAAATAAACGGCGAACTCGTCTCCTCGAACCAGCCCTCGGGACGGACCATCACACTCCCCAACAGCGTGGTCCTCTCCTCGCACGTCAAGAACTACACCCAGGAGGAGTTTCCGTTCGTCTGGAACGAGCTCTCGGTGCAGGTCGCCTACGAGACCGACTTCGAGTTCGCCAAGGAGACGATGCGGGCCGTGGCGGACGACTACCTGGGCGACGAGATGGCGGACCGTATCGGCCGCTACCGACGTAACCTGGACGCGACACCCGTCGAACTCGAAGTGCAAGACCGTCCGACGGTCAACGTCGTGCAGGGGGAGTCCTGGGTGGAGTTCAGGCTCCGGTACCTCGTCCACCCACGGCGCGGTCAGCGGGTGAAAAACGAACTGTACCGCCGTGTCATCCAGGCGTTCAACGAGTCCCCGGACCGAGTCAGTTTCCCGCTCGGCCGCAACCGCTGACGGCCGCCGGGTTTACGACCGACCCGACCGCAGGGTCGACATGGACGAGACACCGCTCCCCGAGGTCACCGAACAGTTCGCTCGGGCGCTCACGCCCGCCCGGGACGACGTCATCGCGGAGATGGACGAGAAGGCCGACCGCGAGGGGTTCCCGACGGTCGGTCCCGCGGTCGGTGGGTGGCTCCGGCTGCTGGCGCGGATGGTCGACGCCGAGCGCGTCTTCGAGTTCGGCTCCGGCTTCGGCTACTCCGCCTACTGGATGGCGCCAGCGTTGCCGGCCGACGGCCAAATCGTGCTCACCGAAATCGACGCCGACGAACTCGACGAGGCGCGAGCGTTCCTCGACCGGGGTGGGTACGCGGACCGCGCCGTCTTCGAACACGGGGACGCCGTCGAGACAGTCGAGCACTACGACGGGCCGTTCGACGTCGTCCTCGTGGACAACGAGAAGGACCGCTACGTCGAGGCGTTCGAGGCGGTCCGGGAGAAGGTGCCCGTCGGCGGCGTCGTGGTCGCGGACAACACCATCGAGGCCGGACCGCTTGACTTCGACGACGTCCGTGCGCTGCTCGCGGGCGAGTCTGTCGATGCGAACGCCACGAGTCAGGGTGTCGCGGACTACCTCGAGACGGTTCGGTCCGACCCCGCGTTCGAGACGGGGCTGCTCCCGCTGGGCGAGGGTGTCGCCGTGAGTCTGCGTATCGATTGAACCCGATTCTCGCCTGCGAAAATGTGGGTGTATCGCTTATGTACGAGGGCGCAGAACCTCCGGCAAGGCGCCCCTGCTCATGAGTTTGAAGATAGATATCCGGAAGCTCGGACTGTTCAACAGGATGGCGAAGGAGGGCGGAAACACGGTCGCCAGCCACCTGAGCCAGATGACGGGGATGGAGACGCAGATGGAGATCACGAAGATCAACTTCATCGACCTTCCGGACATCAAGACCCACATCGGCGACGAGAAACAGATCGGCATCAGCATCGAGATGGTCGAGAAGCCCCACGGTTACATCCTCTTCCTGTTCAGCGCGCGGAGCGCGAAGGACCTCGCGGCCGGGATGATCGGCGATATGGGCGAGACCGACCCCAGCGCGACCGGCTTCACCGACATGGAGCGGTCGGCCATCCAGGAGATTGGCAACATCATGACCTCCGGGTTCATCGACGGCTGGGCGAACGTCCTGAACACGACAATCGACATCTCGACGCCGAACTTCACGTTCGGGCCGGGAAGCGGGATGGTCGACCAGCTCGTGGGCGACCGCGACAGCGAGATGGCGCTGATGTTCGATTCGCGGGTCCAGGCGCTCGACTCGGACATCAACGTGACCGTCTACACGTTCCCCGAGCTCGAGGAACTGGTCGAGCTGATGCAGGAAATCGACGTCTAGCCCCGGGCACTCCCACGCCCCTCGGTCACACGGACCGTGGTTTCTTGTAACTCGTCTACATGTAGCACGGTATGCCAGGAGGCTCACCCCAGACGCTGGGACCGTTCCTGTGGCGCGCGGCGAACCTGTATCCCGACACGGAGATCGTCTCCCGAACGCACGAGGGGATGGTCAGGTACGACTACGCCACGTACGCCGACCGGACGGCGCAGTTGGCCAACGCGCTCGACGCGGCGGGCTACGGTGACGGCGACCGGCTGGCGACGTTCTGCTGGAACCACCATCGGCACTTCGAGACGTACTTCGGCGTCCCCGGCATCGGCGCGCAGTTGCACACTATCAACCCGCTCCTGCCCGACGAGCACATCCAGTACATCGTCGAGAACGCCGCCGACAGGACCATCTTCGTCGACGAGTCGTTCCTGCCGAAACTGGAGGGCGCGGTGGCCGACGACCCCGACCCGTTCTCGACGGTCGACCGCTACGTCGTGATGGGCGAGTCGATGCCGGAGACGGACCTCGAGGCCGTCGCCTACGACTCGTTCCTCGAGGGCCACGACACCGAGTACGACTGGCCCGAACTCGACGAGGACCAGCCCGCCGGCCTCTGTTACACCTCGGGAACGACAGGCCGTCCGAAGGGTGTCGAGTACACCCAGCAGATGCTCTGGGCGCATACGATGGCGATTCAGCAACCCCAGGGCATCCCGCTGGACGACGACGACGTGATGATGCCCGTCGTCCCGATGTTCCACGTCAACGCCTGGGGCCTCCCGTTCTCGGCGACGGCCGGCGGGGCCAAGCACGTCTACCCCGGCCCCCAGCCGAGTCCCGAGGACCTCGCGACACTCATCGAGGAGGAGGGCGTCACCGTGACGGCGGGCGTCCCGACGGTTTGGCTCGGACTGATGGAACATGTCAAGGAGCACGACACCGACCTCTCCTCGCTGGACCGCCTCGTCGTCGGCGGGAGCGCGGCGCCCGAGGCGATGATTCGCTTCTTCGACGACCACGACGTCGAACTCGTCCACGCCTGGGGGATGACAGAGACGGCCCCCGTCGGCTCGGTCGCACACCTGAAAGGCAACTTGGAGGACGCGGACTACGACACACAGGTCGAAAAGCGGAGCAAGCAGGGTCTCATCACGCCCGGCTTGGAGTTCCGCGTCGTCGGCGACGACGGCGAGGCGGTGGCCTGGGACGGCGAGGCGTTCGGCGAACTGCTGGTCCGCGGGCCGTGGGTCACGCGGGAGTACTTCGCCCGGCCCGACGCGACCGAAGCCGAGTTCGAGGACGGCTACCTGAAGACCGGCGACGTGGTGACCGTCGATGAGGACGGCTACATCAAGATCGTCGACCGCGCGAAAGACGTCATCAAGAGCGGCGGCGAGTGGATCTCCTCGGTGGAACTGGAGAACGAACTGATGGCCCACGACGACGTGACGGAGGCCGCCGTCATCGGCGTCCCCCACGAGCGCTGGCAGGAACGCCCCCTCGCGCTCGTGGTCCCGACCGAGGGGACAGACACCGACGCCCTGGCCGACGACCTCCGCGAGCACGTGCTCGACTCGTACCCAAAGTGGTGGGTGCCGGACAACTTCGTGACTATCGACGAGATGCCGAAGACGGCGACCGGGAAGTTCAGCAAGAAGACGCTGCGAGAGGAGTACGGCGACGCCTCGCTGGTCGAGGGCCGGGTCCCGGAGGACGCCGCGCCGGAGTGAGTTACTGGACGCCCGCGACGAGGCCGCGCATCTCCTCGCGGTACGCCGACGGCGTCAGGTCGAGGTCCACGTCGACGGAGACGGTGATGCCCTCGCTCAGGTCGTCTTCGACGCTCGTCGCGAAGCTCTCGGCGGGATAGGCCCCACCGGAGACGAGCACGAAGTCGCCGTGGTGCCAGACCGCCAGCAGCGCCGACACCTCGATGTCCGCCGACGGAATCGCGACACCCGCCTCGTCAGTCACGGGGAACTCGATACCCTCGAAGGGGAAGACGGCGGCCATCTCGACCGTCTCTGCGGTCTCGCCGGTGTCGACGGCGACCCTCCCCTCGCCGGTTTTCTCGATGTCGGTCAGTCCCTGGTCGCGCATCTGCCCTTCGAACTGGTCGCGACTGTTCGCCTTCACCTGGTCGACGATTTCTCCCTGGCCGACGCCAGCCGGGAGGTTGTCGAGGTTGGGGCTGAAGTCAACCCGCGTGGCGAAGAACACGGACAGCGCGGCCTCGACCTGGCCGAGCGTCCAGTCGGCGACTCGCGTCTGCAGGGCCTGGTCGACGTACTGGAGCGTGTGTGAGACCGCTTCGAGGGTCACCGGGCCATAGTCGCGTTCCAGGACGGTCCCGGACGATTCATTCGTCTGTGCCCACCCGCCCTCGTCGAGGCGCTGCTGGGGCACTTCCGGGGGTGGCCTCTCTGCTGCGGCGAGGAACGAACAGCCACTGAGCGCGGCGGCACCGACACCCGCGCCCGCGGCGAGGTAATCGCGGCGATTCATTCCACTCGCTTACCGTTGGTGGAGAAAAGCGTGCTGGCCGATTATCAGCGTATTCACAGAAACAACTTCGGCGGGGTTTTCCCGAGTTTCACGAGTTATTTGGTGGCACAGTCCGTGAACAGTTCCATGGAACTACTCTCGACACACCCGGTTCCGGAACACGCCCACGACGTCAAGCAGGCGGCGCGCGAGTTCGCCGCGGAACACATCGAACCGAACGCCGCCGACTACTACGAGTCGGGAGAGTATCCGGTCGACATCCTCGAAGCCGGGATGGACGCCGGCCTGGTCGCCCAGGACATCGGCGAGGAGTGGGGCGGCAAGGGGTTCGACCTGCACCAGATTCTCGCCATCGCCGAGGAGTTCTACCGCGCCGACGCTGGCATCGCGCTCACGCTACAACTGGCAAGTTTCGGGGCCGAAATCGTCGAGGACCACGGCGACGAGTCGCAAAAAGAGGAGTTCCTCCGCCCGGTCGCCGAGAACGAGCAGATTACCGGCCTGGCCGTCTCGGAACCCCAGACCGGCAGCGACATGGCTGGGATGGACACCACCGCCGAGAAAGACGGCGACGAGTGGGTCCTCAACGGCGAGAAGTACTGGATCGGTAACGGCGTCGAGGCCGACTGGGTGACGGTGTACGCGAAGACCGGAGACGACCCGAACAACCGCTACGGCAACTACTCGATGTTCATCGTCCCCACCGACACCGACGGATACGACGCCGAGCACATCCCGGAGAAAATGGGCTTTCGCGCGTCGAAGCAGGCCCACATCGTCTTCGACGACTGCCGGATTCCCGAGGACCACCTCGTCGGTGTCGAGGGCGCGGGCTTCTACATGCTCGCGGAGTTCTTCAACCACGGTCGGGTCATCGTCGGCGGGCACGGCCTGGGCCTGGCGGCGGCCGCCATCGAGGAAGCCTGGGAGTTCGTGCACGACCGAGAGGCGTTCGGGCGGACCGTCGACGAGTTCCAGGCCGTCCAGCACAAGCTCGCCGACATGCACCTCGAACTGCAGTCCGCGCGGACGCTCACCTGGCACGCCGCCGACCGCGTCGCCAACCAGGAGGACGCCGGCTACTGGGCGGCGCTGGCGAAGACCCGGGCGACAGAGGCCGCGACCGACTGTGCCGAGAAGGGGATGCAGCTCCACGGCGGCCGGTCTGTCCTGACGGAGAACCGCATCTCGCGGGTGTACCGCGACGTCCGCATCCCAGTCATCTACGAGGGCGCCAACGACATCCAGCGGAACCTCATCTACCGGCAGGCCCCGCAGTAATCACAACGCTGACACTGCGTCGCACTAGCAGTCCCTACCTGTTTGGCCCACTCCTTATCTGTGGCTGACACCTACACAGCGTATGGACGATATCTCGGTCACCTTCCTGGACCGCGGCACGGTCACCGCAGACATGAACTTCGTCGTCGACGGCCACGCCGTCGCGACCGCGTCGAACCGCTCGCCCGAACACGAGTACGCCGAGTTCGTGGTCTGGAACCTCGTCGTCGAGACGCCAGAGATGACCATTCTCTGGGACACCGGCTCGCACCCGGACGCCGGCGACGGCTACTGGCCGGCCCCGCTGTACGAGGCCTTCGCCCACGTCGACGCCGACCAGCACGCCCTCTCGGACGACCTCGGAGCCGCGGGGTACTCGATAGCCGACATCGACGCCGTCGTGATGAGCCACCTCCACCTCGACCACGCGGGCGGGCTCTACAACTTCGCCGGGACGGACGTGCCAATCTACGTCCACCGCGAGGAACTGCCCTTCGCGTACCTGAGCGCCAAGACCGACGAGGGGTCTATCGCCTACCTCGCCAGCGACTTCGACCACGACCTGAACTGGCAGGTGGTCCACGGCGACCGGTACCACCTCACCGACGGCGTGGAGCTGCTCCACCTGCCGGGCCACACGCCGGGACTGCTGGGTGCGCTCATCGACCGCCCGGACCGCCCGCTGCTCGTCGCCGGCGACGAGGCCTACGTCGAGGCCAACTACGCCGGCCAGCCGATGGCGACGAGTCTCCTGTGGAACAACGGGTCGTGGAAAGCGAGTCTCGAACGGTGTCGCGACATCGAGCGCGAGACGGGTGCCGACGTGCTGCTGGGTCACGACCGCTCGGTGTTCGAGGAACTGGCGTAAGCCCGGGTTACTGGTCGTCGAGTTCGAGCGTCAGCGTCTCTCCGTCCGCTGTCTGTACGAGCCACCGGTTCGGAGCACGGTCGAGCACCCGCCAGAGCCCGAACTGGAGGTGCAACTCGAGTTCGAGGCCGTTGACGCGCTGCCCGGTCTCTGCGATACGGAACGCTCGACCGCTGGCGTCAGCCCCGGCGTCGCTCACTGCTCGACGAACCCGTAGGTCGACTCCAGGTGGCGCAGGATGTAGTCCACCGTCGTCGGGTCGTACGTCCAGAACCCGTAGAACGCCCTCGGCTCTCGCTCCTCGGCCAACAAGGCGCTCTTCTGTTCGTCATCGCCGCCGCCGTCGAAGACGACGAACCAGGACTCCGCGATCTCGCTCGACCGCTCGAGGTGGAGCGTGAACCGGTCCTGGTCCGGCGGGTCGGTGTCCGGATAGGCGTAGGCGTGGACGTCGACGTCCGTCTCACCCAGCCGCGTGTAGAGGTCGAGTTCCCCCTTCAGCGTGGACGTGGTCTGAAAGCCCGCGTGCAGGGCCCCCGTCCCGACGCGCCAGGCCCGGTCCTCTATCTCCCGGGACGCCGCCACCAGGCGGTCGATGGACCACGAGGTGAACATCGTCTCGTCGAGGTGGTCGAGGAGCGACCGGTACGGGTTGTCACTGCCGTCAGTCGAATCCATCGACGAGAGTTCGTCGCGAAAGGAGGCGAGACTGGTCGCGGTGACGACCTCCCCGTCGTCGCTCAGTGTGACGAACTCGTCGGGCCGCCCGCTCTCGGTCCGTTCTGTCTCGACGCGGATGTTCCGGTCGGCGAACTGCGCTCGCAACTCGTCGCTGGCGGCCGCGCCGGCGTTGTAGACGGTAAGCGTCTGCTCGTGGGCCTCGACGCCGGCGATGAGTTCGGAGAGCGACATCGACGGTAGTGATAGGGAGCGTATCTGGTTATGCCTTCCGCCGACCCGTCCGTCGTCACAGATACCTACGTGCGAACTAACTCCTATATTCCACTCCAAACACACCGAATCTGACATGGATTCAATCGCCGAAATCGGCCAACTCAGGGGCGTCAAACGAAAGATAACGATTAATAAACGTCGACTCAGTGGAAAATCTTTAGTCACGGCCCTACAATTGCCTGAGTACGGCACCACAGCTGGGGCCGACATCTAACCATGACAGACAACGAACTAATCTGGCGCATCGCAGGCGGTTCCGGGGACGGAATCGACTCGACGAGCCAGAACTTCGCGAAGGCCCTGATGCGCTCGGGACTTCACGTGTTCACACATCGCCACTACCCATCGCGGATCCGGGGTGGCCATACGTACGTGGAGGTACGGGCAAAGGACGAACCGGTACAGTCACGCGGCGACGGCTACAACTTCCTGCTCGCCCTGGGCGACTCGTTCGCACGGAACCCCCAGGAAGAGGCCTACTACGGGAAGGAAGAGCTCAAACCGCTGTACGAGAACTTCGACGAACTCCGCGAGGGCGGCGTCCTGCTGTACGACCAGGGCCTCCTCGACGAGGAAGACGTCGACGAGGTCGGCCTCGAGGAGGCCGCCGCGGAGAACGGCTGGGAAGTCGTTCCGATGGACCTCCGTGGCATCGCAAAGGAACACGGACGGGAGATCATGCGGAACACCGCGGGTATCGGTGCGACCGCCGCCATCCTCGACATCGACACGGCGCCGTTCGAGAACCTCATCGAGCAGAACATGGACGGCGACATGCAGGAGGCGAACCTCAACGTCCTGCACGACGCCTACGAGGCGGCCGCGGAACTCGACGTCGACCACGACATCGAAATGCCCGAGAACACCCACGACGAGGAGCAGGTCATCCTCTCGGGGTCCAACGCCATCTCCTACGGTGCGCTCGACGAGGGCTGTCGGTTCATCTCCGGCTATCCGATGACCCCGTGGACCGACGTCTTCACCATCATGTCACAGCACCTGTCGAACTTCGGCGGCATCTCCGAGCAGGTCGAGGACGAAATCGCGGCGGCTGCGCTCGCACTCGGTGCGTCCCACGCCGGCGTCAAGGCCATGTCCGGGTCGTCCGGCGGTGGCTTCGCGCTGATGTCGGAACCGCTCGGCCTCGCCGAGATGACCGAGACGCCGATCGTGCTGCTAGAGGCCATGCGCGCCGGTCCGTCGACCGGGATGCCGACCAAACCCGAACAGGCCGACCT
This sequence comes from Haloarcula ordinaria, assembly GCF_029338275.1. Taxonomy (NCBI): domain Archaea; kingdom Methanobacteriati; phylum Methanobacteriota; class Halobacteria; order Halobacteriales; family Haloarculaceae; genus Haloarcula; species Haloarcula ordinaria. The sequence goes on along the minus strand of NZ_CP119789.1, from coordinate 2,706,050 downwards.
CGAACACGTCCTGTACACGTCCCAAGGTGACTCCGCACGGATCGTGTTCGCCCCAGCGAACATCCGCGAGTGTTACACGCAGACGCGCTCCGCGTTCCGTATCGCCTACGACTACCAGATTCCGACCATCGTCATCTACGACCAGAAGATACAGGGCGAGCTCCGGAACCTGCCCGCGAGCCACTTCGACGAGGAGCCGAACGCCGACCCCGGTTCGGTCCTCACCGAGGAAGAGATCGAGGAGGCGGCTCACCACTCCTCCGGGAAGTTCAAGCGGTTCCTGCACGAGCCGGAGGACGGCTCGAACGTCAGTCCGCGCTCGATCCCCGGGCAGAAGAACGGTCGGTTCCTCGCGACCGGCAACGAGCACAACGAGGAGGGCCACATCAGCGAGGACCCCCAGAACCGCATCGCGCAGATGAACCGTCGGCTCGGGAAGCTCGACGACATCCGCGCGGACTTAGACGAGACCGCGGGCCACCAGACCTACTACGGCCCCGACGAGGCCGACTACGGCATCCTCGTCTGGGGGAGCCAGCAGGACACGGCCTTCGAGGCCGTCGACCGGCTCAACGAGAACGGGCACTCCGTGAAGGCCCTGGGCGTCTCGGACATGATGCCCTACCCCGTCGAGCAGGTCAGCGAGTTCCTCGAATCCGTCGACGAGGCGCTCGTCGTCGAGATGAACGCCACGGCGCAGTTCCGCGGCCTCACGCAGAAGGAGATCGGCAAGTACGGCGACAAGATGTCGAGCCTCCTGAAGTACAACGGCAACCCCTTCGAACCCGCCGAGATCGTCGACGGGTTCGAGTCCAGCATCAACGGCGAGGACCTCGCCGCGACCAACTTGAAGTACCTCCCCGCAGCGGGTGACTAACCATGAGTGCATTCAGTGCAATCGGAGACGACCGCGAGATAGACCGAGACGAGTTTACACCCGGCATCGAACCACAGGCGACGTGGTGTCCGGGCTGTGGTGACTTCGGCGTCCTCAAGGCGCTGAAACAGGCCATGCCCGAGGTGGGCAAGAACCCCGACGAGGTCGCCCTGTTTACGGGCATCGGCTGTTCGGGCAAGCTCAACAGCTACTTCAACAGCTACGGGTTCCACACCATCCACGGCCGCTCGCTGCCCGTCGCCCGGGCCGCGAAACTGGCTAACCCGAACCTCGAGGTCATCGCCGCCGGCGGTGACGGTGACGGCTACGGCATCGGTGGAAACCACCTCATCCACACGGCCCGGGAGAACCACGACATGACGTACATCGTGTTCAACAACGAGATCTTCGGGCTCACGAAGGGGCAGACCTCGCCGACATCGCCGAAGGGCCACAAGTCGAAGACCCAGCCCCACGGCTCGGCGAAGTCGCCGATTCGACCGCTGTCGCAGTCGCTGAACGCCGGTGCGACGTACATCGCTCGCACCGCCGCCGTGAACCCGAACCAGGCCAAGGAGATCATCGCCGAGGCCATCGAACACGACGGCTTCGCGCACATCGACTTCCTCACGCAGTGTCCGACCTGGAACAAAGACGCGAAACACTACGTCCCGTACACGGACATCCAGCAGTCCGACGAGTACGAACACGACATCAACGACCGCCAGGAGGCGGCCGAGATGATGTTCCAGACCGAGGACAAGCTCTACGAGGGCGAGGTCCTCACCGGTCGCTACTACGTCGACGACCAGAATCCGTCCTACGGCGACGAGAAGCGCTCCACGGGCGAGATGCCCGAGGAGCCGCTGGCCGAACGGTACTTCGACGAGGACGCCGAGTGGGAGCGGACCTACGACGAACTGCTCCACCACCACAAGTAACTCGTCGGCCCCCGTTCGGGGGACCGTTCGACGGGTTTCGGCTTCGGAAGATATTTTTTCACCCACTGAAAATAAAGGTGCATGAGCACCGAGTCGACGGAGCGTCGAATCCTGTCTGTTCTGGAGGAAGACGCACAGGCGTCCTACGCGGAGATCGCAGACAGAGCCGACGTTTCGAAGCCGACGGTGCGAAAGTACATCAAGAAACTCGAGGAAGAGGGGGTTATCGTCGGCTATTCGGCCGACGTGGACCCGAAGAAGCTCGCCGGCCAGTCCATCGCTCTCGTCGGCATGGACGTCGCGAGCGAACGGTACGTCGAGGCGACGCGCCAGCTGAAAGACATCGACGCGGTCGAAGCGCTGTACACGTCCAGTGGTGACCACATGTTGATGGCCGAGGTGCGCGCGCCCGACGGCGGGTCACTGGCCGACGTCATCGAAGACGAGATACTCGCGCTCGACGGCGTGACCGCCGCACACCCCTCGTTCCTCCAGGAACGACTGAAGTGAAGGGTTTTTAGCCGCTCCGGGAAGACTCACTGGTATGCCTTCTCGGTTGGTGCTCGGTGCCGGTCCGACCGCGCTGTCGCTCCTCGATAGCCTGAGCGACGGGCGCGGCGACCTCGCTGTCGTCACGGACGACAGCCACCGGGCCGATGCGCTCCGCGACGACGGCATCGGCGTGACCGAGGCCGACCAGACGGACGCCGACGAGCTCGTGGCGCTGAACGTCTCGCCGGACACCGTCATCGTCACCGCCGAGGACCCCGCGACCAACGTGCGGGCCGCACGGACGGCCAACGCGCTCTTTCCCGACGCGTTCCTGCTGGTGTACACCGGGAAGGGCGCGACGGCGGACCAGCGCGAGTCGTTCGAGCGCCTCGCCGACCGGGTCGTCGACCCGGACCGGGTGCTCACCAGGTGGTTCAAGGACGCCATCGGCGAGGACGGGACGCGCGTCCGCCAGCTGCAGCGCATCCTCCGGGACGTCGACGGTGAGCTCGCCGTCGTCACACACGACAATCCCGACCCGGACGCCATCGCCAGTGCCGTCGCGCTGGCCGAGCTGGCCGAACGAGCGGGCTGTTCGGCCACGGTCTGCTACTACGGCGCTATCTCCCACCAGGAGAACCGCGCGTTCGTCAACCTCCTGGAGTACGACCTCGAGAACCTGGACCCCGACGACCCCGACGCCCTCGACCGGTTCGACGGGTTCGCGCTGGTCGACCACTCGCGACCGGGCGTCAACGACCAGCTGCCCGAGGACCTCGCCATCGACATCGTCATCGACCACCACCCGCCGCGAGTCCCAATAGAGGGCCGGTTCGTCGACCTCCGGAGCGGCGTCGGCGCGACGAGCACGCTTCTGGTCGACTACTTCCGCCGGTTCGACGTCGACATCCCGGGCCCAATCGCGACGGGACTCCTCTTTGGTATCCGGGTCGACACGCGGGACTTCCGCCGGGAGGTCTCCCCGGAGGACTTCCTGGCCGCCGCGCACCTGGTCGAGCGGGCCGACATGGGCGTCCTCCAGCGAATCGAAGACCCGAGCGTGACCTCCGAGACGCTCTCTGTCGTCGGGCGCGCCATCTCGAACCGGGAACAGGAGGGGTCCGTGCTGCTGAGCTGCGTCGGTCGGGTCACCGACCGGGACGCACTCGCCCAGGCCGCAGACCGGCTGCTCGACCTGGAGGGCGTCCACGCGACGATGGTGTACGGCGTCATGGAGGGCACGATATACGCGTCGGCCCGCGCCCGCGGTGCGGACATCGACCTCGGCGAAGCGCTCAGAGACGCATTCGGGCAGATCGGCTCCGCGGGCGGCCACGCGGACATGGCGGGCGCACAGATAACGCTGGGCGTCCTCGAGTCGGTCGACGACAAGGAGGAGTCGCTCCACGAAATCGTCCGGGCGGTGGTCAACAACCGTTTCCTCGACGCCGTCGAGACGCGGTCGAACCGGCTGCTGGGCGTCTACGACCCCTCGGAGTACACGTTCGAGTCGTTCGCGGACTCGACGCTCGACCCGGACCTCTTCGGCCAGTCGACAGACGAGGGAGACGACGACGAGGAAGCGAGCGCGGCTGCCGAGGCGGATACCGACCCGACGTAGGGGAGTCTTTTTTGTCGTCGGCAGCCAACCCGAAGACGATGGACGACTCCGGCCGCCCGACCGTCGGGGAGTACATGACACGCGACGTAGCCACCGTCGAGCTCGACGACACGGTGGCCGAGGTGGCCGAACGCATCTCGAACAACGAGGAGTTCAGTGGCTTTCCGGTCACCGACGGCCGCCGCGTCGATGGTTTCGTCAGCTCGCGCGACCTGTTGCTGGCCGAGGACCACGAACCGATGTTCCGGGTGATGACCGAGGATATCCTGGTCGCCCACCCGGAGATGGCCGTCCAGGACGCCGCTCGGGTCATCCTCCGGTCGGGCATCCAGAAGCTCCCGGTCGTCGACGACGCGGGCAACCTGGTTGGCATCATCTCGAACGCCGACGTCATCCGCTCACAGATCGAACGCGCGACGCCGGACAAGGTGGACAAACTGGGTCGAACCCTGGAGAACATCCACGGCACGGAGGTCCACGAGGAACGGCGAGAGGTGGCGCTGGCCGACCTGACACCGACACAGACGACGGTCTACGCCGACGAACTGGAGGGGCGCGTCTACGAACTCGAACGGAAGCTCGCCGAACCGCTCGTCGTCATCGACAACGGCGGCGACCTGCTGCTGGCCGACGGTCACCACCGCGTGAAGGCCGCCGAACGACTCGAAATCGATACCATGGAGGCCTACGTCATCGTGCTCGACCCGCCGGTCGAGCTCGGGATGGCCCAGACAGCCGCCGAGTCGGACCTGGAGTCCATCGCGGACATCGACGTCGTCGACTACGCCCACCACCCGCTGATCGAGACGACGAAGCGACTACAGGAGTAATCGCGGGCCGGTTCTGTCCAGGCGTCGCGAGCCGCCCGAACGTTCATGCGATTTGGTGACGAACACCGTGGTATGTACGACGAGGCGGACCTCCGGAAGATTCGCGAGTCCAAGGACGCCTGGGAACACGACACGCTGGAGCCGACACTCGACGCACATGGCGAGCGCCACGACCGCTTCGCCACCGTCTCGAACCACGAGGTCGACCGGCTCTATACGCCCTTGGACGTCGCCGACATCGACTACGACGACGACCTGGGGTTCCCCGGCGAGGAACCGTACACTCGCGGCGTCTACCCGACGATGTACCGCGGACGAACGTGGACGATGCGGCAGTTCGCCGGCTTCGGGACTGCAGAGGAGACCAACGAACGGTTCCACTACCTCACCGACGAGGGCCAGACCGGCCTCTCGACGGCCTTCGACATGCCGACGCTGATGGGGCTCGACTCGGACGACCCGATGGCCGACGGCGAGGTCGGCAAGGAGGGCGTGGCGGTCGATACGCTCGCCGACATGGAGATTCTCTTCGACGGCATCGACCTGAGAGAGGTGTCGACCTCCTTTACCATCAACCCGAGCGCGCCCGTCGTCTACGCGATGTACATCGCGCTGGCCGACCAGCAGGGCGTCGCGCGCGACGAGGTTCGCGGGACCCTCCAGAACGACATGTTCAAGGAGTTCATCGCACAGAAGGAGTGGGTCATCCCCCCGGAGCCGTCGCTGAAACTCGTCACGGACGTCATCGAGTACGCCAGCGAGGAGACGCCGAACTTCAAGCCCGTCTCGGTGTCGGGCTACCACATCCGTGAGGCGGGGTCGACGGCCGTCCAAGAGCTCGCTTTCACGCTGGCCGACGGCTTCGCCTACGTCGAGGACTGCCTCCATCGCGGGCTCGATATCGATGACTTCGCGCCACAACTCTCCTTCTTCTTCAACTCCCACAACGATATCTTCGAGGAGGTGGCGAAGTTCCGGGCCGCTCGGCGCATCTACGCCCGGCTGATGGACGAGTGGTACGGCGCGGCCCACCCCCAGAGCAAGCAGCTGAAGTTCCACACCCAGACGGCCGGGCAGTCACTGACGGCCCAGCAACCGCTCAACAACGTGGTCCGGGTGACCATCCAGGCGCTCGCGGGCGTGCTGGGCGGGACTCAGAGCCTCCACACGAACTCCTTCGACGAGGCGCTCGCGCTCCCCTCGGAGGAGGCGGTCCGGGTCGCCCTGCGGACCCAGCAGATTATCGCTGAGGAGTCTGGCGCGGCCGACATCGTCGACCCGCTCGGGGG